>DFPL01000015.1 GCA_002377245.1 Enterobacteriaceae bacterium UBA3516
CCCCCATTGTGTTTCACCCGAGCCAGGGCTGGTTTCTACTGACGGCGTTTGTCCAATCCATCTCGTTTTGCTACACCAGTCGCGTGGCGCGCGAGGTGCCGCTCATTCCACTCACCACCGTGCAACTGGCGGTGACAGGGGCGGTGGGGGTGCTCTTCTCGCTGCTGTTCGAACACTGGACCCAACCGTTTACCGCCTCGACTGCGATGTGGCTGGTCGCCAGTATTTTCATCGCCACCAGCCTGCGTTTTGGCCTGCAAATTCAGGGGCAAAAGTATGCCGCCGTCGCCAGCGCGGCATTAATTATGGTACTGGAGCCGCTGCTCACCGTGATTGCTGCCTCCCTCTGGTACAGCGAACGCCTGCCGCTGCAAAAAATCCTCGGCGGTGTACTGATTCTGCTGGCCCAACTGTGGTTCCGCTGGCGACTGGTGGCGAAACTGCCCTCAAAGGTCTGACGCCGTTCAGTTCGCCGGGCAGCGGGGAGCCAGTTGCTGTCGTGCGCCAATGGCCGCGACGGCCAGCAGGAGCATCATCACGGCTTCGGCAATCAGCATACCGGCCAGCGCCTCACTGTAATTTCCCTGCGTGCGGTTAAGTACGTGCATAAACAGTCCGCCTAACAGCGCCGGGCCCAGTCCCAGCGTTGCCTGTTGCAGGGTGCTCAGAATGGCACTGCCCGCCCCGGCGTCACCGGTGGTGATATCACGCATCCCGATGCGATAAAAACTGTTCACGATCAGCGCCTGACCGTAGCCGATAAGCGCAGTCGACGGGGCAAGATTCAGCGCACTCAGTTTTCCATGGGTGAGCCAGAGGGTGGCGAGTAACGCCATCAATCCGCTCATTTGAATGGCAATACCGCTCAGCAGAATAGAACGCATGCTGTGGCGGGCGATCAGTTTTGGCGCATACCAGGCGGAGGCGAAATAGGTCACGCCGAGCACCACAAAGCTGTTGCCGGACTGCCAGGGCGCCATGCCCATGCCCGCCTGTAACGTTAAGGCCATGCAGAACATAAAACCGGACCAGACCGTAAAGAACAGCAGGGCAATCAGCATGCCAAAGCGAATGCTATGCAGCTTCAGCAGGCGCGGTGGCATCAGCGGGTGCAGACCGCGTTTCTCCTGACGTAATGCCCCGGCGCGCATCCAGAGTCCGAGCGGAATAATCGCCAGCAGCGCCGCCTGGCTCTGCCACGGCCAGTGCATTTCCGGCCCCAGAGCGAGCGGAAATAACAGGCAGCATAACATCAGCGCCAGCGTAAACGTGCCCTGCCAGTCAATGCGGGTGCGGGTGTCACTGCGGGTTTCAGGTACGTAGCGCGGGCTTAATGCCAGCACCAGCAGGCTAATCGGCACGTTAATGAAGAAGGCGTTGCGCCAGCCGAGTCCGGCAATATCGGCTGAGACCAGCCAGCCGCCGCCCATCTGGCCGATAATAAAGGCCACGCCGCCGATGCCGCCGTAAAGGCTGATGGCGCGGGCATGGTCCGGGCCTTTTAAGGTCACATGCAAGGTGGCGAGAATCTGCGGCATGATCAGCGCAGCACTCATGCCCTGCAACGTGCGGGCAATCAGCAGGGCGGAGATAGAGTTAGCCAGCCCGCAAAGCAGTGACGCCAGACCAAACAGCGCCACTCCCCACATAAAGAGTTTACGACGACCAAAGTTATCCCCCAGCTTGCTGCCCATCGCGAGGCAGACGGCAAAGGCCACGCCGTAAAGCGCAACAATCAGCGCCAGTTGCGTTGTGGAGGTATGCAACGACAGGGTGATGGAGTCGAGGGCGACGTTGGTGATTGAGGTGTCAATCAGCGGCAACATCTGGCCGGTCAGCAGCAGTATCAGGGCCGCACGACCGGATGAAACAGCAGACGTATTCATGGTTACTCCATTGCGTCATTCATCAGATGGACGTAGCATCGCTGATATGAAAAACGGGTACCAGTTCTTGCTTATACTGGTACTGGCACTACCCTGCTGGAGGTGGTATGTCGGTGATGTCAGAGCGCGATCCTGTATTGAACATTCAGGATGAGAAACGCAAACAACTGGGCGCATTTTTACGCTCACGCCGGGAAAGTCTGGATCCTCAACGTCTCGGGCTACCGCGCAGTGGGCGGCGACGCACGCCGGGCCTGCGTCGGGAAGAAGTGGCGTTGCTCGCCGATGTGGGGGTAACCTGGTACACCTGGCTCGAGCAGGGCAGGGAGGTAAACCCCTCTGCGAGCGTGATGCAGGCGATAGCCCGTGCCCTCGAGTGTTCACCAACCGAAACCCGCCACCTGTTTTTACTCGCCGGATTAACCCCCGCAGAACCTCTGCTGGTGCCGCAGTGCGAAGGTATCAGCCCCGGTACGCGCAAAATGCTCGACAGCCTGCTGCCACAACCGGCCAGTATTCAGAAGTCGAACTTTGATATTATCGCCTGGAACGAAGCATTTTCCCGGATGATGGGCGTGGATTTCGCTGCGATGCCGGAAGATGAACGCAACTGTATTTATCTCTATCTGACTAACCCGACCTGGCGCAGCCGCATTGGTCGCCGCGAGTCCGTTCTGCCAACCTTTGTCGCCTATTTCCGTGCGGCGATGGCAGAGCATCGGGGCGACCCACAATGGGAAGCCAAACTGGCGCGCTTTTGTGCGGCCTCTGAGGAATTCGCCTCGCTCTGGCATAAAAGGTACGACGTGCGCGGGGTGGAAAATCAGGTGAAAACCTTTACTCACCCGGAGCTGGGTGAGTTTTCATTGCAGCAAATGTACTGGTATTCCGCACCGCGTAACGGCTCGCGACTGCTGGTCTATTTACCGATAGATGAGCAGGGCGAGCGCGCGTTAGCCTGGTTCGCAGAACCTAAATAAACAGTGTGCCGGCAAGCACCGTATGGGATTTGCCGGACAGCAGCACCCGGCCTGAGTCGGTGAGCGCAATGTGCAATTCGCCGCCCCGCCCGGAAGCCTGCCAGGCCCGCAGTGAACGTTTACCCAGACGTTCGGACCAGTAGGCGGCGAGGGCGCAGTGGGCCGAGCCGGTGACCGGATCTTCGTTCACTCCCACCCAGGGGGCAAAATAGCGGGAGACAAAATCCCAGTCTCCGTGACCTGGCGCGGTCACCGCCACACCCCGCCCCGGCAGCGCCGCCAGCGTCTGGAAATCCGGTTTAAGACGGTCAATGCGCTGTGCATCTTCAACAACCAGCATCGCTTTAGCCCCGAATTTACCGCAGGCCACAATCTCACGCTCGTGCAAACCCAGCGCTGCCAGAATGCGTGCATCCGTAACCTGGCGCATGTCGGGTTGCGCCAGCGGAAAATCAAGCTCAATGGATTCTTCGCGCGCAGTGGCAGTGAGTGGGCCAGAGAGCGTGGTAAATTCGATGCTTTCTCCCACCTTTAGTTGACCCGTCTGGCGCAAAATATGGGCGGTGGCGAGGGTGGCATGGCCGCAAAGGTCAACTTCAGCAAGAGGGGTAAACCAGCGTAACTGCCGGTTGTTGAGGGTCAAAAAAGCGGTTTCCGACACCGCCATCTCAGCGGCAATCTGCTGCATTGTGCTGGCAGCCAGAGCGTCGGGGGTGATACATACTGCGGCCGGGTTACCGGAAAAAGGCCCCTTACTAAAGGCATCAACTTGATAAATCGCCAGTTCCACGCATGTTACTCCTGTCAGTCATCGAACCGCTACGGTAACGCGTTTTGACGGTGGCGAACAGGAGAGCGGCGGGATTAGCGTGGGCGCAGGCGCTGTTGATCCTTACGAGAAAGAGTATCGATCACCAGATTGCGCGAGTCGTTAATCAGGTCGGTCAGCAGGGCTTCGCTGATATCGTCCCCGGCATAAACCGAGATCCAGTGCTTTTTGTTCATGTGATAACCCGGCTCAATGCTGCGGTAAATCTGCTGATTGAGCAGCGACTTTTGTGGGTCGGATTTCAGCGTCACCATCGGTCTGCCGTGGGCGGTGCTGGTCAGCATGAATACCTTGCCGCCCACTTTGAAGACGTCATGTTCCGGGCCAAACGGCCAGCAGTGGTCGGTAAAAGGCAACTCGAGCGCAATGCGGTGGGCAAGGCCCTGCAGGGTTTTACTGTCCACGGGCTTCCTCGCAGGTCAACGCGCGCCACATCGCTTCAAAGCCTAAGCGTTTGGTCTCTTTCGCTTTGTTGGGGTCGCGACTGGCAAAGTCCATGGTGGTCTCCGCAAGCGTCAGGAAAATGGCATCGCCAAACGGCGAGTACTCTTCTGACAGAAACTCCGGGGTGATGGAGCGGTGGCAAATGTCGTGCAGCTCCGGGAACATCTCCTGAACCTGCTGGCGCGTTTCGGGGGTGATTTTCTCACTCACCGAAATCTGACGAATGGCGTTATGCCCGGTCGGATGGCGAATCCCCCAGTCGATGTAGCTGTTCCAGATAGACTGGGTATGCACTTTGGGATCGGTCACTGAGCGGTCAAGGCCGTCGATCATGGTGCGACACAAATCGGATTTCAAATACAGATAGAGTGCGTTGAGCAGGTCGTCTTTGGTGGCAAAGTAGCGAAACAGGGTGCCTTCAGCGACACCTGCATTACGGGCAATCACCGCCGTTGAGGCCGCAATGCCAGCTTGACCGATAGCGACGGCAGCCGCATCCAGTAATGCCTGTTTTTTGTCTTCACTCTTAGGACGAGCCACTTCTCACTCCCTCATCGGATTTTAAAGACCGCAATTGGAACATGCCCATCGGGGCGCTGCAACGTTCAATATCAAACTTCGAAAATCATCTTGACGACTTTCTATTCATTTCTATAATGAGTGCTTACTCACTCATAATCAAGTCTAACACATTTTGGCGTTCCAACGGATGGGAACCGCTTTCAGGAAGGGAAGATGAAACGTCTTTTGCTTAGCGTGGTTCTCATTATGCTCGTTGTTTCAGCCGCCAGTTTGCCATTTGTGTTAAACGCCGGGTTCGGTCAGCCGCCTCAGGGTGAGCAGCGCACGCGTGTCGAGCAGTCGCCACACTACCGTGACGGTGAGTTTCAGAATCAGTTGCCCACGCCCAACTACACCGGGCAGAAAAATATGCTTGCGGCAATGTGGGATTTTCTCGTTACCCGCCGTGAAAACGCGCGCCCACAGCAGCCCTTGCCGCTGGTAAACACCGATCTGGCAAGCTTACCGCTGGCACAAGATACCGTGGTGTGGCTGGGGCACTCCTCCTGGTACATGCAACTGGCGGGCAAACGTATTCTGATTGACCCGGTATTAAGCAATTACGCGGCGCCGTTCTCCTTCCTGAACAAAGCGTTTGCCGGTGAGTATCCGTGGACGGCGCAAAGCATGCCGGAAATCGATTTGCTGGTGATCTCCCACGACCACTATGACCATCTCGATTACGCCACCATCAAAGCGCTGATGCCAAAAATCAAACATGTCATCACCCCGCTGGGCGTCGGTTCTCACCTGCGCTATTGGGGTATGAACCCGGAGATCATTCAGGAAGCGGACTGGCAGCAAAAAATCACGCTCGCAGACGGTGTTGACGTGCATGTGCTTCCGGCGCGGCACTTCTCCGGGCGCGGGCTCAAGCGCAACCAGACGCTGTGGGCCAGTTTTATGTTCGTGACCCCTGAGCGCACGCTCTATTACAGCGGCGACACCGGATACGGACCGCATTTCAAAGCGATTGGCGAGCAATTTGGCAAGGTGGATTTGGCCATTCTGGAAAACGGCCAGTACGACGAGGACTGGAAGTACATCCACATGATGCCTGAGGAGGCGGCGCTGGCAGCACAAGAGCTTCATGCTCAGGCAATTTTGCCGGGCCACGCCGGACGTTTTGTGCTGGCAAAGCACACCTGGAACGATCCTTACAAACGACTGGCGGCAGCAAGCCAGGGTAAAGGGTATCGATTGTTGACCCCCACCCTGGGCGAGCCGGTTCTGGCGGCAGACAGCACACAAGGCTTCCGGGCCTGGTGGGAATAACGGTTTATTTCGAAGAGCAGAGGGGAGCGTAACATGACTATTTCCGCTCAGGTTATCGACACCATCGTCGGGTGGATCGACGATAATTTGCATCAACCATTACGGATTGACGATATTGCCCGCCATTCGGGCTACTCAAAATGGCACCTGCAACGGCTATTTTTGCAGTACAAAGGGGAGAGTCTGGGGCGCTATATTCGGGAAAGAAAGCTCTCGATGGCGGCGCAGGATTTATTGAACACCGATCAGAAGGTTTACGATATCTGCCTCAAGTATGGCTTTGATTCGCAACAGACGTTTACGCGGATCTTTACCCGTACCTTCCATCAGCCACCGGGCGCTTACCGTAAAGAAAACCACCCGCATACGCATTAATAAAAAACCGGCTGTCACCCAGCCGGTTTTTTTATCAGCCAGGGGTTACCAGGAATAGTTCACGGTGGCGGTCAACGTGCGGCCCACGCCGTAGAAGCAGGCGGTGTCGCTGGCACAGGATGCCACATATTTGGTGTTCGCCAGGTTATTAACGTTAAACTGCACGGTGGCCCCTTTCAGATTGCCGTTCAGCTCGCCGAGATCGTACCCCAGCATCGCGTCATACAAATCCACCGATGCCACTTTGAAAGTGTTTTTCGCATCACCATAGCTGGTGCCGATGTAGCGCATGCCCACACCGGCGGTCAGACTCTTGAGCGGGCCAGAGGGCAGGGTGTAGCTGGTGAAGGCAGAGGCCATATGCGTGGGAATGCGCTGCGGCACTTTACCTTTTACGCCTGCGACCGTGGTGCTGGTCACTTCCGCATCGGTATAGGTGTAGGACGCAATCATGTTCCAGCTATCCCACAGGGTAGAGTGAATTTCTGCTTCCACCCCTTTTGAGCGGATCTCACCGGCGTTTTCAAACCAGCCTTCCGTGCTGTTGTAGGTCGGTACGTTGGTCTGGCGCAGATCGTATGCGGCAACCGACATCAGCGTGTTATCCCTTGGCTGGTACTTCAGTCCCACTTCCGTCTGCTTACCGGTGGTCGGTTTGAACGGTGCGACGCCCGGTGCGCGGTTGGTTTGCAGGTTCGGCTCAAACGAGGTGCTGTAGCTGACGTACGGCGACAGGCCGAAATCGAACGCGTAGAGTAAGCCGGTACGCCAGGTAAATTTGCTGTCATTCTGCTGGGTAAGTGCATCCGAGGCGGTGAAGTCAATGGTGCGCACTTCTGACCAGTCATAGCGGCCAGAC
>DFPL01000142.1 GCA_002377245.1 Enterobacteriaceae bacterium UBA3516
GTCGATTTTCAGCCGGACCCGAAAACCCTCGCTGTAATTTCCTGCATTTCAGTAACAGCGGGGTCGCGTTGAGTACAGTCCATCCCCCTTCCCCTTCAGCCTCAGTAATTCGAGCTCTGGAAATCTGCCAGAGGCACGATTTTTGTCTGCGTGACGTTGAAATCCGCGTCGTAGTAGTAGAGTTTTATTTGCGACGGATCGTCGTGGAATACCGGTTTGGTATGGCGTACGTTGTAGGCAATTACGAAACCCAGCCCGGCTCTGACGCAGACGTTGTTAATCAGCCGGAAGTTGGGGTAATCGGCCTGGTAAGGGCTCCAGTCATTCAGCGATTTGAACGAGCGTTTGAGTTCAAGAATGGCAACCATCTTGCGGTTATCGATCCGCACCAGGTCTATATCGCTTACCGTAATATTGCCCAGCGATGCGCGTTGCCACTTATGGTACGCACTGCTCTCTTTGTCATTAATGGCTTTGGCAAAGTTATCGGAATTCACCGGCACGCCGCGTTCGGCGAAGAGTGCTTTGAGCTGCGGCAATGTAATGTCCTGCTGAGTTTCGGTATCGAGATGAAGCCTGACCCGCTCAATCTCATCAACACTGTCGTCAAACTCAATACGCACGCTGGGAAGGTTTGCCCAGCGGGAGAGGACCGCCACTACCGCCAGCACTCTTTTATCTTCCAGCCAGGATTTACCGTGGGCAAAAACGATTAATTTAGGATCGGAGTTGTGATCGCCATACACCAGAATCCAGGCATTCCCCACCGTCCAGCAGTAGTGCGGCGTGTGGCCAAGACTGTCATAGATGGCATTCGAATTGTAATAGCTCATGCTCCATTCCTTTCCAAAACGAGGACTTACGCAGTATAACGCCCTCATCTTGTGAATAAACCCCTTCCTGCCCCCACCTGATTTAGTTGGGAAGGTGGTCGCAGAGTTCAGAACTGTGCTTACGTTTTTCATCCCCTGTAGCGGTTAAATTGCATTTATCCCTTTTAGCGGATAATCTTGTTTTATCCCCTGTAGGGGTTTTTCTTTAAATAGCCGCTAAAGGGGATAATAATGAAAGTGACCTCTCCCGCCTCACTGGCAAGTGCAGTCAAAGACCAACGCAAACTGAGCAAGCAGACCCAGACCTATACCGCTGGGCTTATCGGGATCAAACAGACCACAGTTTCTGATTTCGAAAACAGACCAGAATCCACCAAGCTAGAAACGCTGTTTAAGATCCTTTCAGCCCTGGACCTGGAGCTGCATGTGGTCAAAAAAGGCTCCACACTGGATGAGGAAAAAGTCTGGACGAAGGAATGGTAAAGCATGAGAACAAAAACGCTGACCGTCGCAATGAACGGCGATGTGGTGGGTACATTGTACCGGGATGGCAGCGGTGCGATGTCGTTTCAGTACGCACATGAATGGCTGTCTGAGCCCGGTTCACGCGCCATTTCATTGTCACTTCCTCTCCAGCACAGCCGAATCAAGGGCAAGGAACTCTCTCGCAGGCGCTCAGGAAAAAACGGCGCTGCTCTGGTACCAGGACCGCTGGCAAAGGCCGCTGGGCAGCACGCCGACAAGTCACATTTTTAAACTGCCGATTGGCCGTATAGAACAGAACAATATCGATCTCAGTGAGAGCTGTGAAAACGAATGGCTGTGCCTGCGCATTGCGAAAGCCTTTGGATTCCCGGTTGCTCATGCTGAACTGGCGACAGTTGGTCAAAAAAAGGTACTGATTGTCGAGCGTTTTGATCGCAGATGGTCCCGCGATGGCTGGCTGATGCGCTTGCCTCAGGAGGATTTTTGCCAGGCATTAGGGGTTGCTCCGGCGCTAAAATATGAGTCATACGGAGGACCAGGCATCGCGGATGCTATGAAGTTGCTGTTAGGTTCACGCCTTGCCACACCGGACCGCGAGATGTTCTTTAAATCGCAGATCCTCTTCTGGATGCTGGCGGCAATCGACGGTCACGGGAAAAATTTCAGCGTGTTCATCGAACCTGAATCCTCATTCCGCCTGACCCCTTTATATGATGTGATGTCTGCATTTCCAATTTTTGGCGCGGCGAGCATCCCACGCAAAAAAGCCAAAATGGCGATGGCGCTACAGGGGAAGAATAGGCAGTACCACTTCTCATTGATTCAGCCACGGCATTTTATCAGTACGGCTGCGCATGTTGGTTTTTCACCCGATATGGCACGCAGACTCATGCAGGAGATGGCCAATCAAACGGAGGACGTTATCGCCACTGTAGCGGTAGAACTACCTGTGGATTTCCCCGAACACATCAGTAAAGCCATTTTTAAGGGGTTATCCGGCCAGGCAGCGAAAATCATCACAGATGATAAGCATGATTAACCCGATCGCGATCACACGCCTTAAGACAAATTATTCCCACACAAACTTCATGTGTTAACATTCACCACGTTAATACCTATCTACGTATACCGAGGCTTCGATGCTGGAAAATGTAATCATCTGATAATCAGTTAGCCGACCTGTTCAGGCCGGGCTGATTATCACTGCGCTGAAATGGAATGCGGGCACCGCCGGGTGTTTGCACGTTTTGCACATGATGATTTACAGGTTTCAGTATGAATTTATCCCGTCAGGAACAACGTACCTTACACGTACTCGCCAAAGGTGGACGCATCGTCCACACCCGCGACGCCTCTGGCCGCGTCACCGCCGNNCTCAAAACCAAAAAGCTGATTAAGTCCGTGAAGGGTCAGCCGTACCGCATCAACACCACCGGGCTGAACAACGTTCGCGCCCAGCTGGATAATCGCTAAGGAGCAGTGATGACCATGACAACCACTACACCCTTTACCGACGCCTATGACCGCGCATTTCTGCGCGAGACCATGATGGGCCCGAACGCGATGCGCATTACCGAGGAGCTGGCGAGTTCGCTGCCCCTGCGGCCCGGCATGCGCGTGCTGGACCTCGGCTGCGGGAAGGGGATTTCCTCCATTTTGCTCACTCAGAAGTTCGGTGTGACGGTCTTCGCCGCGGATTTGTGGATCTCCCCCACCGAGAACGCGCAGCGCTTTGCCGCACTGGGGTTGGATGACCGCATCTTCCCCCTGCGCCTCGATGCCACGAAGGAGATGCCGTTCGCGCACGATTACTTCGACGCCATCATCAGCGTGGATGCGTATCAGTACTTTGGCAGCAACGACACCATGCTGCCTGAGCTGCTGCCCTACCTGAAACCCGGCGGGCACATCGCCGTGGCCGTGCCGGGGTTCATCGGCGATTACTCCGAGGGCAACCTGCCGGAGGTGGTGAAGCCCTTCTGGACGCCGGAGTGGTACTTTTTCTCCCGTGCCTGGTGGAAGGCGTTGTGGGCGAAAGCGCCCGGCATGGCGCTGAGCGAGCCGCGTGAGATGGATTGCTGCACCAAAGCCTGGGATGAGTTTATGGAATGCCCGATNNTCTCGTTAACCAGCGCCGCCACTGCCGCTTTGCTCTCTTTGGTGAGCTGCTGCCAGCGCAGTAACAAGGCGGCAAGCTCATCCTCTTCGCTATAGAAATACGCCAGTGGTACATCCAGCGCCTGCGCAAGCTGATGTACCACTTCAATGCTCGCCTGATGAACGCCCTTCTCATATCTGTTGATTCGCGTGCTGGCGACGAACTCATCTATCCCGGCCAGGATGCCGAGCTGTTTCTGCGAGAGTTTCTTTGCCAGACGCGCTGATTTCAGGCGTTCACAAAAGATCTGTTGGTAATTTGCGGAGTCGTTCATAGCTACGATAGTCGTAGCTTTTTACCGCTTCCGATACTACGAGAAACGTAGTTAGCAGACCACTATTCCACGAATGACTTATTGCATCATTTTACAGGATTGCTTGGTGACAATCGCAAAACTACGCAGTACGTAGTTTTAAGGGTGCAAATAGAGCTACGAATAACGTAGTATTTCACTATTAGCTCATCACATTACAGAAACCGTCAGGAGGGAATCATGACTAAAGACTGGCATAAAGCCGACATCTTCGCGGGCCTGCACAAGAAAGGCACGTCGCTCGCTGCGCTATCACGCAGTGCGGGCTTGAGTTCGCCAACACTCGCTAATGCCCTGCTGCGCCCTTGGCCGAAAGGGGAATATTTGATTGCTGATGCGCTGGGGGTGCATCCGTCAGTGATATGGCCGAGCCGGTATTATCAGGATGGGGTGATGGTGGAAAGGAAGGGATTGATGCGGGGGAAGCGAGTGGTGAGGAGGGGGTGAAGGTTGGGGGGCGCCAAAGGCGCCTTTTATTACGTAATTAATATTCAGTAAAATAGTCAGGAGATAATTTGAAATAACATAATAATTAACATTAAAACATACTCTATAATTTCGACATTTTTCTATCAATTCTTGATTAAAAACTTAACAAATGCCAATCAAAAAAAATTCTACTGGCATAAGGAAAAAATGAAGGCATTACTACCAACAATACCAAAATTAACATAACATTCACGCCAAAATGAATTAATTAAAGCCTTTCACAATGCAAAAAGTATTATTCAGCGCTTCAAATTTAATAAACAAAAAGCAGACCAAGGCGAAGGCCGGACTCGCACATAACGATTAATTCCTTGATTTAAAAATAAGATAAATAAAAACATTAATGATGTACCAACGCAGATATCAACACATAAATTCATTGGATTTGGGACTCGAATCAGGGCAAAACCAAGTGAACGAAAATCGGCCATCAATGAGTAGATAATACAGATAAAGATGAGGAACTGGTTTTTAGTCTTAGCGAACTCTTCATCATCTAGTTACTGGCAACCTTCCCTACATTGGACAGCATTGTATCAATGTTGTCGATATCAACATTAATGGAAATTTTGTTTCCTGAAATTTACCACACTATAATTCAATCAATCAAATTACTACCTTCCTGTACATGGCGATAAAGTGGCGACCGCTCTTTAACCATGGCGTCAACAGGCAATAAAAAACCCGCCAGCGGCGGGCCAGTTTTAGTAAGCTAGTTGTGCCTGCATTCCTTTCGGATGAGGGAAACAAAAACCAGCCAAATGCGCCATAAATGAATTTGGCTATCTGGTCAGCTCAGCAGAATTCCGCTTTCAACCGTCTGGGAAACTTTACTGTTTCTACTGCACCAGCCCGATGGTGTTGGTACGTGCTGAAGGGTACAGGGAAGCGCATTTCTTGCATGACACTACCACGGTGGCTTCCGGTGACGTTGTTTGTCCCAATATCGGGAGGGCCTGACTCTCCATCAGTAGCAATGATGATGCCATAGATATCCGTCGACCAAGGTCAGACCATTACTGGCTATTTTGCGTTGCTGATTTAACCCACCTCAGGTGCAGGTCCCTGAATCCCATGATGCTGCTCTGATCCTGCCGATAATGAATGAGAAAATATTCTATGAACCATCCTTCATCTTTTACTACTGTGGGTGTGACGGCAGATGAGGTTAACCTCCGCACATTTTTGCAACAGGCTGTGGACCATTACCCGCGGCTGGTCGCGTTCAGTTTTATGCTTGAATTGCCATACCATGAAACCCTGAACGATTACCGGTCACTGATTCTGCGTTTCCATACCGAAGTCTGGCAACGTACTGGCGAGTACTCGCATCAGCGTCAGCAGGCATGTCGTCATTCTCCACCGACTATCTTACGCTGGTTGTGGGAGGGGGTAAGCGCACTGGGGTGTAACATGATTTTGTTGATAAATCTCAATACGCTGGAGACAGTGCGAGATCCATCACTTATTGATAATGCGTTGCAGGAGATGAATACGGCCATTAGTGACGTATGGCAAACGGCGGCGGGTGTACACAACAAAGTCACCAACATGTCTTCTGCCATCATCAGTCGTACAGAGAAGGGCTCTTTTACTGTGCCGTTTAACCAGTTGCAGGCCAAAGTAAATAACATGGTATCTCCCGTGATCATGGCCAGAACGGGCGTCATTTTTCCCTGAAGGTTAACTGCGTTCTTTCATCTTTAGGTTGCAGTGCCATTCAATAGCAGCATCATCATTGGCAGGTGCGAATACCACAATCGGAAAGTACAGGTTGAACGACATCACTCCGTAGCCTGCCTTTACTCAATCCTGAGCGGGTTGCCGGAGTAACCCATCAACAAATTGTTCGAACTGCAGTCATGAAATGTGATTCTTACCGATAAGTCATTGCTACTAAGATGCTCATCATCACTAACACTTACTCAACATCGGTATTTTAGAATGGAAATGCAGTTCGAGCAGCTTCCGGTGAAAAAACGTCAGCCAGCATTCTTTCGCGTTGAGCAGCAATGTCATTTAGTTCTGACTGAACCCCCATCCTCACTGGTGGATTCACCACCCCGCCACTATAGCAGTCAGCAGGGAAGACCAGCAATTCTGTTGGGTTAGTTCAGAATAATTTTGTCTATCAATAGCGTGCTAATAGCTAACCCATAAACGCTAGAAAATTTTACATCTTATTGTTACTGTATAACAAAAAAATGAGGTCACCATGAAAACTACGTTATACAAAGATTTCACCTTTGAAGCCGCACACCGTCTCCCCAATGTGCCGGACGGTCATAAATGTGGTCGCTTACACGGACACTCCTTTGTCGTGCGTCTTGAGATCACCGGTGAAGTTGATAAACACGCAGGCTGGATTATTGATTTCGCTGAACTCAAGGCCATTTTCAAGCCGACGCTAGATCGCCTAGATCATTACTATCTCAATGATATTCCTGGATTGGAGAATCCCACCAGCGAAGTGCTTGCTGAATGGATTTGGAATCAGATTAAGCCGCAACTCCCAATCCTTAGCGCAGTCGTCGTTAAAGAGACATGCTCTGCAGGCTGTATTTATCACGGTGAATAATAATTTACCTAGGTAGCCAAATTTATATTGGCTACCTAGCCTTATTAAAATTTATTGTTATATTTAACTAATGCAACAAAAATATTTAATATATCGCAATAAATTAGCCATCTAGTTTTCATCGATTCAATCTAACTTACCTTAACTCAAACTTAATACTGTCAACACTAAAAAATAGCAGTTGCAAAATGGATTTCTCTATACAAATCAATCATCTCAAAGTGAATTAATCACATCATTTTATTATCTGTGAACTTACTAAAAACTTTGTTTTTTTTCACTTGAATATGGGATTTATCTCAGTATCCTGTCACTATCGACTGAACTTTTGCTTCTCTATGTGTGCCGTTCAGACATGGAAACCGCTTACTTCACCCCATGACTGTCCATTTTTCGCACAAATCATTCATGCGAAGACAATTTCAAGGATTGTGATGATGAGCATATTACCTATTGGGTCGCTGGTTATTTCTGAGCATTTTGAGGGCATCGGAAAAGTCGTCAGCATTGATATTGACGCAAACAATGCAATAGTTGCTTTTTTTGAGTCACCGACTCAACCTTATGCACGGCAAACGAAAGTTCCTTTAGAACAACTCACCCCGACAATCCCGCACGAAGAGACGGTAATTTATTGCATTGAACCACAAAGCCAACGATGGGCTAGAGCCCGATTTGGCGGTTCGCGCCCCAAAGGGGATTTTCTCGTCATCTTTCGCGAAGATGAAAGTACGACGCTGCCAATCGACGAAATTTTTGTTCTGAACAAAGCGCCGGATACACCAGTAAACCCTGCAGATTTCCTTGCCCACCAAGCTAACGACGCGCCGTTCTTTTTCCCTCACCGCCAAGCCTTTATTGAAACTTACATCCAACAACGTGCTGCCTGCCGGGCGATGGCATCTATTTCCAGTAGCGCCGTTGAACTTGAGCCCCACCAGTTGGCGGTGGTGCGCCGTGTGCTTCAGGATAAAAACCCTAAATATATTCTGGCCGATGAGGTTGGGCTGGGGAAAACCATCGAAGCTGGTATGGTCGTCCGTGAACACGCGTTAGAAACTACTGGCCACGTCAGCATGCTTATTGCAGTTCCTGCACCGCTCGTAAACCAGTGGCGGGAAGAACTGGGTGAACGCTTTCAACTGAAACAATTGATTATTGATGCCTCCTCGGCCCTCACGGGTATGCAACAAAATGAGGTCGCAGAAGGCATCGTGATTTGCAGTCATTTTGATGCCTGCGCCTTGATTGAACGAGGATTCCTACCTTCACTTATCGTGGTTGATGAGGTTCACCAGATTGCCTCCTGGCCGTGGTCAGAAGACAAAGATGTACGTTATGACTTCAACCTGATTGCTCAGGCTTGTCGGAAAGCACACTACGTTCTGTTACTTACCGGGACCCCTCTGCACGGGCATGAAAGGAACTTTTTGTCAATGTTGCACTGTATTAATCCCGAAGCCTACCAAGTGGATGAAGCCCATCTGCGAGATTTTACCGAACTGGTAAAAAATCGTGAAAACCTCGGCGGGATCTTCTCGGGGTTAGTGCCTACCGTCTCGAACGTCAGCTTACGCCGTAATCTGGAAACACTGCAGCAGCAGTTCCCGGAAGATACGATTCTGATGACGCTCTGCCAACAACTCATCCCGCTTATTGGGACATTTTCACCAAATACCCCGGAGCGCGAAGAAGGGATCCGGGATATTCGCCGGCACCTAGGGGAAAACTATCGCATTCATCATCGTATGTTGCGAAACCGCCGTCAGGTTTCACTCAGCTTCGATGAAACGAAAAACCTCAATCTGAACCTTCTGTTTCCCGGGCTCAACGGAGCCGCAGAGTGTCACTGGCATTGCGATGGGTTAGCGTTAGACGAGTTGATTGATGAGTATCGTTCCTTATCTTCACTGCCACAGAATACGCAGTGGGCAATGAATGAAGACTCATACCTCTTATGGATCGACGATCTCCTGTCAAGCCCGCTCTGCGTCATGCAACGCGCTAAAGTGCATTTGGGTGAATCGGAACGCACTCAGGAAGAACGAGACCTATTAGAACACATTGTTTCTACAGCAAAAAATGAACTTAAGGTAATTGATAACAAGCTAGCCATCACCCTGAATGAGTGGCTGCAAAAGAATCCAACAGGAAAAGCCATCGTCTTCTGCGATCGTCCGGATCTAGCCCAACATCTGGCAATAAAGCTCGAGTTGGTGCTTGAGTATCCGCAGGAGCGTTATCAGTCGGGTCACCCCCTGATGTGCCTGAAAAACGGAAGCCCCATTCGGGTCCTAATTTGTGATAAAAGCGGCGAAGATGGTCTGAATCTCCATGGAGGTCTGCGACTGGCCGTTCATTACGGTTTACCGCGCTCTTGCAGTCGCATTGAACAGCGCCTTGGTCGTCTGAACAGGTACAGTGCAAACCTGAAAGGTGTAAAACCCGTTCAGAGTCTGATCCTGAAAAACCACGCTGACCGTGGAGTACGCAACATATGGGCCAGCATTCTGAAAGACAGCATTGGCGTATTTAATAACACCATCGCCAGCCTCCAGTTCGTCCTCGACAATTATCTGGAAAATGCGTGGCGAAATGTCTACAAAGAAGGGCCGGTGACCCTTGAACGTATTGCCAACGAATTCCCTGGCGAACAGGGTATTTTGGCCAATGAAACGAACAAAATTAACATGCAGGAAAAACTGCTGGCGATGGATGACGAGATTGCCGAGGCAGCGATTTTTGCGCAACAGATCAGCGCTGACGATCATCTTGCGGTAGCGCAATGTAATACGCTGACCAACTGGATCACGCGTGCACTGCGTTTTCGCGCTACCGGTACCGCAGAAAAAGGCATCAAGTTTCAGTTTGAACTTTCTGACCGCAGTACAGGGACGCTAGTTGATTTTAAAACCTTTCTCACCACCTGCATGCTTAGCTTCGATAAAGAAGGCGGTAACCCGCCGTCAACGCATCTGATGAGTGCTGAACGCATTCCATCTATCGACGGGACAACCGTTTATCCATTGCGGTACGGACAGCCATTTGTCGATACGATCTGGCAACTATTAAACTTAGACGCCAGGGGCAGTTCTATGGCGATATTGCGGGTGATCCCCGGGCAACTAAAGGAACCCAATTGCTTCTTCCAATCTACCTGGCTTGTCACTCATCACCAGATAGGGGATACCTACTCACAACGCCGCATAGCAGATGAACTGTCCCCCCCGCTTATTGTGCAACATTGGCTTTCCTCTGAAGGTAAACCAGTGACTAATCCACAGGTTCTGGAACTTCTCAATGGCGAATACGCCAAGCACGAAACATCGCAGAAATTCTATGCGGATATGAATCTGCGCCCTAACCTCTGGCTAGAAATTGAAGAGCTTATTTCACCGAGCTACTGGAAAGAGATGGTGGAGCGAGTCTATGCCAATGATCGGGAACAACAACAAACCACCCTCGGTGATCAGGCCGGACTCCAGTTAATGGCCGTCAAAGCCGTTGTGGTGTGTAGCAAAAATCTACTGGAGGAAATCGCCTGATGGAAGAAGAGTGGTCACGCCTGCAGCAGGCACTAAACACCTGCTTTAGCCAAGGGGTCACATTTAAGGATGGCATCGAAAATCAGTTTCTGAACAGACTAATTCAGATCATCACAGATGCCTCGGCAGGGCATGGTGATATATTTGCCGGCTACGCCGATGCATTACGAGCGGCTCATGCGAGCGGTATTAGCGCGCCGTTGCTCCCCCTGCCGCCTGAACTGACCCACGTTCCAGCACCTGAGTGGGGCATGACAAAGTCGCCTGCAACACAACAAATTCAACTAGCTGAAGAGGTAGACCTAGCGCTGACCAGAGCCACCTATCTGCGTAAGATCCGCAGGAACTTACTGCGCCCGGAGACCGATCCTGCGCTGAAGCGCCTGCTACCCGAGGAGCCCTGGCTGACTCATTATCAGGGATTCGGTCAACAGGCCGCTATTCGGACGCTACTGACGTCTGATGATAACTGTACGTTGCTGGTGAACCTGCCCACCAGTTGCGGTAAAAGTCTTCTCACCCAACTCCAGGTACTCAGCGCACCGACAAACACCCTCACGCTGGTGATCGTCCCTACCGTCGCTCTCGCTATTGAGCAGGCTGACGACATGCAAAAGCTGCTTCGTGGTGCCGACCAAGATCATGGTGGGAGTTATGCCTGGGTCGGAGGACAAGATCAGCCCGCACGTCAGGCGATTAAGGAAAGAATCAAAGCGGGAACACAGCGTGTGCTCTTCTGTTCTCCGGAAGCCGTTCGCTCTTCTCTGGTTCCTGTGCTGTTTGAGCTTTCCAGACTGAGTATGATTGGCGCGATCGTCATCGACGAAGCGCATTTGATCGATCAATGGGGCGCGGAGTTCCGCCCTGACTTTCAGCTGATTGCCCCTATGATTCGCTCACTGAAAGCCCAGGGAAAATGCCGTTTTCGTACACTGCTACTTTCGGCGACGTACAGCAAAAGCACTCGGAACATTCTGATCGAGCAGTTCCATGATGAAAATAGCGAACTGATTGAAGTGTCAGCTAATTTCCTACGCCCAGAGCCGGAATATTTTGTGCATCATGAGGCAAATGAAAACACGCATCGTCAGCGGGTCGAACAACTGCTGATGACCTTACCCCGCCCGCTGATTTTGTATTGCACCACACGCACAGATGCGGAAATGTGGTCTGTCCGTCTGCACGAACTAGGCTACTGGCGAACCGGCATATTCCACGGACAAATTGACACAAACAATCGCAAGAAATTGATTTCTAAATGGAAAAATGACCAACTCGATATCATGGTCGCCACCTCAGCCTTTGGGGTAGGAATGAATAAAAAGGATATTCGCAGCATCATACATGCTGCCATTCCGGAAAGTATCGACCGTTATTACCAGGACTGCGGGCGCGCCGGGCGTGACGGTAGATCCTGCCAAGTGCACCTTGTATGGCATAAGGCGCAAATGAAAACGGCAAAATCACTGGCCGTTGAGACGCTGATTGGCGTAGAAAAAGGCTTTGCCCGCTGGAAAGCGATGTTTGATGATCGCAAAGAAAGTCCGATCGCTGACTACATGATTTCACTAAACATCAAGCCCGTTCATATTGATCACCAAGGCGATAAAAATGAAGCTTGGAACCGTCGGACATTGCTGTTAATGCAAAGGGCCAAACTCATCAAACTCGTCTTTGATGATCCGAAAATTCCTGACACCCTTCGAGATAATCTGGATGACGACAACACGCAACTAAGTGAATGGTTCGAAAGCTACTACAACCACGTTCATATCCGTCACTGTGACGATGCGCATTATTCAGAAGCGCACTGGAACACCCATGTGGAGAAGATCCGTCAGTCCGAGTTGAATAACCGCCGGGCAGCCTTTACGGTAATGGAAATGTGGTTGGAGGATCCCGGCAAATCGCTGTGTAAAATTCTGCAGAAATTCTATGAATATCAAAACCATCCTCCCGAGTTAACCTGTGGAGGTTGTCCGGGGTGTCGCCACAAAGGAAAAGGGGCATTTTCCCCCACTGTGGGCACAGATGTACAAATTATACGTTCCGAGCCAAAGAAAAAAGCACTCTTCGTAGGCACCGAAAAGAAAGTGTATTACAACGAAAACATGAAGTTGCATTCGTTGTTAACGGAACTTCGTGTAACGTTGCGGTCACTGATCACCTCTGGCGAATATGTGTTTATTCGTGCAGACAGGCAAGTGTTCCTCCAGTTAGAGAACAACCTGGACTCGCTTTCGCACTTCTGGAGCGCACAGAAAATGACAGCGCCTGCATCGGATGGACCAGAGATCGTGATCATCCCTAACACCGCCGATGCGTTCCCGAATCTACCCGTGACGCGTTTTGAGCGAATTATTATTGCACCTGAGCATCTCGCCGATCCTCAGTTCCCACATCGTACATGGTGCGAAAGCGCAGGTAATGCGCTTTCGCTGGACACTTTTATCAGGCAACTACAACATGTCAATAATTAATAACGCAGGTGCTGGGAGCGTCCTGGTACTCCTTCCTCTAATTGAACGCATTCTACAAAGCGCACAGGAACCGTTGTCTCAGGACACTCTACTCGCCCGTTATCGCCCTGATAACTTGCCAGCTAACGATAACGCGTGGGGGAAATTCACAGAGAACTTGAGTTTCTGGTGCAACCAGGGACTATGGCCGATGCGCGACAGAATGATGTTACCGCTTGAAGAAAACGCACGTCCACTGGCGCATCGCCTGCTTGCCTGTGCGATTGATTCTTGTCGCGAAAAAGGCGTTGCCAATGGGAATGAATGCGAACCGTTATGGCGGGTGCTGAGTTGTCTGTTGAGCCTTCAGCAGCATTCGCCAGGAGGTCAAGAACCGCTCTCCCCGCCAATCATCACAAAGAAAATACACAAATGGCTACCAGGTGAAAAGGTAAACGAAAACACCGCGAAGTTAGTAAGAGACTTTGGCCGTTTTCTAGGTTTTCTCGAGCTAATGCCGGACGGAAATTATGTCACCGACCCCACCCGGGCCATTCAATGTTTTCTGCCAATAATCTTTGGCAACACACGCACTCTTCCCGCCAAAATCTTCATGGCAAACATGGCGGAGGTCATGCCGATGATGGACGGCGGGCAGTTCAGAAACTTCGTTCATGATGTGATGCAGCAGGAAAAAGACTGGATCTCTCCGGAAGGTGACAATATCTGCACCACCACATCCATTGCGCTACAACGACTTGAAATCAGTAAGCGCATTATTCTCACCACCGGCAGTGATGATGAAGAAGCCTCCTCACTCCAGTTACCCGACGGCAAAATTCGACGGGTTAGCCAAATCACGCTGAGGGAGGATGCACAATGAGCATGATGGAGTACTGGCCGTCCAGGGAAAATATCGTTCAATGCATTCGCAATGAAGCGGAAGAATTAGAGGATCATGTGCTTCTGGCCGTGCATGAACCGATGCTACTGACCCGACGCGACGTCAATGAAAATCATGAAATATTGCGTGACGAAGATCTGTTCCAGCAGTTACTCATTACGGAGCGTGCCATCCCTTTAATTGGCCGTTCGGGAATGGGAAAATCGCATCTGGTACGATGGTTAGACTGCAGGTTCAACATGTACCTGACGGAAAACGGCCAGCGTGCACAATGGGAAATTGTCCGTATTCCCAAAAACTCCAGTCTGCGACAGGTACTTTTACGCATCCTGAAAAATCTGACGGGAGAATTTTTCGACAACGCACGCACGCGTGTTAATGAAGTGACGGAACAATATCCTGCGAAAGATCTGGCAGACCTGCTGTTGACCATGATGGCCCATCAGTTGCAGGACATGCAAAAAGCAGTGATGGAGGAAGGTAAAACACTGCAGGCACAAGGTAAAGACATTCCATCAGACCGACTCACCTATATGGAAACCATCATTGAAGAGGTAGAGAACGGTATCTGCGATCTGATTACAGACCCTAACTTCAAACAGAATCTGCTGAAGCCTGAGCACTGCATTTTCAAACTGGCCAGTCGGATGAGTAATGGTCTGGAGGAAGGAGAAGAAAATCATGATAAATATGAACTTCTACCGGAAGACCTCTATTTTGTTTTTGAGCCTGACGATTTATCCGCGCGTGCACGTCGCTACCTGAATCATTCTCAATTGCACGAGTCAGACCAGGTAGAAGCGCGTGCTCGTGCGGCGCGCGTGCTCAATGAAGCCATGCATGCCTCGCTGAAGTCACTCTTCAAACGCCTTTTTACCTTCAATGGGGGTTCTTTTCAGGAGCTTTTCCAGGAAATCCGCAAGGAGTTTCTGCGACTGAATCGTCGCTTGGTGATTCTGGTGGAAGATATGGCGGCGATCTCCGCCATCGAAGATGTCCTGATCGACAGCCTGATCGAAGAAGCGGCGCCTGGCGGCGTGCAAACCCTTTGTCCGGTCCACTCAGTGATTGCAGTCACCGACAATTATCCCGGCTATAAACGTCGCCAGGAAACGTTAATCACGCGTGCTGGCTACGAGTGGATCATCGAGAACGTCGATAAAGACAATAATAAAGATCGTATAGTCTCGCTCTGCGGTCGCTATCTGAACGCCGCACGGTTTGGCTCTGAGGAGTTAAAAAACCGTCCAGAGCAAGGTAAACCCCAGTGGCCACCTGTCTGGCACAGTGATGATATACCCAATGCACTGGAAGATTTTGGTTATTCTGCCAATAAGAAATTCCCGCTCTTCCCGTATAACCGCAGTGCCATTCTGGCACTTGCGAATAAGCATTGCCGCGACAGCAGCGGCGAGTTGATTTTTAACCCGCGCACAATCATTAACCGCATCCTGTTAGATATTCTGCGTGATTGCAGAACAGAAGCGGAAAAAACGCAGTTCCCGCCAACTCATCTCGCTGGAATTAATGCCGTTCCCGAGATCGAAGACAAGATTTCACAGATGGTTGTCAATCGCGTTGGCAGTTCGGTGACGCTTGCAGCCATCTGGGGATATGGCATTGATTCCTTTGATGAGCTATGCGGAAAACTGCCGGGCAGCGTAGCGAGTGCCTTTGGCCTCGATGAACTTGCCGCGCATCTGACTGGCAAAGCCCCTACGACCGAACCGGTAACAAAGACCGCACGCGAAATGGCGGGCAAAACTGACAGCACGGCGGAGGGTAAAAAGCTTGACGATCCGGAGTTAAAACCAAAAGAAGAGGCAAAATCTAATACCAAATCCGAATTGCCGTTTATTAGGGCGGTCCGAGCATGGGTGAATGACAACGTCATTCTGCCGCAGGATGTTGCCCGTGATTTGCGTGCGGCACTGAACGCCTGTTATGAAATTCATGCGCAGCCAGAGTTGTTCGGTATGTCTTCGCGGCCACCGCTGAAAGAGGGGCGTTTTACATTGATTTCACTGCCAAAAGCGGCGTCGGATCCTTCAAGCATTATAACGAATTTTTACTCTGAGCAAGACCTGACCGACCCTTCCCGACGGGTTGATGTGTATAACGCCGCGGTAACCTTGTTACGTATCCAGCATTACGCCGGTTTAAAGCAAGGCTTTAATTATCCCGAGGCGCAGGAAGACTACACTCGCTATCAAAACTTCATCCAGTGGTGGGTACCTCAGGCTACGGAAAACGCTATTAATCACTTCCGGGCGCGTAACTTACGGGATGCGCTGAAAAAGCATCTGCAAAAAGCTCTGCTGCTTGGTCTGGTGACCGGGAAAGAAGAACCGGCGGAGATCGTCAATACCCTCTGCCTCACCCAGAAAGGAGTCGGAAGAACCGAAGAGAAAAATATCGGTCGAACGCTGGCGACCTCACCTTCCGAAATCTGTTTCAGAGGGATTGAGGCGACCCTGCATCCGCACGCTAGCGCCAGAGTAGCCGAAGCCAGGGCGCAGGCGCTCCTAGGATGGGATGATGCCAGAAAAGCGTGGCTTGAACAGGTAGCTATCACTGAGCAAGGCTCAGGCTTGGGCTCCAGCCGTGCGATTGATGCCGATGTAATATTTTCCGCACTTAAAACAGTTTTAAAACAGCCACTTGGCGCGGAAATTGAACGTGCGGCACTCTCCGTTAAACAGGAACTCGCCAGCACACTAAATAATGTTCAGCTCTTTGCCAACATTAAAGATAGCGACGATTTCCTCAGCCAACTGAACGACTGGCAGAGGTTTATTGAGACTGTGCGGGCCGAACACTACCCCACCGGTGGTTCTCAGTACAAGCCATCTTCGTGGCTGTTGGGTGAAATTGAAGCCCTCAGAACCGACACCGAGGAGAGTCTGGCGACTTTAATTTCATTACTCTCCATTGAAAAAGAGAAAGATAGCGCGAGATTGTGGCTGGAGATCTGTCAACTTGACGGTGACTACGTTTCAAGAATCAGCAGCGTACTTGCTCAATGGCAACTGGTACAACCTAAGATTGCGTTCGCACTCCAACAGATGAACGCCAAAGGGGATATACAGCAACTGACTCTTGCTCTGAGTAGGGTGAATGACCGTTTGAAAACACTTGCGAGCGATATCATCGCCTCTGGAGTCGATCAATGACCACCTTGCGCCAACAACTGGCTGAAATGCAAAAAGAACTCGATCTTAGCGTTCAGGCTGGCAAGGCATCACAAATCATCGATAAATGTAATCTGGTATACAGCAAAACTAACACCATTGCCGATAAGTTTGAATTGCTTAAACAACAATATCCCGCCCAGCAACAACTCCCGCAGGGCATTGCAGTTACCTGGAATGACGAGCAGCAGAGCGAGCTGATCGCCGCCGCGAACAGCGTCAAAAGTCTCAAGTTACAGTGGGGACGCTGGCTGAAAAACCAGTCGGTAAACAATCCAGGCGAGGAAGAAAACCTTGCAGATCAGAAAGAGTCGCCACAGAACTCTCTAGATGAGACGCCAGTCGCGTCAGAGGAACCTACCGCTTATGACATTATCCAAAATGATTCCTTGACCCATTGTGTCAGCCAACTCGGTACCCTACACAAGGCCCTGAGCAAAGAACTAAAAGATGCCTGGGATGTATGGCTGGAAGAGTTACATCAGCAGGTTCATGTCGATGACAAGACACTGAATTTCCAGAAAAATGCGAACAAATTTGACGATATCGCCTCCGACTATGAGCGTCGACGTCAGGATTTCGAAAACTTAACGCAGTGCCAACCAGTAAGCGGTGAAAAGATTGACCAAATCAAAGCGCTAGCCGAAAAACTAAATTCCTTGCGCGGCATGATGAAAACAGACTGGCCTGACGTGGTGCAAGTATTTTTCAATAGCATTAATGGCCCGCAGAGTCTCCGCCCGACGTTAAGTGCTTTGACGCCCGAGGTGCTTGAGTGGTTAAGGGATGAAGAGATGCTGGATGAATTCGTGATTACAAGGAAATAGTTTATGCCTACGACTGATTTGTCCCATCTGTACCAAGCGCTGGACCTGCTCGAAGAGCGCGAAGCGGAACTACTGGTCTGGGGGGATACAGATGGCGCATTTACCCATGCCGATATCATCTCACTCTTTACCCGGAACCTGCCCTACGAAGATGCCGAGTCGTTACTAGCAGAGTTGCAGAATGCTGCCATGCTCTTCAGCGTCCCGACCAGCAAAGGGGAGGCGCGCTACCGCACGCGTATGGCGGAATCGGTCCACTTGTTCCGACACCAGCGTCAATGGTTCCGTGATCAACCGCTTCAACGAGCTCGGACACTGGTCGCCGACTACCGTTTCGTCCGTCGCCCGCGCAACTATCCGAAACGGGAACTTCCGGCGCAAACAGTGCTGAACAAATGGGTCGACGTTCCGTGGATGAACGAAATTAAACGCCAGGCGCTTTTCCGACTGATCGGTGACTTTTCTATTGCCGGTTTTCAGGAACGCTCAGCCGAACGTATTTTGCGCGCTTGGCACTTTCATAGCAATCATGCTCACGCGAAAGAAGCCACCGGGACTATTGTCTGTGCTGGTACGGGGAGTGGTAAAACGCTGGCGTTCTATCTCCCGGCACTCACTTCGCTTCTTAATGATATTCAGCGCGACAACGCACTGCGAGTCAGGACGCTGGCACTGTATCCGCGTAAAGAACTGCTTAAAGATCAGTTCATGGAAACCTGGGGAAAATGTCGTGAGCTCGACAGTCAGGCCCTGGCACTGGCAGGACGCAAGATCCGTATTGGATCTTTTTTCGGTGACACCCCGTTCAGCCATCAATACGCAACAAAAGATAAAGACAAGGATATGTCCTTTGATTTACTCCGTTGCACCACGCCAAAATGTCCAGGGCAAATGCACTGGAAAGCAGAAGATATCAAAGCGAAAAGAGAGATTCTTCGTTGTAGCCACTGCGATCATAGCGTAGACAGTGACGAAGTTATCCTGACCCGCGTTTCGCTAATGAAAAACCCACCTGACATCCTGTTTACCACCACCGAAATGCTCAATCAGCATCTCAGTAATAATCAAGCTAATCAGTTATTTGGCATTGGCATCGGCGTAACGCCGCCACCGGTAGTCCTGCTGGATGAAGTACACACCTATGTAGGAAATACTGGTGCACAGACTGCCTATCTGCTGAGACGCTGGATGCAAGTTGCACGCAGTCGCCCCCATTTTGTCGGGCTGTCGGCAACGCTGAGTGACGCCGAACGTTTCTTCGCCGACCTAGTAGGCGCGCATAAAAAACATGTGGCTCTTATCGAACCGAAGATCCACGAAATGGAAGATGAAGGGGCTGAATATCTACTGGCGTTACGCGGCGATCCGGTTTCACAAACCGCCCTGCTGTCTACTACTATCCAGACTAGCATGCTAGCCCGACGTATTCTGGATACGAAAAGGAAAAAATCACGCGGGACATGGGGACAAAAAACCTTCGTCTTCACCGACGATCTAGATATAAATAACCGACTTTACCATCAATTGTGCGACGCCGAAGGCTGGCGGTCGCGCGGTCAAAACTTATACGTTGCAAAACCACCACTGGCCGCTCAGCGTTTGGAAACACCACAAAACAGCTATGCGCTGACTCTGGCAGGACAGAACTGGCGTATCGCGCAGGATATTGGTCACCCACTTGACGAAAATGATCGGGCTATCGTTGCCCGCACGTCCAGTCAGGACGTCGGGGTCGATCCTAGAGCGGAAGTAGTAATTGCAACCGCATCTCTGGAGGTGGGCTTTAATGACCCCTCCGTTGGCATGGTTATTCAGCATAAAGCACCACGTAACGTTGCCTCCTATTTGCAGCGTAAAGGGCGAGCAGGTCGTTCAAGAACCATGCGTCCGTGGATGATCGCAGTCCTGTCCGAATTCGGCCGAGACCGCGTCGTTTATCAACGCTATGAAGAACTCATTAATCCAGAGATAAAAGGGCAGTCGTTGCCGATGGGCAACATTCATATTCAGAAAATGCAGGCAGCAATGGCGACACTTGACTGGTTGAGCATGAAGATCCCTGGAAGTAATATCTGGTCATTGCTGAATAAACCGCAGGCAAAGCGAGAGTCTCTCGACTATCTTGATCGTATGCTCCACCTGATTACCGCCGTGAGCGAACAACATGCATGGCAGCAGGAGTTGGAGAAGTATCTGTTCTATGCGCTGCGCATCACTGATGAGCAACTTCAGCGCGTACTGTGGTCGCCTCCCCGTTCGATCATGATGGAGTTGCTGCCGACATTAAAACGACAACTCACCACCCAATGGTCGCGGATAGGCCAACCTGAGGCAGACCGTTCGACGGGACGTTCCCCGCTTCCGGCCTTTATTCCTTCAGCGCTATTCAGCGAACTCAATCTGCCAGAACTGGAGATCCATCTCGAGCGGAAGTTCAAGAAGCGTGAACATTTGCCCTTTATTCAGGGTCTGAAAGAGTTTGCGCCAGGACGCATTTCTAAACGCTATGCCGTTTATTCCGACAATGAAGTTGACTGGCTGATACCGGACAACTTTGTTCCGGCAATGAACTGCGTTTCAGATGTTGATTTTGAAATTGAACAGGCTTTCGGCGATACCTGGCAGACAGAGTGCGCCATCGAATGTGAAGGTCAGCCTCCTATTAGGATCATTCGCCCGATGCAGGTGCTTACGCGCGCGCTACAATTCGAGCAAAATCTCACCGAGAAAAGCAACTCGCAACTGTGCTGGCATACCCGGTTTAACCCTGACGATCAGGCCGATCCGCTCCCCATTCCTGCAGGCCCGTGGATGGACATACTACGCTCCATGACATTCTTTACCCACCAGAATATGACACCTCTCGACGTCACGCGTTACGCCACCCACGCAACGGCCTCGTTACGCAATAAAACAAAGCAACAGGCGCATGTGAACTTCAGGTGGGTCGACCATGGCGAGCCTGTCGGGGTTGGTGTACGGCAGTGGGTGGATGGCGTCCGATTCAGATTTACGCTTCCGCCCACTCTGCTGCAACGCCTCCGGCATGACTCGGCCATTCAGCGCGCGCTAAGAACTCTCTATTTCCAACATCGGATCAAACATGAACCACGTTTCGAATATGACACGTTCACCGCTGACTGGATCTACGAGTGCTACCTAGCTGCAGTCACGCGGGAATTGGTCACGCAGTCGTCTCTGGCAGACGCCATCGCGGAATTAAAAACCCCGGACGGCCAACGTAGACTGACTGATATCGCGGACTCTCTCTTCCAGGCAGAGAATATCTTTGAAAATAGCGAGGATGGTGAAGACGACGCCGAAAGCCAGGAACTGCAGCAACATTTGCGCAGTCTGTTTAAAGAGACTGACATCCTTGACATGGTGGACAAGCACAGCGCGATCCTGACTCAGGATCTCAGTGATGATGTCGATTTCCAGAACTGGTTACAGTGTCTGCTGACAACGACCTTTGCCGGAGCGGTCAAACAAACCAGCCACCTGTTACTGCCGGATGTTGATGAACGCGGTCTGGTGGTGGATACCGAACTCAACGACGAGATACTGGACGTCTGGCTGACCGAATCAGAACCCGGAGGTTGTGGCATCATTACCCGTCTGGAAGACGTTTTTCATCAGGATCCAGTCTCCGTACTGAATCTGTTTATGCGTAGTTTTGCCGCCAGCGATTACGAGCAGATCGACTACGACCTGTTCGAGATGCTTTCGCGACTTCCCTCTTCCAGCGAACTCCAGGAAGCCTTGAACTCCATACGTAAGGCCAGCAACCATTCGCAGCGCCGTGGGGCTAACGCCCACCTCAGAACGCTGCTGAAGGCGCAAGGATTTGCACTCAGTCACAGTTTTATGTCGGTGCTGCACACGCGGATCCTACGTCCAGGCAGCCAGGTGTCACATGATGTGCAGATGCTGACATATCTCAGCGCATGGCGGGAACTGGAAAACAAAGCCGGATACGAAATTGCTCTGAATATTTTTGCCCATACCCAGGCTACGCAAGAACTGCCTGGCGCCAGTGTGACTAAAGTTTTTGAGCGTTTTTGCAAAATTCAGGGAATGCTCTGGCAGCGCGGTAATGCCATCCGTCAGTCGGTGCTCAGCTATTACAACCCCTTTAAATCCGGTAACAACCTGACTGAACGACTGCTGCTAAGCTCACTATTTCAACAAACGGCGTGCAGCATCAGCATCAGTGAGAGCGACTGGTTAGCACAGTTACATCACGCTATTACCCAACACGGCTTTGCAGAATTACATATCCCGCGAGAGGCTCGCCATCGTATTGTCGAAGTGATCTCTCTGGTGCAGGTGACCCCGATTGAGTACTTTGGTTTGCATCTCTACCCCCGCGAGTCAGCCGTCGACTATCAGGATGGCAATCTGGTGTTACGTATTGAACTGGCCGAAGCGCTGCTGTAAGGAACGCAGAAATGGAAGAACAACGACAAATTTTCCTGCATGGCCCACTGGGCCAGCGACATTTGCGGGAAATTCTGAGCGCACAGTTTAGTGGCCTAATCCTCTATCCGGAACTGATCTGGCTGATCTCGCCGTGGATGAGTGACTTCGACGTAATTGATAATCGAGGCGGTCAGTGGAGTTTTCTTGATCCTTCTTGGGGCGCCCGAATGATTAGCTTTCAGGAATTACTCGCTACCGCCGTCAACAATGGCTGTCCGCTACGCATAGTGACACGTGAAGACACGCGCAGCGTGGTCTTTATCGAGCGACTACTGGCGCGCTTATCACCCGACCACGACATGCAATATATATATCACGAGAACCTGCACGCCAAAGGGATGCTGACCAAACACTTCTTTCTGAAAGGCTCCATGAATTACACCTGGAGCGGCGCAAATCTGAACGATGAGCATCTGCTGTTTTCAACCAATAATACGGTTATTTCAGATGCCTTGATTGAATTTAGCGGCCAGTACACCTTTGGAGACACCCATGACTGATACTTCTCAATGGCTGTGTGACTTCTTTGGCGACGGAAATTTACTGAAGCTGGACAGGCTGCTGGAAAACATTGAAAACGCCTACCCTGCGGACTTAAAAGCCGTCTTACTGCCGCTCTACGAGAGCGCAACTGACGCTCAGTGGCCGATTATTCTGCCCTGGTGCGATGCTCATCGCTGGGTATTTTTTGCCGCAGCAGAAACGGAACGCACCACACTGGAACTCAGCAATGTGCTGAATGCTAGGCTGGGCTCTGCCGATGTTATTGCCGACAGAAAGGTAACTTTAGTCCCGGCGCAAGGAGCGACGTCGCTATCTGAAACGGCTCTGCTGAGACACTGCCCGGCCGGATTTATACGAATCGAATTACTTCCCACAAAACAGAAGGACAAACCGGCAAAAGAGCGGGTCTTCGCTGCGCTCAAAGACGTTATAACACTGTTTCGTGACAGGCCATCAATAGTACGTACGGTCAAGCGCCCCTTTGGGCGGATCTTGAGTGATTTTATTCTGGCAAATAGCCAAAAAGACGAAACCACAAGCGACGCTTTACTACAGGAACTGAAGAACAATGGCGCGCTTTCGCGGCGCAACCTTATGCTGCTCGAACTCCAGCAGGCAGGTAAGTTGGAAAGGTGGGACACGCTACTGAATCACGATTCGCTTGTGGATTTGGTGCGGGGACGCATTCCCACAACTCTAATGAGGATGCTGCTGAAAGCATACCAGCAAGTCTATTTTACGCCCGACAGCCACGGGTATCCGCAGGCCTCCCCGGCGGATCTTCGCCCGCAATGTCTGGCACTACATCCTCTGTTTACGCAGATGCCTTTCTTATCCCAGGATGACGCTGACATAGCTGCGTGGAAAAGTTGGGCCACCGGTGTGATGCTTATTGGAGAGGTCGACCTGCTCAACGCGTTGCCAGAACGTCTGAAAACCGACTGGCTGAGTGGATTACACACTTGGGCCAGTCGACCGTTCAACGTTGTGAGTCCGCCAGATACGACAGCGACGGCGTCGGTCCCGGATACATTGCAACAACTTGCCGCATATCTGCAAGCCTCCCTGACAGCTACGCAAGAAGAGATTACCAGCTACGCGAAAACACTCCACACGCTGGATCAGCAGTTGATAGAGCAGGCGATGGCGGTGCCGCTGCTGAAAACACTCATTGAGGAAATCCGCCATCTGAGCAATCCGCAAATCGTGGGCTGGGATATCTGTTTCTCCCGACTGTGTCAGTCAGAAGTCGATAGTAACAACCTAGTGCAACTGGTCGCGCTAGAAAGTGAAAACTGGCCCGCTGATTCGTTTCATGAAGCGACGATGCTCCAGTTACTATCAAGTCAGGTTCCACCAGACGCGTTCCCAATCCTGCGTAACGTGATGCCTGCCTTTATTGAATGGCTTGAACGTCATCAACTCAGTCTGAGTAGCACGACGTGGCTGAAGTGGCTGGATGTTCTTGCGATGGAGCAAAGCGTCAGTCAGGCGGACATTAAGCTGGCCGCGATGGCGACGGACCGGTTCCTACAAGGCTCCGTTAGCCAGGAAGCGTATCAACAGTCCGGTGCCATGCTGGAATTGATCGTAGAACGAGCCAGTTCTTTCCGCAACCTGTCTGCGTTGTGCGAGTTAACCGAACTCTTCCTTGATGCTCCGGTGCAGGATCTGGCGACACTCACCTCGCTTTGGCTCAGAGTTCAGTCTTTTGTAGGCGGAATATGGGCACGACTGGATCCGACTACTCGTACCGTTATGCGCAACTTGGCGACAGGAGTGCTAGGGGAAGGTGCAGAGAGCGTATTTCCGGCTGAGAAGGATAGCGGTACGGCAGATGCAGAAGATGAGTTGCCAGACTTATCCGGAGCCAGAGTAGCGATTTATAGCCTGACAGAAGGTGCAGCGAGACGCGCGAAACAGATGCTAGAAACGCTGTTCGCCGGGATCAGAGTGGAGATCTGCCATGCGCACACGGCAACCGACAAACTGGTTAATCAAGCGAAACAGGCTGATTACTTCATCTTTTCAGCAGGCAGCGCAACTCATCAGGCCTTCTACGCGGTCTCAGCGCAGCGCAGAGATTTAATCTATCCGACAGGTAAAGGTGCGGGGTCAATGCTGAACGCATTTATTGCGCATATTCAGAAGTAGTGGCATTAAAAGGGGCAAATGCCCCTTTTTTATATATTGTCGTTCGCTGCTTTGATATAACTCGTGACCAGATAATCCGTCACTAATGAGATATCTTTCGACAGATTCTGCAGTTCGTTCCATTTGCGGACGATAGGCTGACCATCAATATCTGTGCCGAAGTTCCACACGCCACTGCTCCATGCACAAAGCGGCTTAATTCGGTTTAGCTCTTCGACAAAACGAGTGTAGGAAGGGATCTCAGTCCAGCCAGGTTCACCTTTATAGTCCTGATGAACCTGATCGATTTCATCCATCAAACTGCCAAGCGCAAGAATCCCAACGCCATGTAACAAGCGGGAATAGCGAGGCTTTTTATCCCAGTCGTCAGTAAACACAGTTTCCACAGCCGACCAGAAGTTATTCAACAGTTTCACCATCTTGACTTCATCCCCTAACCCTGTTGCCGGGTCACGGAATCGATACAATGCTCCCTCACGAAGACTGGCATCGATCATTTTGATCATCGAGTTGTCGGCAATAACCCCATCAGGATTGGTCGCCGTCTTGATGCGCCCCGCTAGTGGACCTTCGCCGAAGTTCAGTCGTTGAGTCAGCAGTGAAGGAAACTTACGCATTTGCAGATCGGATGGCAAACGACCGTGGGTATGCGGTGCCAACTCGTATAACAACGTTTTTGGCAACGGTTTTGTAGAGTTAACCAACATAAACTGTTCGCGCTGTTCTTCCGCATCATTAGCGATAAAAGCGGAGACCGGCATCATAAACGAGTCAATTTCCGCATCTCGTAAAGCAGCGGTACGTTGTTGACCATCCACAATAAAACCTGGCTTCTCAAAATTCTTATCTTCGGAGAAAGGTATTACCAGATGTCCCATGTCGCCATTATCTGTAAGCGGTTCAAAACGCACACGCTTATCAAAAGCGATAATCACCGGGTTTGGTATCATCGGATTTGCGCTCTCAATGTAGCGCTGAATTTCGCGAATATGGTTACGTACTTCTGGACGCTGATAACCTACCAAACTCTCTTCGCCGCGACGGATACGTGAAATCGCTGCAATCTTGCTGATTTGTTTACCTTCTATCGCAAGGCTATAGAGTTGCCTCTCCTCACCCTGTCGGATTCGCAGGGCGGGAACACGATACTCACTCATGACAGTTCCTCTGAGCGTAATGACAATGTGTGCTGTAAACGGTTGTACAACACCTGAATATTATGGAAACCGCGGCGACGGTTACGTTCTGCTCCGCGGAAAATGATGACGTTGATACCGATGGCCTGGCAAACATTGCATTGGCACTGTTTCCAGGGACGATCTCCCAGCGTGCGTTCATAATCCGCACGGATTTTATCGGCCTCTTTTTCACCCGAATGCAGGCGTTCATAAGCCAGTACTGACTCAAGAGTTTTCTCAAGGGACAAAACCCCTTTATCGTATTCGAACAGGGCATTCATGGCATCCTTTTCCAGATGCCGAGCAATATCCTGATCAATCACGCCAGATTTTATTTTGCGACTCAAACTTGGATTCGCATCAAACTGAGGGACACGTACAGCGGTATAGGCTGGACCATCAGGCGTATGGTAATTATTTTTTCGATCTTTGAAGGCCTGCTGAAGCGGTGTAGTCGAATCAATACTGGTTACACCAAACTTGATAAAGTCGGCGAAACTTTCTGGACGGGCAATACCAAGCAAGTGGACACGCGTATCACTTTTCAACAACGGCTTAATCTCTTCGAGAGTCTCAAGGATCTGCGTCGTTTTCAACGGCACCATCCCCCCCATGGTGATATTTTTATATCCCATGGTCAGCAGAGCATCTACAGACTGACGGTAGGAGGTTTTGCTCCATCCATGTGCAACGCCAAAGGGGGTGAAACAGGACTTTTGAGACTTATTTAAAAACTCTTGAGCCAAGGTCAACGTGATATCCTGGCGTCGGCGACACTCAGTCAATACTTCGCCACTGAATGCCTCACCAGGTTTCTCATAGCCAAAAACGATATGATCGAGAGAAACGCCATGGTTAAAGCGGGAAGTTTCGTAGAACTCAATCACCTCTTCCACACGGTATGGCGGGACGTCCTGATTAACATAGGTGAAGGCTCCGCAATCACCCATAGTTTCCATATTTTCCGGCAGACGGAAAAAGTGCTTCATTCCATTACGAAAGTAACGCAAACGCTGGGCACGAGTATATTTGCTCTCGCCGCCGCCAAGACCATCCACTACAGCTTTAGAAACCAGCATACCATCGTAAGGATGAGGAAAAACCTCATGCGGATACTGATCGTCACGTTGACGCACGCGATGTTCGTTACGCGTTTCGCGGAAGAAGTCGAAACTAGGATCGATAAAATCCTGACTATCAGGGAAAAAATACTTTAGCTTCGACAACTTACTCTCCTGTGACGCCACTGCAAAGCCTCAAAAAACGGGGGATTCTACCATGAAACCCAGGCAAGTAGAATTAAGGTTTAGCCTCCATCAGAGCCTTAAACTCAGCCCGGAAGCGTTTTTCCTCAAATGAATTTCCCGAGTCACGAAATTTACGCAATGCATGTGTTGCACTGGTACTAGGATTTTGATTCATAAGCTTTAAAATGAAAGACTTAACTTCCTCAGGGCTACGGCGAATTCCTTTTGTTACTTCACGCTCAGGTAATTCCTTTAGTTCTTCTACTAACTTTTCAGATAACTCATTTAAATTATCGAGTTGTTTTGACGTAAATTCCTTCACAATGTATTTTGCCACACTGATATTAAGCATGAGCATATTGCATCTTAACCACTGAGCCATATTCTGGTTGGTTTTGAAAAGATATGTAGTCAACCTGTCATTGATTTTTTTGGAAGTTATAATAAGCAGTTGTTTTTTTGCATCAACCAGATACTCAAGACCATTAATGATATCCAGTTCAATTGCATTGATGTAATCTGGAGAACCACAGATAATATAATAATCTTTTTTTCTTTTTTTCATTAACTCTACAATAGATGTAGGATGCTTAGATTTAAAAATAGATCTATTGGTTATTTCTTTCCACCATGTTCTATGAAAACTTTTCCCTACATATTCTTGAGAATACAATGGTATTGATTCGTCATATCCAACAGCAAAGGTCGCTTTATACGGTACTACATTGTCTTTATAGTGAAGGAGGCCCAACCCAGCAGAAAGAATCCATAAATCAATAGGATAGTCATTTAATATCGCTTTAGCCGTCGCCCAGTGCCCACCTTTATAAAGATCCTCAGCACATACAGTTGCAGATGTAGATATAGCTTCATTCAGAGCATTACACCAAGAATTCACAAGCACACTTGAAGAGATTAGGCCTGATGAAAATTGACTCAGACTCAATATATCTCCGTTACCGCAGTGTTTTCCATTTGTACATGTAGTTATTAAGTTGATGTTGCTCACAATCGCCCCCCCGAATCGTGCTACACAAGCTACAGTAGAAAAAGGGGGATGACAAGAACGGAGTTATCCGTCCCTGAAAATTTTTTCAGGGACGGATGTTAGTGAGGAATATACTCAAAATACTCATCTTGAGAATGAGAACATCTGTGGCATCGTCTCAAAATGCCTTTTTCCTCAAGAGATAAACAAAAGCTTCGACATGACTGAAGAAGGACGTCAGGACTTTCATTTTTATCTTTAGAAATCAACGCCCTAGCAAGAGTGTCGTAACTAAAACCTCCAGTTGAGTGCGATACAATGCTCATCGCCAGTTGGGCATCGAACGTTTTCATAGTGCACCTCTGAGTCGCCAGAATAATACAGTTATAAAAAAGAGAAGGTTATAGTTCAAGCTGGCTTTTAAAATTCACCCATAGTAAGTGCCAAGAATTAGACTATTTTCCAAAGTCATAAGGACTAACTTCCCTTTCCCGATTTGCATCCAAAAAATCAGCCCACCACTGCAGCATCAGTCGCCGCTCATCAAGATGCTCAGCCTTGTGAATGTATGCTGCACGTACTGAGTTACGTTCCATATGGCTCATCTGCCTTTCCACTGCATCCCTCGACCACAATCCAGACCCGATCAATGAACTGCAGGCCATTGTCCTGAAACCGTGCCCACAAACCTCTACCTTCGTGTCATAACCCATAACGCGCAGAGCCTTGTTCACCGTGTTTTCACTCATCGGTTTGCGATGGTCGTGATCGCCACTTAGCTTACGTATCTGTTTAAGGATTGCTAATGCCTGATGATAAAGCGGTGCCAGATGAGGCGTACGCCTTAAGGCTAAAAGAGTTAGCTCAACAGCAACCGAGTCAGTGGCTTGCCTGTGTTTAGTTGCAAATGAACTGAACCCGTGCAGGAATTAAATGCAGACAATTTATTGATAGTCAAATCAAAGCGAGCTTTGGCATCTGCAAGAGATACTTAAAGGGATGCCCCCAAGCCACCATCTTTTGAGCGCCACCAAAGAGGTACTTATAACATCAGTATTTAAAGCCATTTATATGAACGAGAAGTTGCATACCGCTGCCATCGGTCAGCTTTATATTGCTTATTCGTTTGCATGCTGTACTGACTTTGATATCTGTTAGAGCAGCGCTTATCCCCTAACTGTTGGTACAACCATTATCGAACCTGAAATACCATCATCTGGACCAACATTTGTTGGTAGATGTACGTTGATACCGGTTGACCTTGAGAGCGTTTATACAGCAGGAAAGGTTGGTAAATATCAAATTTCAGACACAAAAAAAGCCGCCCTTGAGCGACTTGATTGCATCTTATGGTGCCGAAGGCCGGACTCGAACCGGCACGTATTTCTACGGTTGATTTTGAATCAACTGCGTCTACCGATTTCGCCACTTCGGCACTGAAGGGGATGCGGAAACGTCTCGGATTATACCTGTCACACGCGGTCATGCAAGCGCCAGTGGCCCTGCCACGTACTGAGTGCTGAAAAAAACAGCGCAATGACAGTTTTGACACCACTTTGGTCACACTTCTGTCTATAAACTAAAATCGCAACGATGAATGTTTTCAGGGCCAAGCGTTTCGCTATTATCAGAATCATTGCATTCCAGGGTATCGAAACCTGGCTTAACGCCTTGTTACGCAAAGATTAGATCCATCAATCACACTATCCTCTATACCCGTCATACTTCAAGTTGCAGGTGTTGGCTGTCCTCGCTCACCCCAGTCACTTACTAAAGTAAGCTCCTGGGGACTCGCTGCGTTGCCGCCTGCCTGCAACTCGAATTATTTAGGGTATACACTCAATTCTCAACCATCATGAGGGAAAGGCGATGTCGATTATCAAAAGCTATGCCGCTAAAGAAGCCGGGGCTGACCTGGAGCTGTTTGAGTATGACGCGGGAGAGTTAGCTCAGGAAGACGTGGAAGTGCAGGTGGACTACTGCGGGATCTGCCACTCCGATTTGTCGATGATCGACAACGAATGGGGCTTCTCACAATATCCGCTGGTCGCCGGGCATGAAGTCATCGGCCGCGTGGTGGCGCTGGGTAGCACGGCGCAGAGCAAAGGGCTGAAGGTCGGTCAGCGCGTGGGCATCGGCTGGACGGCGAAAAGCTGCGGCCACTGCGACGCTTGTATCAACGGCGACCAGATCAACTGCCACGAAGGCGCGGTGCCGACCATCCTTAATCGCGGTGGCTTTGCCGACAAAATTCGTGCGGGCTGGCAATGGGTCATCCCCCTGCCGGACAGCATCGACATTGAAACCGCGGGCCCGCTGCTGTGCGGTGGCATCACCGTGTTCAAACCGCTGCTGATGCACCATATCACCGCCACCAGCCGCGTCGGAGTGATCGGCATTGGCGGGCTGGGGCATATCGCCATCAAGCTGCTGCATGCGATGGGCTGCGAGGTGACGGCATTCAGTTCCAACCCGGCGAAGGAAGCGGAAGTGCGCCTGATGGGTGCGGACAATGTGGTCAACAGCCGCGACCCGGAGGCACTGAAAGCGCTGGTGGGTCAGTTTGACCTCATCATCAACACCGTGAACGTCGATTTGCAGTGGCAGCCGTACTTTGAAGCGCTGGCCCACGGCGGTGCGTTCCACACGGTGGGCGCGGTGCTGAAGCCGCTGGAAGTGCCTGCGTTTACCCTGATTGCAGGCGACAGAAGCATCTCCGGTTCCGCGACCGGTACGCCGTTCGAGCTGCGTAAGCTGATGAAGTTTGCCGGCCGGGCGAAAGTTGCGCCGACGACCGAGATGTTCCCGATGTCGCAGATCAACGAAGCGTTGCAGCACGTGCGTGACGGCAAGGCGCGTTACCGCGTGGTGCTGAAAGCGGACTTCTGATGATGTCTTGCTGAGGGAAAGGCAGGAGCAGAGGTGGGGGTGAAGGGTGGGAGTTTTCACCCTCACCCCTGCCCTCTCACTGAGTGAGAGGGAGAAAAGCGCGTTTCAGTTCACACCGAACTCGCTCTCAGGGAGAGGGAGAAAACGGGGGCAATTTATCCCTTACTCACCGCCGCAAACACTTCTGCAATCGCCACGGCCCCTGGGTCAGTGACCCCTTCGAGATTCTGACTGTTTACATACGACGAGCGACCTGCACCGGCTTTTTGCATGGTCGCCGTTTTCTCAGCACCCGTCTTCGCGGCGGCCGCGGCGGCATCCAGCCCGCTGTCACGCAGAGCCTCCAGCGCAGGTTGCAGCGCATCAATCAGCGTGCGGTCGCCCAGGTCGGCTCCCCCATAGTGTTTCATCTGCTTTAAGCCACGCAGCAGCGCCTCAGGCAGCGGTTTCTCGTCGTGCACCGCCTGACCCGCAGCGGTGAAGAAAATCGACATCAGCACGCCGCTGGAGCCGCCCATCACCGTGGCGAGGCGTTCGCCCACCAGTTGCAGCAGTTGCGCGGTGTTGTTCAGCGGCAGCTTGCCCTGTTCCAGTAAACTGGCAATTTCCCGTGCCCCTTCGGCGAAGGTCGAGCCGGTATCGCCGTCGCCTACTTTGGCATCCAGCGCGTTCAGGCGGTTTTCCAGCCCGATCAGCGTTTGTGCGGCGGCAGACACCAGCGTGTTGACCTGCGCGTTCTCCGACGGTTCAATCTCCAGTTGAGTGTAAACCGGGCTGTGGCGCTGGGTTTTCATCGGCGCAAACGGCACCGGTTTTTGCCAGCCCACGGTCTGCACATCGGCGCATAAAGCCTTCTCAAAGGTCTCGTTCAGGCGCAGAACGGAGAGCGAGAAGCCTTTCATGTCGAGCGAACTTACCAGCGGCGCCGGGCCAATCAGGTATGCAATCTGGTCTTTCAAGGCCGAGTGCGCCAGCTCTTTGGTCAGCAGCGCCATCTCCAGCGCCGATACGCCGCCGAGGTTGTTGATCAGCACCGCAATGCGGTCGTTATCCGCCAGCGCTTTCAGCGGCTCGACCAGCGTCTCAATAAGCTGCTTGCTGTTGTGGCTGTCGACGGTACTGGCGCCCGGCTCGCCATGAATACCGAGCCCCAGTTCCACCTGGCCACGCTGGATGCGGTCATCCTCTTCGCTGCCCGGCAGATTGCAACTCTCCATCGCCAGCCCAAGGCTCCAGACGTTCTCACTGGCCTGCTGGGCGATGTCACGCACTTCGCTTAAGGATTTACCCAGCTCAGCCGCGTAGCCCGCGATTTTGTGCACCAGCGCCGTGCCGGCGATGCCGCGCGGCTGCTTGTTGTCCGGCAGGGCGATGTCGTCGGCCACAATCACCATTTCGACTTTCAGGCCATAGCGTTTGGCTTTCTCGGCAGCAAGGCCGAAGTTCAGGCGGTCGCCAGTGTAGTTTTTGACGATCAGCAGGCAGCCGCGATCGCCGGTCACCGCCACGATGGCATTCAGCACCGCATCGACGCTTGGGGAGGCAAAGACGTCGCCGCATACGGCGGCAGTGAGCATTCCCTTACCCACGAAGCCCGCATGCGCCGGTTCATGGCCGGAGCCACCGCCGGAAATCACCGCCACACGGGATTTATCCCAGTCGGCACGGGCAACAATACGAATAGCGGGATCGATGTCGAGGCGAACGAGGTTGCCGTGAGGGGCGGAAATCACCATTCCTTCAATGGCGTCATTGACCAGTTGTTTACGGTCATTAAAAAAGAATCTGGACATAGCTTCCTGAATTTTTTGTGAACCATAAGGCAAGCATAGTCTGCGCTACGTATTACGTTTACAAGAACGGATTTTACTGAGGGGGGATATTTGGCTGTTTGTGCGGTCTGATGCCCTCACCCCAACCCTCTCCCACGGGGAGAGGGAGAAAACACTAAAAACGACAACGAACGTTGCCGTTTTGCTTTTACCTTGTGCAGTCTGATGCCCTCAC
>DFPL01000145.1 GCA_002377245.1 Enterobacteriaceae bacterium UBA3516
GGAACGTCAGGTGGTCATTACCCTGAGCGATGCCGGACGAGATTTACAGCAGCAGGCGCAATCTATACCGAATGCCGTTATGTGTTCGTTTGATTGTGACCACGCACAGTTAATGGTACTGAAGCAGCAACTTGAAGTGCTTCGCCAACAATTTCAACGCGCATAACGCCCTCTTAACCAGGGTGCTATGCTGATAGATAAATAGCGCACTATAATATAGCAACCGACAAATACGATAAGGAACCTGTTATGTCTTTAGAAAAAGTGGTTTACACCGCAAACGCCAAAGCGACCGGTGGCCGTGATGGCCGTGCAACCTCTTCCGACGGCGTGCTGGATGTTAAACTCGGCGTCCCTAAAGAGATGGGCGGCATGGGCGGTGAAGTCACCAACCCGGAGCAACTGTTTGCCGCTGGCTATTCTGCCTGCTTCCTGGGCGCGATGAAATTCGTTGCTGGCCGTGACAAATTCACCATGCCGAAAGATGCCTTTACTGAAGCAAACGTCGGGATCGGTCCGTTGCCAACAGGTTTTGGGATTGAAGTTGAACTGAAAATCCACCTTGAAGGTATGGATCCAGCCGAAGCGAAAAAACTGGTCGATGCCGCGCATATCGTTTGCCCTTATTCCAACGCCACTCGTGGCAACGTGGATGTGACCTTAACGATCATCGCGTAATACGAAACCGGGCAGGCTCACGCCATCGATCCGGTAGCCAACACCATTGGGAAATACACAGCCGGGGCAACCCGGCTTTTTCGTCTCCATCCTCCTTCCTCCGCTCTGTGTTACTATGTGTCATTATGCCTGCGGATCCGCCACGCGGTGCGCCCGTACTGTCTTTCCTGTTTTGAGAATGCGTTATGTCTTCCAGAATCCTGACGTCCACTGTTATTGGTGTTGATGAATTTATACGCGATCACGCAAGCGCTCTGGCGCGAACGAATGAGGGCGCCGTAGCTGTCTTTGCGAATAACGCGCCGGCGTTTTATGCCGTCACGCCTGCACGTCTGGAACAATTGCTGGCCCTGGAAGCGCGTCTGGCACGCCCGGCCATTGATGTCGCACTGGATACCCAATTTTTTGACGAACCTTCTACTGCCCCCACGCGCATACCGATGGGCAAATTTCCCATGTACGCCGACTGGCAACCCGATGCGGACTTTCAGCGCATGGCGGCACTGTGGGGCATAGCCCTGGCCCAGCCCGTTACGCCTGAAGAACTGGCTGCTTTTGTCGCTTACTGGCAGGCCGAAGGAAAAGTCTTTCACCACGTTCAGTGGCAGCAGAAACTGGCACGTAGCGTACAGATAAACCGCAGCAGTCAGGGCGGTTCAGCGAAGCGCGATGTGAACGCTATTTCCCAACCTGATAATCATATTCCACCGGGATTCAGAGGTTAACGATGAAAAACGTCGGCGAATTGATGAAACGTCTGCAAAAGATGATGCCTGCAAATACTCAGCCCGCCTTTAAAACGGGCGAAGAGCTGATGGCCTGGCAAAAAGAGCAAGGTGAAATTCGTGCGGCTGCGCTGGCGCGTGAAAACCGGGCAATGAAAATGCAACGCACCTTTAACCGTTCCGGCATTCGTCCTCTGCACCAGAACTGCTCGTTCGAAAATTATAAAGTCGAGTGTGACGGGCAGATGCGCGCGCTGGGCCAGGCTCGCCAGTATGTCGCTGAATTTGATGGCAATATCGCCAGCTTCATTTTTGCAGGCAAACCCGGCACCGGGAAAAATCATCTGGCTGCCGCCATTTGTAACGAGCTGCTGCTGCGCGGGAAATCGGTTCTAATCATTACGGTGGCCGATATTATGTCTGCCATGAAAGAGACGTTTGGGAATCGTGAGAGTAGCGAAGAGCAGTTGCTTAACGATCTCAGCAGCGTCGATCTGCTGGTGATTGATGAGATCGGTATGCAAACCGAATCGCGTTATGAAAAAGTCATTATCAATCAGATTGTTGACCGACGATCTTCCTCGAAGCGCCCCACCGGCATGCTGACCAACAGCACCATGGATGAGATGAACAAACTGCTTGGCGAACGCGTGATGGACAGGATGAGGCTGGGTAACAGTTTATGGGTTAACTTCAACTGGGACAGCTACCGTAGCCGCGTGACCGGTAAAGAGTATTGAGAATTGTCCTCTGATTAAAGCGGGTCGCACGGGGTGTATACTGTCGACTTTGCCGTCACATCCAGGGTTCCAGATTATGTCATGTACCACTCGCCTTTTAAGCGCCATCGTTATCAGCGGCGCTCTCTTCTCCAGCACGACCTTTGCCGCCTCATGGCAAGACAGCCTTTCCAGCGCTGCCAGTCAGCTGAGTCAAAATAACGGCGCGCAGCAGGGTGGATTATCCCTGTCGTCGCTCACCGATTTGCTCAACGGCGGCAGCCAGTCTTTAAGCGCTGATACCATGAACAATGCGGCAGGTATTATGTCGTACTGCGCCAAAAACAAGCTGGCTTCGCTGACCAACACCGAAAACATTAAAAACCAGGTGATGGATAAGCTCGGCCTGGGCACCACGGAGCAGAAGCAGGACACCAACTATCTTGAAGGCCTGCAGGGTTTGCTGAACACCAAAAACGGTGAACAACTTAACCTGAGTAATATTGGCAACACGCCGCTGGCGGAAAAAGTGAAAACCAAAGCCTGCGACATCGTGTTAAAACAGGGCGTTAACTTCCTGTCATAAGCTTCTCTTCTCGCGTTTGTCCACCGCCGGGCAAACGCGATTCCCCCTTTGTGCTGTTCTCGCAATGCGGCCCGCCTTTTTATCCAGAAGCGACCGCGATCAAACTTCCGCTTATCTAAACCGATTCCTAATAACTTGCAAATAACGTGACACTACAATTGCAGCTGTGTTACATCGCCATTAAATTGTTTCACTTTGTTAATGATCGAGCACCAGCAGTGAGCTGGTCATATTGAGGAAAGCCGGTTGTCCGAGTTACTTTCAATTGCCCTGTTTCTCGCATCTGTGGTGATTTACGCATGGAAAGCGGGCCGTAATACCTGGTGGTTCACTGTCACCTTGCTGGTACTGGGCTTCTTTGTCGTGTTAAACATCACGCTGTACGCCAGCGACTACTTCACTGGCGAGGGGATCACTGACGCGGTTATTTACACGCTGACCAGCAGCCTGACAGGCGCCGGTATTGGCAAATACATTCTGCCTGGTGCAGGCATCGTGTTGGCTCTGATAGCTGTTTTTTGTGCACTGGGGTGGGTCCTGCGCCGCCGTCGCCATCGTCCTTACCACTTTGGCTATAGCCTGCTGGCACTTGCGCTGGCGCTCGGCTCCGTTGATGCCAGCCCGGCATTTCGTCAGATAACCGAACTGGTGAAATCTCAGTCTCGGGAAGGCGATCCCGACTTTGCTGCCTACTACAAAGAACCAGCGAAAAAAATTCCTCAGCCAAAACTCAATCTGGTTTATATCTACGGCGAGAGCCTTGAACGGACCTATTTCAATAACGACGCCTTCCCCGATCTTGCGCCAGAATTGGGCACGCTGAAAGACCAGGGGATGGACTTTTCCCAAACAGAACAACTGCCTGGAACGGATTATACCATTGCCGGTATGGTCGCTTCCCAGTGCGGTATTCCGCTTTTTGCCCCATTTGAAGGTAACGCATCCGCGTCCGTATCCAGCTTCTTTCCGCAAAACCTGTGCCTGGGCGATATCCTGAAAAATTCTGGCTATGAAAACTATTTCATCCAGGGAGCTAACCTGCGCTTCGCCGGGAAAGATGTCTTTCTGAAATCCCACGGTTTCGATAATTTGATCGGCGCGGAAGAGCTAAAAACACAGGTAAAAGACCCGGCTTACCGTAATGACTGGGGGTTCTACGACGATACCGTGCTGGATGAAGTGTGGCAAAAATACGAGGAGCTGTCCCGCTCCGGCAAACGCTTCTCCCTGTTTGCCCTGACCGTTGACACCCACCATCCTGATGGTTTTATTTCCCGCACCTGTGAACGTAAGAGCTATGCATTTGACGGTAAACCGAATCAATCCTTCAGCGCTGTAACCTGTAGCCAGCAGCATATTGCTGCGCTTATCAATAAGATCAAAGCCTCACCCTGGTTTAAAGATACGGTGATCGTCGTCTCTTCCGATCATCTGGCCATGAACAACACCGCGTGGAAATACCTGAATAAAGAGGATCGTAAAAATCTCTTCTTCGTTATCCGCGGCGATGAAGAGCAGCAAGATATCCTGTCCATGAAGCGCAACACCATGGATAACGGTGCCACCGTGCTAGATATCCTTGGCGGCGACAACTTTATCGGCCTTGGGCGTAGCAGCCTTTCCGGGCAGTCACTCTCAGGCATCTTCCTGAACATGAAAGAAAAGGCCCTGGCCTGGAAACCCGACATCATCCGCCTGTGGAATTTCCCGAAAAAGATGGAAGCCTTCACTGTCGACCGGGATAAGCAGATGATCGCGTTCTCCGGGAGCAAATTCCGTCTGCCGCTGCTGGTGCGAGTTTCCGACAAGCGGGTCGAGCCCCTGCCGGAAAGTGAGTATTCGGCACCATTGCGCTATCAGCTTGCTGATTTTGCGCCGCGGGATAAGTTTGTCTGGGTTGACCAGTGCTACAAAATGGCGCGTCTGTGGGCGCCGGAACTCGCACTCTCAACCGACTGGTGCGTATCTCAGGGACAGCTCGGTGGGCAGCAAAGTGTACAGCGGGTCGATAAGGCACAGTGGAATGGCAAGACCGCGATAAAAGAGACGGTGATCAGCACCGATCGCTATAAGCAAAACATCGACAGGCTAAAAATCGTCGATGATGATATTCGCTACAAGGCAGATAGCTTCGTCTTCAACGTTGCCGGCGCGCCGGAAGAGGTGAAAAAGTTTACTGGGATCTCTCGCCCGGAAAGCTGGGGACGCTGGTCCAATGCCCAGTTAGGGAATGAGGTCTCCATTGAATTCAACGACCCGCTCCCGGCGAATTTTGACCTGGTGATCACCGCAAAAGCGTTTGGACCGAATGCCAATAAGCCAATCCCGGTGCGCGTAGGCAAAGAGGAACTGGTGCTTACGCTTGGCAACGACGTGTCCACCACCACACTCCGTTTCTCCAACCCGAGCCGCAGTAACACATTGGTGATTGTCCCGCCGGATCCGGTCTCGACGAATGAAGGTAATATTCTCGGCCACTCCCCGCGTAGCCTCGGGATTGGGATGGTGGAAATCAAAGTCGTGAATACCAACGGTTAAAAAATTCGGCGGGCATCACAGCACTGCCCCCATCTCCAGTTGCCTGATATCCATCATTGAATACCCCGCTTGCGTAAACAGCGGGGTAAACGACTCCGGTACCGCCACCGGTGTACTCAGCCCGGCAAAACGGTGATGAAAAACCGTCAACATCTCGCGCGCAAACCCGTTACCTCGATATTCCGGCTCAACATAAATAAAACGCAGCGAGGGTGTATCCATCAATGTTGAAACGGCTGCATACGCATGCTTACGGTACTCATACACCTGAAAAGGCAGGGTGAGGAGCGAAAGCGGATCGAGTTGCCAGGGGAGCGTGTCTTTCACTTCACCCGCCGCTCGCCAGACCAGCTCAAGCGGATTCACATCGCGGAGTACGTTTTCCCCGGAGGCGGAAGAGGTCGCGCCCTGGTAGCCTCGCAGCACCCGATGTTGTTCAAAACCCAGCGCTCGATAAAGACCGATACCGGCAGAGTTATCTGCAATCACTTCAAGCCGCAGTTGTCTGACGCCCTTTTCTCTTAGTCTCTCGAACAGAGGTGCCAGTAGCCGCTTACTGATGCCCTTCCCCCTGTATGCAGGGCGCAGGGCATACGCCGCCAGCCGCGCGGTGTCGGCACGGCGTGTGATAATCGCTATCGCCACCAGCGTCTCCCCTTCCCACCAGACGCAAGAGTCGGTCAGGCTGATACCTTCCGCGCCGAAACGCAGGGCAAAACGTTCTGGGGTGAGAGAAACGGGTACGCTGTAGCCTTCGAAACACGCGCCTAAAAAGCAGGCAAGCTGCTCGCTACTGTAGTGAAGGGCGGAAAGGGGGGTAAGGTTCATAATGCGTCTCCATGTTTAAAACAAGGATAGCATGAGGGAGAGGCGTAAAACGCGCCCCGCATCAGCAGGGCGCATGGGGCTTAGAACGTTTCCCAGTTCTCTTCGCCACCGCTGGCTTTCGCCGCCAGTGGTTTAGACAAGTTAGGTTTGAGAAGCACCGGAGCCGCTGCGGTTTCGCGCGTCACACGACGCGTACGGAACACGGCAACGGCCTGCGTCAGACGGCTGGCCTGTTCTTCCAGGGCCGCCGCTGCAGCCGCAGACTCTTCCACCAGTGAGGCGTTCTGCTGGGTCACACGGTCCATCTCTGCCACTGCCAGACCGACCTGATCGATGCCGCGGCTCTGCTCATCAGAGGCCGAGGCGATTTCGCCCATAATGTCGGTCACACGGGTCACCGCACTGACGATTTCGTCCATGGTTTCACCGGCGCTTTCCACCAGGGTGGACCCCAGTTCAACGCGGCTCACGGAATCTTCAATCAGCCCTTTGATTTCACGGGCAGCCTGCGCACTGCGCTGGGCCAGGTTACGGACTTCACCGGCTACCACCGCAAAACCACGCCCTTGCTCACCGGCACGTGCGGCTTCAACCGCAGCGTTCAGCGCCAGAATGTTAGTCTGGAAGGCAATACCGTCAATCACGCTGATGATGTCAGCAATTTTCTGCGAACTGGCGGTAATGTCACGCATGGTCTGCACGACGTTATCCACCACCTTGCCACCTTTCTGGGCCGTGCCAGAGGCACTCAGAGCCAGGTGGCTTGCCTGACGGGCGTTTTCGGCGTTCTGTTTCACCGTCGCCGTCAGCTCTTCCATGCTGGCTGCAGTCTCTTCCAGGGAAGCGGCCTGCTGCTCAGTACGGGAGGAGAGATCGTTATTACCCGCAGAGATTTCGCTCGCACCGCTGTAAATCGCATCGGCGCCGTTACGCACATCACCCACGGTACGCACCAGCTCGCTCTGCATATGACGCAGGCTTTCTGCCAGTTGTCCCATTTCGTTAGTGCCATGAACGTTGATCTTCTGCTCCAGATCGCCACCCGCAATATGACGGATATTTTCGATCAGGTGGTTCATCGGGGCAATCATGCCACGTTTGATGCCGACCCATGCTGCAAGGATAACCAACAGCACAACCAGCAAGACACTGATAATAATCCATACGGCCGTCGAGTAAGAGCTATTGCTCTCTTCTACCGCAATCGCGTAGAGACGATCGTTTTGTTGCAGGTAATCAACGTACGGCTTTTCGAAGGCATCCTGGTAACCCTGGGTCGGCTGATCGAAGAACTCATTGATTTTGCCTGCGCCCAGCAGCTGAATCAGCTCAGCCAGTGCATTGTGGTAAATGTCGTAAGTACGATTGATTTCCGCTGCCGCAGCCTCGCTCTGACGAGGATCGCGCGGGGTAGATTGATACGCCTTCCAGTTCACCTCCGCTTGTTTCAGCGAGGTGCTGGCGATCTGCATCAGCTCGTTAACCGTGGCGCCGCTGCCAATCTGATTCTGATCCATCATGTAGCGGATCCCGGCGCGGTTCAATGTGTTACGCGTTTGCAGCAGGGAAACCCAGCTGGCATTCAGCGTGGACTGCTGTTGACGAATGGTTTGTAAAACGGTGAAGTTTTCTTTGTCGTGCTTGAGTGCATTAAAGAACAAGCCGCCAGAGGTGAGTTGCAATAGGCCAAAAAGTCCCAGTACCAAGAGTAAACTGGTGACAAGTTTCATACGGTTTAACATGTTTTTTCATCCCTTTTCCAGATATCAAATTTTCGGCCTGGAAAGCGAAAACTTTATAGTCAGATCTGCTAAAAACCGATTGTTTACACTAACAATTTTGCAACATGTTGTTTTATAACCGCAGAATAAAACCAGGGTAACTGCCCAACGGGGCGTGATCGTCATCACACAATATCAACCGCTTAACGCCGTATAAAACCGCTTACTTGCATGGCTGACCGCTTACCCCCGCTTTCTCACCACTCAGTCAAATCGCCCCCTTTTTACGCTTGTAATTTGTCATGATCGCCACCAGCAAAAATCGACTTTCAACACATCAACTCCCATTCCATTTTTCTGATAATCAGGTCTGATATGGATACTAAAAAGCTATTCAAACATATACCCTGGGTGATTCTCGGCATCCTCGGCGCCTTCTGTTTATCCGTGGTGGCGTTACGCCGCGGTGAGCACGTCAGCGCGCTGTGGATTGTGGTTGCCTCTGTTTCTGTTTACCTCGTGGCCTACCGCTACTACAGCCTCTACATCGCACAAAAAGTGATGAAGCTGGACCCGACGCGCTCCACCCCTGCGGTGATAAACAACGACGGTCTGAACTACGTGCCAACCAACCGCTACGTGCTGTTTGGTCACCACTTTGCGGCTATCGCTGGCGCAGGCCCGCTGGTGGGGCCGGTTCTCGCGGCGCAAATGGGTTATCTGCCTGGCACGCTGTGGCTGCTGGCGGGCGTGGTGCTGGCCGGTGCGGTGCAGGACTTCATGGTGCTGTTTATCTCTTCTCGCCGTAACGGCGCGTCTCTGGGTGAGATGATTAAAGAAGAGATGGGCCGCGTTCCAGGCACCATCGCGCTGTTCGGTGCCTTCCTGATCATGATCAT
>DFPL01000286.1 GCA_002377245.1 Enterobacteriaceae bacterium UBA3516
GCCGCCGTCATTCCACAGGTGGGCAATGGAAGCCTCTACCCCGGTCGGCGATTTAAAGTGGGTCAATACCATCACCAGGCCCACGATAATCAACGCCACAATGGCGACGATTTTGATCATCGCGAACCAGAATTCCATCTCACCAAACATTTTCACCGTGGCAAGATTGAGGCTCAGCAGTACGACCACCACCGAGAGTGCGACAATCCAATCGGATAGCCCTGGGAACCAGAACTGCGCGTAAGCGGTGATGGCCACCACATCTGCCATTCCGGTCACCACCCAACAGAACCAGTATGTCCAGCCGGTGAAGTACCCCGCCCACGGCCCGAGCAGGTCGGCGGCGAAGTCGCTAAAAGATTTATATTCGAGATTCGACAGCAGCAATTCACCCATCGCTCGCATGACGAAAAACAGCATAAAACCAATGATCATATAAACGAAAATGATCGACGGCCCGGCGAGACTGATTGTTTTCCCCGATCCCATAAACAGCCCGGTACCAATGGCACCGCCGATAGCAATAAGCTGAATATGTCGGTTTGTTAGATTGCGCCGGAGTGACTGTTCGGTCGAAGCCTCATCATCGGCCACGACTTTTACCTGATCTACCATGTTTATTTCCTGTCTGTGTTGTTGAGGCTCTGCTGGCCTTTAATTACGTCATTCGCCCTTACGCGGACGCAACGATATTAGGTAAGAATTGGCGGGATGAATACTCTGAATTCAAGATGATGTTAAATATTTGTTTAAAGTGAGCAGCATATCACTCGGATTAAGCGATGGACGTCACAAAAATACACTGCATTTCGCGCATAGCAAGATAAAGTATCGAAAGTAATTCATTTACTGAATGATTAGCGCAGTGGCGCCCTCCTCTCCCCCGTCGAGGAGAGGAAAACGCCGGCAGGATTACAGGATTTCCAGTAATTCCACTTCAAACACCAGCGTGCTGAATGGCGGGATGGACGCGCCAGCGCCACGCTCGCCATAGGCCAGGTTGTGCGGAATGGTCAGTTCCCACTTCGAGCCAACCGGCATCAGGGTCAGCGCTTCAATCCAGCCGCCGATGACGCCGTTAACCGGGAATTCAGCCGGCTCGCCACGGGCAACGGAGCTGTCGAAGACGGTACCGTCGGTCAGTTTACCGGTGTAGTGCACGCGAACACGGTCAGTACGCGCCGGAATGGCACCTTCACCCTGAGTGATAACACGGAACTGCAGGCCGGATTCGGTGCTGTTCACACCTTCTTTCTCACGGTTTTCTTCCAGGTATTTCACGCCTTCGGCTGCCATTTCTTCGAAGCGAGCACGACGCACGGCGTCTGCACGTTCGTGAATTTCACGCAGCGTACGATGAACAACGTCCACCGGTACAGCCGGTTGTTTGCCTGCCAGTGCGTCGGCCAGACCGGCAACCAGTGCTTCCGGTAACAGCCCCTGTAAGCCGGATTCGCTAAGCTGCTGTCCTACCTGCAAACCGATGCCATAGCTGGCCTGCGCTTCAATCGTGTCAAACGTTGGGGTTGTCATGGGTCTTCCTTTCATCACTTTTTAAGGTAGCGCGCAGCATAACAGCCACGTCGCAACGGGTAAACTTTGTCGCAGTAAAGATGACAAATCGCAGAGAAACAGAAAGAATAGTGCCGGTAAGATTAATCTCAATGTCACGGCGGGAGATATCACATTACGCAGTCGATCAGAGAGTTAGCCATCTATACTCAACATCACAGGATAATAAATGACGCGGAGCAGGAGGAAAGCCATGCCCGGGCGATTTGAACTGAAACCTACCCTGGCGAAAATCTGGCACGCCCCGGACCATTTTCGCATTCTGGACCCGCTTCCGTCGTTGCACCGCAAGGGGCTGATTTTGGCGTTCCTGTTGGTGGTGATTGGCATTCTGTTGCCGTCGGGGAACGATGCGCCACCGTCTTCAAACGCGACGCGAGAAGCTCAACTGGATATCCAGTCGCAATCTCAACCTTCGTCACCCACGTTGACCACTTCTCCCGCGCAGAGCCAATCTTCCGCGCCGCTGGTCAATGAGCCACAGCAAAACGTCCCGCTTGAACCCGAACCGATTCAGGAACAGCCTCAGGATGAGGAACAAGCGCCACAGCATACCGCTGCACCTGCTGCAAGCGGCATCGATCAGCAATGGCGCGCCTACCGGGTTGAACAGGGAAAAACGCTGGCACAACTTTTCCGCGATCATAACCTGCCGCCGACAGACGTTTATGCGATGGCCAAAGTGGAAGGTGACGGGAAGCCATTGAGCACGCTACAGAGCGGGCAGATGGTGAAGATTCGTCAGAACGCGAACGGTGTGGTAACGGGCCTGACGATTGAAGGCGGCAACGCGCAGTCGGTGCTCTTTACGCGTCAACAGGATGGCAGCTTTATCCGTGCGCGTTAACCCATGCTTGATAAGCCCGGCAGACGTCAGTCACGGCCGGGCTTCTTTAAACAGTTATCTGTTTCTGGCGACCTTATTAACCCACCAGATGCCTGAACAAACCAGAACCAGCGCAACAGCATACTTCCATTCGAGAATGTTCTCGCCAAGGAACAGGGCAGAAAGCAGCGCACCTGATACCGGGATCAGGAAATTGAAGGGGGCAATCATGCCGACGCGGTTGTACTTCAGCAGCACGCTCCACAGGGCAAAGGCGACGGATGAAAGCAGCGTCAGGTAGCCAAGAATCATCACCGATCCAATGCCGTGGAAAGTGAGTGAGCCCCCACTAATATAACCGCCAATCATCAACACCAGCCCGCCAAACGCCAGCTGATAGCCCGTCATGACCATCGGATCCACCGTCTGTGAAATGCGCTTACCGTACAGCGTGGCTGCCGACAGGATAAACGCTGCCAGCACCACAAACCCATCCCCCATCAGACTGAAGCTAAAATCGAGCGAGCCACTGCTGAGGTTGACGACCATCACGCCGGTAAAGCCCAGCACGCAGCCAAGGCTTTTGTTGACGCTGATTTTGTCATTCTTATAGATGAAATGTGCCAGCAGCACGCTAAAGAACGTGCCGGTCGCATTCATAATCGACCCTTTTACCCCGGTGGTAAACGCAAGTCCCACGTAGAAAAAGACGTATTGCAGGGAGGTTTGCGTCACGCCAAGCAAAGCGACCTGGCCAAACTGGCGGGTTGACAGACGCCCGAGTGGCTTGCTTTGCACCAGCATAAACAACAGCAGCAAAATGCCGGCAAACAAGAAGCGGTAACCCGCAAACACGACTTTGGACGGAATATCATCCACCGCAATCTGGAAAATCTC
>DFPL01000067.1 GCA_002377245.1 Enterobacteriaceae bacterium UBA3516
GATAAGCAGGAGGCGTGATGGCTGATTTACGCAAGGCCGCACGCGGGCGCGAATGTCAGGTCCGTATTCCTGGCGTCTGTAATGGCAACCCCGAAACTTCCGTTCTGGCTCACATCCGTATTGCTGGTTTGTGCGGCACCGGCATTAAGCCGCCCGATTTGATCGCTGCCATCGCATGTAACTGTTGTCACGACGAGATAGACCGCCGCACGCATCTCGTTGACGCTGAATATGCGAAAGAGTGTGCGTTGGAGGGAATGGCCCGCACGCAGGTTATCTGGCTTAAAGAGGGGTTGGTGAAAGCATGAAGATTTACGACGTCACGCCTGTCAGCAAACCGCGCATGACTCAGCGCGATCGCTGGGTTAAGCGCCCGGCTACCGCCGCCTACTGGGTATTCAAAGATGAAGTTCGACTGCTAAATATAAAACTCCCTGAATACGGCTATCACATCACGTTCGTTATTCCCATGCCAAAAAGCTGGAGCAAGAAAAAGCGCTTACAGCACGATGGTCGCGCTCATCAGCAGAAGCCTGACAAAGACAATCTGGAAAAGGCACTCCTCGACGCCATCTTCAACGACGACAGCCGTGTATGGGATGGGCGAGTCACAAAGGTCTGGGGCGACAAGGGAAAGATCATCATCGGGGAATGCGCGCAATGACCTTCTTCGACTTCAACCGGTACCAGGCCGAAAGTGTTGCGCGGTCATTTCTCAAGGCGATCGCTCGCCACACAAGTAAATCCCAACAGCAAGGAAAAAAACAATGACTCCACGTCAACGCCGACAGCACTTCGCAGGGTTGGGAACTATAGCTACTGCTCCCCGTAAGAGCTATCTCGGTAAATTCACACCTTTAACAGCCATCCAGTCTGGCTGGATAAAGTCGCTGCTGACAGTCTGGGGGGAGAGCGTAAGGGGAGATCTTGCCCCAAAAATGCCAAGAAATCATAGTTGCTGGAATGGTCTGAGGGGAAATCGCTGGTCGGAAAAGGCGCTTGAACGTTTTACGGCCGCGCTGAGCCAGGCCCGCAACGAGGGATTCAAAGGGCAGCACATTATGAAGCGCGCTCATGCCATTCTCTGGCCAAAGGAATCCGTGAGCGTAATTGAACAGGCTCTTCGCAATGATGATATCGATTTTGTGGAGCAAAGTGTTTTGCTGGCGCTGGACCCAAACGACCCGGTCTATCTGGTTGGCGTGCAATATTATACGACCAGAAAAAAAATCTCCGATATCACCAGAGAGTTACAGGCAATCGCGCCCTGGCTAACACAAGAGAAGGCTAGAGAGCGCGTTAAATGGTGTTTGCAGATTTTCAGGGCAAAAGTTTTTCTGTCAGCGAGGGAACTGTTGGTTGAGCAATAAAATGGCTGATTTAGCTTTTAGTGCTGTTCGTGATGAAATACATTGAAATTAACCCAATAAGTTAGATAATTAATTCATGCTTGGCAGAGCTACAACATGATAACAGCGCTGTTAAGCCACAATCTGACAAATTCGAAAACCTCGCTCCGGCGGGGTTTTTGCTTTCCGGCGATACGACAGGGGTATTCGCGAGGTGCATTGCACCAGTACCCCTGTCATAGCGCCGTTTTGCAAAACGAAAAATATATAGAAGCCCCGCATGCTGCGGAGTTTTTTAGTATTTAAAGCCGGAAGCTTATTTGGTTTTGGTATGAGCGGTCTCTTGATATGGAAACAGGGGTCACCAACGACTAAAGACGCTCAAGTGACAAGTCTGACTTTGCCTTAACGATCTTACTTCAGAACTGATTCCCGATACCTTGAAGAATCAATGAGCAGTTTCAGGGCCGCTTCATAAACCAGCGATTCTTCAACCGGTCTGCCAGATTCATAGCATTCAATGTATTTGCGTGAGAGCGCTTCAAGGAGAATTTTTTTAGATAATCTTTCAGAACAACCTGACTGAATGATTTCCAGGGTAAGACTTCCTATGATTTCAATTTCGCTTTTCATGCCTGCCTCGTCAGCTCTGATGTTAAATCGGCGAAGTGTATTTATTTATACAACGGCTGTGCTTTTTTTGCTGCTGCTAATCGCATCTGACAGTAAGTGTTTCAATAATTCAATACGTTAGCTCAATTTATATTCGGATTCATCCTTAATCAAAATTTCGCTTTCACGCTAGGGTTTAAGTATGGAATTTAGTGATTAAGGAGCCGCATGAGCTGGATTTTCTATTCAAAAGAATGGGTTAAGATTGTACCTCTTGCATTTGATGATGAATTTAAACTCATCCGGCCATGAGAGCGACGCCAACTGATCATGAAAAGAGACGCGCTGAGAAGACTTGTAGTTAGACATTATGGCTTAAGTTAGAAAGACAAGTATTTATACCATTCAATCAGGCTGCCAAATGGCGGCCTTTTTCATTTCTGGCCTCTGAAACCACACTTACATGTATCTGCAGTCCTGCTAACGTTGTGGTCAGATTAGTCGGGTGATTTGCTTAAAATTTTTATTGCAGATTCGTAATGCAGAGATTCTTCTACTGTAGAGCTGGTCTCATAGATGTAGACGTACTTACGGGTGAGGTGTTGAATCAGCATTTTTTTACTTATGTGATCTACGACCCCTGCCTGGAGAATGTCATAGACAGCGCTCCCTATAATTCTGTCTTCATGTTTCATGTCATAGCCAGCGGATGAAAAAAGAAGCATGGCACCTAATCCCCACAAATGACAGGATTGTTTCGTAAAGCTGTTCATCCATAACCCGCCTTGTGCGGGTTTTTTATTACCAGGTTCCGGGCAATCAAAACCAGATAGCCTGTCGTTAGCTGCAGCCCGAGAACCTGACCCTTTCTACTCACACAGCGCCACCCTTAAACGGAGGTGCGGATATGACACGTATGAATCAGAGTGCCGATACAGCAATCAACTGGGGGTCACTAATGTCTTTGCTGTCCAGCATGGCCGGGATTGTCACTCTTGAGAGAGTGTATATGGCTACAGCTGTAGCTGGCGCAGTGATTGCATTACTTGGTTACCTGGACAAGCGGAAAACGGAAAAGCTCGATCGCAAATCCATAGAAGAAGAACGCCGCAATCAGCAGGAACGTATTGAGTTGGATCGGGTGCGTGCTCAGGCAGTACTCGATTTTCTCAAGGGCAGTAATGATTCGCCTGCAGTGCAGAAGTCCCCCGAAGTCATTAAGGGCATTAACAAGGTACTTGATGCTGCGAAGGAATAATTTATGGCCTCTCCACGTGCAAAACTGAGTGCGGTAATGCTGGCTCTCATTGCTTCAGGTGCTTCAGCTCCGGTACTGTTCGATCAGTTCATCAGCGAGAAAGAGGGCAATGCGCTGGTGGCAGTCGTTGACCCTGGCGGCGTCTGGTCATTGTGCCATGGCGTAACGGTCATTGATGGAAAGCCAGTTATTAATGGGCAGCGCGCAACTGAGACCCAGTGCAAGAAAGTAAACGCCATAGAGCGCGATAAAGCGCTGGCGTGGGTTAAGAAAAATATCCGCGTTCCACTGACTGAACCGCAGAAAGTTGGTATTGCCAGTTTCTGTCCTTACAACATCGGTCCCGGCAAATGCTTTCCTTCCACTTTCTATCAGCGAATTAACGCCGGTGACCGCAAAGGTGCGTGCGAAGCAATCCGTTGGTGGATTAAAGACGGTGGGCGTGACTGCCGGCTGACGAAAGGACAGAAAGACGGATGTTACGGCCAGGTTGAAAGACGTGACCAGGAAAGCGCGCTGACGTGCTGGGAGCTGGACCAGTGAAAATACGATACCTCATTGTGATTGGCGCTTTTATACTGAGCATTTTCGGCGGACTGGCCTGGTCGGCATTTCACTACAGTAAGAAGGCTGCGACAGCGGAGAGTGTAAGTCGCGTGCTCAAATCAGATAACGCGCTGCAGGGGCAAGTAATCGCCACTCAGGCATTCAACATCAACCGGCTCAATCAAACTGCTCAGACTGCCCAGCGGGCAAACGCAATTGTGGCCGGGAACAGCGAAACGACGGTAATCGAATATCGGGAGATATTACGCCATGAAAAAACGTGCGATCTGCCTGTTCCTGCTGCTATCGCTGGTGGGCTGCTCGAATACGCGAACCGTTTACGTGCCAGCGCAATGCACCCCGATCCCGTCGGGACTGACTCAGCCGATGGTGACACCACTGCCGCCAGCGGGTTGACGTACTGCCAGGCTGTTTTATGGATTGAGCCGCTGCTGGCAACCATAGAGCAGGGTAATAACAATTTCGCGGGAATCCGGGACATCGAACAACACCGCCAAAAATCAAAAGGTAATTAACGGTGCAGCAAAATCATTGTTAATGTGTGATTGTGAGCTGTACTCGCGATCTCCCCAAATGCCGTTATATAGGATTATTCTTAGCTTTATGGTATTTATATCCCTAAAATAAAAAAGGGGTATGGCCATGAAAATCTTGGGGTTGGATGAGCGCAGGACGCTTCGTGGAAGTGGCGCGCTCAAGTTTTTTGAGCTTGAAAGGGTGCCAAACAATGATTGGGTGGAGATATTTCAAAGTCTCTTCACTAATGAAAATGAACAGGCATGGGTGGAGGGCTACTGCATCGTGACAAACTGTCGAACCAGAGACATCTCCATTCGACTGACGGAATTACAGTCAAAATGCGATGAGGCGAATGCAATACTCAAGAGGAAGCAGGCTTCTCTGTAATGAGTTAGCGCTCCATGTTCAGAGCCGCCTTTAAGGCGGCTTTTTATTGCCAGCGCCCCGGCGTAGATGATGCAACCAGCCCCGGACTTACTGACGCCGCTGAACGGGATTATTTCACCCTTAGAGAGCGAATCACCATCATCACCAAACAACTGACAGGCCTGCAGGCTTATGTGCGTGAACAGTGTCTGAAATGAAAAAAAGAAGCCCTCTATGGGAGGGCAGTGTATGCAGAGTACTTCTTATGGGATTGAGGCACCTCACCAGCGTTGATTTGAGGAGTGAAATCTCATCCCTGAGTTCAACCCTGGTAAGGCGCTCTTTCCTTATGACTCGGGTTGAGTTTTGACGAAAATGATTTAACAACAAGCGTAAGCGTGTAAAAAAATCATATGGAAACGCGGGACTGAGAATGTTCTTAGATGATGATTGCTGTTGGATTCACTCGCCGACGCAGCTAAATGAAATTAAGTTATTGATTAATTATTTCGATTAGTTGGATAAATAAATTTGCTATTTTCTTCGAATGCCATAGTCTCAACTGTGGTTCTGTCGGCTATGCCAACACCAGATGACAGAGCCTGGTACCCCGGCCACATTTCCTGATGACTTCTGGGGAACTCCAGGGAAACAGGATACATCTTACTGGGATAACATTAACCAAGGTCGCTCTAATCTTGTGCGGCCTTTTATGATGATATTTTCAGAACTTAAATTAAACGCAGCAGGCCTTTGAAAAGGTTCATAATGAAAAAAGTACTGGTGTTTTTCAATGCACAACCGGTTGAAGTAATAAAAACAACCAAAATCGTGACGACAATTTTGCGCAATTACCCAAATGGTGAAGAAATCCATCTTCAGATTATGCGAGTGGGAATTCACTCGATTACGGGTGATCATAACGAAATTTATGTTGCTTCTGACAGAGAACTCTCTTCTGAAGAGATAATCAGTGCAGTAAAAAGGTTTCTTTAAGAAATATCCGGGATGATAATTCCTGAGCGCCTTTTGGGAAAATAATCTATGATATATAAAAGCTTGGGTATGAAAAAGGAGTGTGTGCATGAAACATGAAGAACTGGAGCGTAAAGCTGAGGAAGAAATTGCTGCTCTTATTACTAAAAAAATTGCTGAGCTCCGCAAAAAAACAGGCAAAGAGGTTTCTGAGATTGAATTTAAACCGAATGAGACCATGTCTGGTCTTGAAGGGTATTCAGTAAAAATAAAGCTTATGTAAAGTGAAAAGGGCTGCTCAGGCGGCCTTTTTTATCGGCATTACAGAAGGCATTCACTGAGTGCCTGCGATAATGCTAGATTACCCCTAAACGAAGGGGGAAGCATGAAAATCGACCAAGATTATCTCAAAGGACTACTTATCGCATTTGAAGATTCGAACGAGCCTCATACCAGTATTACCAAGCTTATGGTATTGGGATTTGATCACCAGTCTGACAAATTCCGTTTTCATATTCGTTTATTACAAGACCGAGGGTTAATAGGTCGCGTTGATGGTCTACGTGGGATTGGATACTTCAGTCCAGAAAGTGATGATCGAGATGATGAGGGTTTTTTTGACGAAGTTCCGTTGAGACTAACGGCGCCTGGGCATGATTTCCTTGAAGCCATCAGAAACAAGGAAGTATGGGCTACGGTCAAAACAGGCTTTAAGGATGCAAGCCTTGGGACGCTGATTGAAGTATCCAGAAAACTCCTCGAGGGGTTCATACAGAGAAAAATAGACGGAATCCTCAATTAATTGGATCCCTCCAAAATCACTTTTCGAGTGTTGTTAAATGAAGCCACTGGCATCTGCTGGTGGCTTTTTTATTGCCATCACCATGGGCAGACCCATCGTAATGGCGATATGGCTATACACTTTTCCCGTCAACCATAACGCTGGCATCAGCTGAGCTGTTAGGGATGTAAATCCTGACCTTAGAGCCACTTTCGGTTATTACCTCAATTGTCACAGATGTTGGTGGAGCGCCAGTATCGTCGCCAGTGAAAGCGTAAACGATCTCTTCTGAGGTTTTGTCTTCAATGATTGGCATAAGGTCGCCATTAACCAAGCCAGCGTAAATCTTCACGTTGCCCATCAGCATCTCTCAAAGGTATTTAAATGGCACTCACCGACAAACAAGAAATGTTCTGTCGCGAGTACCTCATCGATTTAAACGCTACACAGGCGGCTATTCGGGCGGGGTACAGCATCAAAACTGCGAACCGCATAGCTGCCCAGAACTTGTCAAAACTTGACATCCAAAACAGAATCGCCGAACTCAAAGCGAAGCGCAATGAAGACGTCGGCATTGATGCAGATTATGTGCTCCGGCGCCTGGTTGAGATTGACCAGATGGACGTTCTGGATATCTTGAACGACGACGGTAGCCTCAAGGCGATTAGCCTATGGCCCAAAGCCTGGCGAACGTCGCTAACCGGTCTGGACATCAGCACTACGATTCGGAACTTCGACGAGGAGACGGCGGAAACTATCCTCAAAAAGGTTAAGTGGCCGGACAAGGTCAAGAACCTTGAGTTGCTCGGCAAACACATAAAGGTGCAGGCATTCAAAGAGCAGGTTGAACAGAAGATCACAGCAACCCACAGCATTATGCCAGTCCCGTCCTGCGATAACGTAGATGACTGGGAAGCAGCAGCGCAGAAGCAGCAGGATGAGGTACTGGGTGGATGAATTACAAAGCCGTCTGGAAACCTTTGCCAGGATCGCAATCGCTCTCCCTGAGTTGCCCGTGTAACGAAATTCTCTACGAGGGTACGCGCGGGCCTGGTAAAACTGCCGCGCAACTGGCGCGCTTTCGTCGACTGGTCGGCCTGGGCTATGGCTCGTTCTGGCGAGGTGTGATTTTCGATACTGAATATAAAAACCTCACCGACATCATCACCCAGTCAAAGCGTATGTACCGCCTGTTTAACGACGGCGCACGCTATCTGGCATCGGCCAGTGAATTACGGTGGGTGTGGCCTACCGGAGAAGAGCTACTGTTCCGCTTTGGCAAGGAAGAGAGCGATTACTGGGACTATCACGGTCAGGAGTTTCCGTTCATTGGATTCAACGAACTGACTAAGCAGCAGTCACCCGAGTTCTACGAGATGATGTTTTCCTGCCGACGCTCATCGTTCCGTCCTGAAAACTATCCATTGGCGGGAGGCAGCCTTTTAAAGCCGATCCCCCTGGAAACGTTCAGCACGACCAACCCGTTCGGCATCGGCCATACCTGGGTGAAGAAGCGGTTCATTGAGCCAGCACCACGCGGCACCATCATTCGCGAAACGCAGAAGGTGTTTAACCCTCAGACCGAGCGAGAAGAGGATGTGACGCTCACTCGCGTTGCAATTCACGGCTCGTTCAAAGAAAACCCGTATCTGGATCCGCAGTACATCGCAACGCTGATGGCCATCAAAGACCCGAACCGGCGCAAGGCCTGGGTAGAGGGCTCGTGGGATGTCACCAGTGGCGGTCGCTTTGACAATCTATGGGATGCGACGGTGCACGTCATTAAGCCGTTCCGTATACCGGATAGCTGGACGGTGGACCGCTCACATGACTGGGGTGAGTCAAAGCCGTTCTCCAACCTCTGGTGGGCGCGTGCCGATGGTACCGCCGCAGAGTTGCCGGACGGTAGGCAGTTCTGTCCGCCTGCCGGGACGTTGATACTCATTGGCGAGTGGTATGGCTGTCCTCCTGACGAGCTGAATAAAGGCCTCAATATGTCCTCAACGAACGTCGCAAAGGGTGTGGCGTGGGTGGATAAGCGGCTGGTGGGCGAAGAAGTGGACGAGCCGGAGGAGATAAAACTCAACGGGGTGACTCAGGGGCAACTGAACATCATGCCCGGTATCTGCAAGAAGGTTGTTCCCGGCCCTGCTGATGGGGCTATCTATAACACCGGTGATGACGAGTTATCAATTGCCCAGAAAATGGAATCCCAGGGCGTAAAGTGGGTTCCATCCAACAAGAAGCCGGGTTCGCGTGTGAACGGCGCGGCCCTGTTTGCTGACATGCTGGAGGCCGTCCTTGAGGGCAAGAAGCTGGAATCAGGTACGCCCGAGAAACCAGCATTCTACGTGTTCGACTACTGCCGGGGCTGGATTAGCCGTGTGCCGGTGCTCGTTCGCGACAGTAAGAACCCTGACGATGTAGATACCCAGCAGGAAGATCACGATTGGGATGGCACACGATACGCCGTCCTGCATTCACCGCCGAAGAAAGTCGGCAAAGTTACCAGCCTACGGATCTAACTCCATGCCTGATATTTCTACACCCAATCTGGACTATGGGAACATGGTGCAGGCGTGGGACATTAACGATGCCCTCATGGGTGGCACACTTTACATGCGCGAACTGGGTGAAGCATATCTCCCGCGCTGGCCGAAAGAAGACAAAGAGGATTACAAAAAGCGCCTGGCGGTTGCCACGCTATTACCTGCATACGAAGAGACCATTAACCAGAACGTTGGGCGTGTGTTTGCTGAGCCAATTCAATTGGGCGAGAACGTCCCGGATACGCTCCGCGAGTATGCGAAGAACGTGGATCTTGAAGGTAGCCGTCTCGATGTATGGGCGCAGGCCTTCTTCAGCCTGGCAATGCAATATGGACTTTCTCATGCGCTGGTGGACTATCCCCGCGTTGACGGCGAACAGGTGAAGACCAAGGCTGATGAAAAGGCTACTGGGGCGCGCCCGTACGTCACCATGCTTAACCCTCGACAGGTCATTGGCTGGAAGTCGAAGATGGTCGGTGGCAAAGTCCAGCTAACCGCGTTGCGCATTAAAGAGGTGGTGGTCGAGGACGGCGACGACTTCGGGCAGACAAAGGTTGAGCAGATTCGTTTGCTGACTCCAGGGCAGGTTCAAATATTCCGTAAGGCGACCGGTGACAACGCCCAGGCGAACTGGGCGTTGCACGAAGAGTGGAAAACCTCCCGGCAGGACATCACGCTTGTCACGCTCTACACCAAGCGCACCGGGTTTATGTGCGGCTCTCCGCCGTTACTCAACATGGCGCTACTGAACGTTAAGCACTGGCAGTCGCAGTCCGAGCAGGACAATATTCTTCATGTTGCACGCGTGCCGCTGCTGACGGTATTTGGCCTTGGCGATGGTGAAGAGTTGGTTATAGGGTCTTCCTCGGCAACCCAATTCTCCGACCGTCAAACGCAGGGGCTCGAATACGTCGAGCACACCGGCTCTTCCATAGGTGCAGGCAAAGAGTCTCTCGCTGAGCTGGTGGAACAGATGCGACAGGCGGGCGCGAAGCTTCTGCGCACTGATAACACCTCGACAAAGTCCGTAGACCAGACATCTGAAGAGAAAATGCAGGAGCAGTCGCCGCTCTACACCATGGCAACCAGCCTGGAAGACGCGATCGACAACATCCTGCAAATCATGGCTGAGTATATCGGTGAGAAAGATGGCGGCAGCGTCGATGTCCGTACCGAACTGGATGTGGAGTCGAAAGAGTTTAACCCACCAGCTGCGCTGGCCATCCAGGCGTTGCGCCAGGGGGGTGATATTCGCCGCGTGGACGCAATCAAATCCCTGCAGAAGCTGAACATCATTGATGCCGATGCGGACCCTGACGTGGTGCTGAGCGAGCTGCTGACCGAGTCGGCTTCACTGACCGAACCGCCGATAGAAGAGGTGTGAAATGGCGCGTGCCGTTAATGACCGGCTGCAGGACGAGACGATAGCCCATGGCCTGTATGTGTCCCGTTATGGTACTGGCGTTGCACGGCGCATGATATCGCTTCTGAATAAGATGGATGCTGACCTTGCCGCAAAACTGCTGGTGCTGCTGGACGGCAAACGAGCAGATACCTACAGCGCCCGCCGCCTGGCATCGCTGCTGGCTGGTGTGCGCGAACTGAACCAACAGGCCTATGAGCCGATTAACGATGCGCTGGCGCGGGAGCTGATGCGCTATGTTGAGTATGAGGCCGGATACCAGTTGGACCTGTTCAGTAGCATCATTCCGAAGCAGATCGTCAAGCATGTGCCGCTGCAAAGTATCGCACCTGAGCAGGTCTACGCCGCAGCAGTGGCGCAGCCGTTCCAGGGGCGCCTGCTGAAGGAGTGGGGCCAGAAGCTTGAGGCTGACCGGCTGGACAAAATCACCAACGCTGTCCGCTCTGGGTTCCTCCAGGGTGAAACGGTAGAGCAGATTGTCCGGCGTGTAGCCGGCACACCAAAACTCAATCGTGAAGACGGGGCGATCAACGCATCCCGGCGCGACCTGGCTGTAGTGACGCGTACAGCGGTGAATCATATGGCCGCCACTGCGCGTCAGGAGTTCGCCCAGGCTAACAGTGATATCGTGAAGGCCAAACAGTGGTCCTCAACGCTGGACATCCATACCAGCCAATGGTGCATCATCCGCGACCGCAAACTTTACTCGCTCGACGGCAAGCCGCTTGGGCATCAGATTCCGTATCTGCGCGGACCCGGTAAAATCCATTTCTGCTGTCGCTCCTGCGAAATTCTGGTTACGAAATCGTGGGAAGAGTTGACGATATCCTCCGGCGAACTGAGCAGTGCCACACGCGCCTCAATGGACGGGCAAGTGCCAGCGCATACCACCTACGCCGACTGGCTTACCCGACAGCCTTACGCCCGGCAGGAGCAGGTGCTGGGCGTTACAAGGGCACAGATGCTGCGTGACGGTAAAATCACTGTACCTGAGTTGTTTAACGACCATGGAGAGTATCTCACCCTTGAGCAGCTGACACGTGTATCGAGTCCTGGAGGCGAAAAGCCTAGATAGTGCCTATGATAAAGGCTGGTGGCGTGCATTAAGCGCCTATTCAGCAGAGTCGCCAAGGAACTGTTTGCCAAGATAGTTTCAGTATTTGTGAATGGTGATAAGCGAAACATTTTCGACCCAGAGATACTAGATTGGCTGAGAATAAATTCCCGTACCTGACAAAAGCATTTGAACTGGCCCACGCTGAACCGCTGCCCGATGACGTTGTCGAGCAACTTGATGCTATCTGTAAGGAAGCTGGAGAAATAACACCTGAGGGTAGAATGATTGGCGTCCTGATCGGTTCTGTTTACACCAGGCTGCACAGCAAAGAATAACGCTCATTTCTGATACGAAAAATCCAATTAAGGCTGCCTCCGGGCAGCTTTTTTTATGCCTGCCGCTGAGCGGATGCGACGCGGCGCCCGGGTCGGATGACCCATTATCAATGGCCGGAAGGCTGGAGCAAAAACAATGAAACTCAAACTTGATGCTAACGGCAATGTGGTCGTTGAAAACGGTATGCCTGTCTATGTCCATGACGATGGGAAAGAAATCCCGTTCGACGCGGTCGCAGCGATGACCAAAATCACTTCCCTTAATGGTGAGGCCAAGTCTCACCGCGAGGCGAAGGAAGCGGCGGAAGCTGGTCTCGCGAAATTCGCTGGCATCAGCGACCCGACCAAGGCGCTCGAAGCCCTGGAGATGATGACCAAAATCGACCAGAAGAAACTGATCGACGCTGGCGCCGTTGACCAGGTGAAGGCCGAGATCACCAAGGTATTCCAGCAGCAGCTGGACGAAGCGAACGGCAAGACTAAGCAGCTCGAAACCCAGCTCTACGACGAGATGATTGGCGGCCGCTTCGGTGGCTCTAAGTTCATTTCCGAGAAGATGGCGATTCCGGCTGAGTTCGTGCGTTCTCACTTCGGGCAAAACTTCAAAATCGAAGACGGCAAGGTCGTGGCTTATGACGGGCAGGGCAATAAGGTGTTCTCCCGTACCAAACCCGGCGAACTGGCTGGCTTCGATGAAGCGCTGGAATCTCTGGTCGAGTTGCATCCGCAGAAAGACTACATCCTCAAAGCGTCCGGCAACAGCGGCGGCGGTTCACACCAGTCGCAGCATCAGGCCGGGCAAAAAACCATGAAACGCGGTGCGTTCGACGCTCTGGATGGCGCAGGCAAGCAGGCTGCCCTGAGCGACGGCGTCAGCATCGTCGATTAATCGAAAGGATATTTAGTATATGAGCAACACGCTTACTGGGTTAATTCCTACTCTCTACACCGCACTGAACCGCGTATCCCGCGAGCAGGTGGGCTTTATCCCTGCCGTGGCGCGCAATGCAAAAGCTGATGCTGCGGCCAAAGACCAGACCGTCACCGCGCCGGTAGCACCGAAAACTACCACTGTTGATATCACCCCGGCGGCAACCGCGCCAAACGATGGCGATCAAAACATCGGTACCGTGGATGTCAAAATCACCAAATCCAAAATGGCCCCGGTCAAATGGAACGGTGAAGAACAACTGGCGATCGGTCCGTCAGGTAACTATGACGTCATTTTGGCTGACCAGTTCTCTCAGGCTTTCCGCGCGTTAAGCAATGAAATGGATGCCGACCTGGCGGCGCTGTATTACAAATCCTCTCGCGCTGTCGGTGCGCCGAAAGATACACCGTTCAGCATTAAAGACGATCTGTCTGATGCAGCACTGGCCCGCCAGATTCTGGTGGATAATGGCGCCCCAACTACCGACCTGCGCATGGTGCTGGGCGGCGAAGCGATGGCCTCAATTCGTGGTAAGCAGTCCGTACTGTTCAAGGCGAATGAAGCCGGTACCGACCAACTCCTGCGTGAAGGCATCATCGGTCGCGTGATGGGCTTTAACCTGCACGAATCCGCCAACATCAAGCGCACCGCGAAAAGCACTGCGGCGGGCTATAAGGTCAACGGCGCGAAGAAAG
>DFPL01000072.1 GCA_002377245.1 Enterobacteriaceae bacterium UBA3516
CAGCTCCAGGCTGGCGGCCAGAGATCGAGCCAGAAATGGATGTCGCCAATGTTCTCTTTGGCCTGTTTCAGGATGCGTTCAACCAGCCCGGTGACGCTCTGCTGGCGAAAGGCAATCCAGCGGGCGATAAGCGGGTTGTTGCGAAATGCCTCGACCGGCACATCGAAATTGCCATCTGCAAGCGCATCGGAGAGGGTTTCCAGCTCCGCTTTTACCGCTTGCGGGTCAATCCCCTGTTCCTTCATGGCGTTCTGGCAGTGTGGGCAGAAGCAGGTGAACAGTCCGGCCGGGTTGACCTCTTTGCCCGCCCAGTCCGGGAAGCGAATGCGGTCAATCAGGAAGGTGTCATACCCGTATCTTTCCTTGATGCGACTGAAGGTTTTTTGCCAGTAATCCGCGACGTCCGGCGCGTTCGGGCACAGCCAATATTTAATAATCCGCCCACGGTAATCAATAACGTGGTTACTTTTTACATCTCCGGCAAAGTCGCCATTCAGAATATTGACCCACGGAATGACCTTGAAACGTGTGCCTTCGGTGGCGTGCTTCACGGCTAACAGAGGGTCATCTCCGGCGAGGACGCCAGGATCGATGCTTTGCTGGATACGCGCGTCGCCACTGTAAATATTGACGTGCAACATACCGTTACCCATCACCGAATCGTGAACCGGGTTGTGCGGCAAGACGCCTGTCGGGTAGGGATTGCGCTCGAAAATGGTATTGAGCTCGACGAAGAGATGTTCAACACTCTGCATGCCGTCAATGCGCTGCAGAATAGCGTCCATGCCTTCGTCCAGAATATCGTGCGGGTGTAAGTGGATTCCTGCCATCCTATTCTCCTTGTTAATTCACCAGCATTATTAAAGTTGTGTTTCTGGAATAAATTCGATTGAGGGGTACAGCGTTGAAAGCGCCAGAATAGCAATGCCGTGAAGCGGGGCTTTCTCCCGAAGTTCTGATAATTCAACCGTAACGTGCATATTGGTCGACAATTGCCTGTCGAGAATCGCCTGTACCCGTGGCAGGAAATAATTCGCTGCATGGGTAACGCCCCCGGTTAAAATTACTTTTTGCAAATTCGCTATAGCGGCGAGATTAATAATGCCCATCGCCAGATAATCGGCCATTTCGTCAATCAGCGCGCAGGCGAGCGGATCGCTCTGCTCAACGTTCTGAATGATCTGCTCTAATGTCATCGGCTGGCGTAGCAGCGTCATGGCGCGTTCACTCAGACCTGAACCCGAACAGTAACTTTCAAAACAGCCTTTATTTCGCCAGTCCTGAAAGAGCTGTTCACGGCCAAAAATCATATAGCCAATTTCGCCGGCTGCGTTATTCGCCCCGCGAATGATTTTACCGTCAATAAGCAGGGCTGAACCCAGCCCGGTACCAATACCGATCAGGGCGGCACTGCTGATATCACGGCATTTTCCACACCACATTTCGCCGACCAGCGCCGCCCGAATGTCGTTTTCCAGTACCACCGGAATATTGAGACTCCGCGTGAGCGCGTCAGCGAGGGCAAGATTGCCCCAGTCGGGCAGATTGGGGGAACCTTCCAGTACCACGCCGCTGCTGATATCAATAATCCCAGGCGTTGCGAGACCAATGACGCTTACCCGGCTCCTGTCCACGCCGCTTTCACGAATAAAGCTGGCCACACCGTTGATCAATTGCTCAATAAAGGTGTCCCGATCGCTGGTTTTCCATGTGGCTTCACGCTTCTCATATAAGATTTCGGCGTCCAGGTTGAAGATGGAATAGGTGATTTTGGTTCCGCCTAAATCAATCCCCACGCCCAGTCTGGCAAAGGGATCAAAATTAAGCAGGATGCCTTTTCTGCCCTGTCCGGTTTGCTCGCTGACACCGCCCTCATAAATGGTGCCTTCCTGAATTAAGCCGCTAATAATGTCAGAAATCGTGGCTTTGGTTATGCCGCTTATTTTGGCCACCTGCGCTCTGGATAGCGGCCCATGCTGGCGAATAATATTTACCACCAGCGTGGCGTTCATCTGCCTTAAGGTATTGGGAATGCCTGCATTCATCATGAATACTCTTTTCGTTTGCTTTCCATACTTAATCAAGAAAATGAATCTTCCCTGATGTCCTTTTTTGCGTATTTATTGCCTGGGATGCACAGCTTGTAAAGCTAATTTGCTTATTTAGTTTGTATTCCATACTAATTTATTGAGGTCGGTCACATGCTTAAATTGTGAATTTTTGAGTTATTTGTTTTATGAATTAAATGAAAGGGTGGTTGAGGTTTGCTTTATATTTCTTTTGTGAATGCATTTAAGGGGGGATTGTTTTTTAATATTCGCCAGAAAAATATTAACGATCTTCTTTGGTGTGCCAGAGATCGACGATATAAATATCGCCATCCTTTAGTTCATAGTGAACTTCATAATCGTCAAAAAGGATTTTGCGCACTTCACGAGGTTCATATCGGATTTGCATCACCCCTAAGGCCGGATGCATAGCAAGTTTCTGCACTCCCTCAATCAAACGATCCAGGACAGCATTCGCATGGAGGCGGTTATACTGGCATGCGAAACGATAAATCCGTTCCAGGTCATCCTTAGCCTTACGTGTCCAGTAGATTTCCATGCATTACTCTTTTTTCAATGTTGCCGCAAAATCCATTATTTCTGAATGACGTACGATACGACCCGTTTCTACGTCTGCAAGGCCTGTCAAGATTTCCTGATGTCGACGTTCTCTTTCGGCCAACATGGATGTCAATGCTTCCTTGATTATCCAGCTTTTAGACCGGTCTAACTCTTCAGCCATTCTCTCCACTGCCTGAGCAAGTTCGATAGGGATTTGTGCACTGATAGTCTGTTTCATCGATGAGGGCATCGCTTTCCTCCCTTAATAAAAGTTATTAACTTTTATTAAGATTAGCATGGGTGCGTTTTTAAGGCAGCATTAAAGCAAACTGAAGGATTAACTGAGGGCGTTGAAGAGCGTGTAAAGTTTGCCCCGGCACGACTGACCGGGGCAGGGCAAGCTTATATCACCATACTCGCCAGCAAAATAAACAGCAGACCGCAGATCGAGAGCAGCGTAGACATCAACGTCCATGACAGCAACGTCTCTTTGGTGGTCAAACCGAAGAAGTCCTTAATCATCCAGAAACTGGCATCATTCACATGAGAACAGATGCAGGAGCCTGCGCCTGTCGCAAGGGTGATCAGCGCCAGATTGATGTTTGGATGCGACGCCAGTAAGGGGATAACCAACCCGGCGGTGGAGATCGCCGCCACGGTGGCTGACCCCAAGCAAATCCTCAGGAACGCGGCTACTCCCCACGCCATCAGGATGGGGTTAATGTCCATACCCGCCACCAGCGTGGAAATATACTGCCCCACGCCTGAATCAATCAGCACCTGCTTGAACGCACCGCCACCGCCGATGATCAACAGCAAACCGGCAATCCCGGCAATGGCTTTGCTGCATGAATCCATCAGTTCAGCAATGGTTTTCCCACGGCCCACGCCCATGGTGTAGAGGGCAAAGAGCAGCGAAATCAGCATTGCAATGGTGGAGTTCCCCAAAAACAGGAACAGGTTGTAGAGCGCGCCCGGGTCACCGGCATCTTTCGGGCGAACCATCTGCATAACGGTCACCAGCGCCATCAAAATTACCGGCAGCATGGCGGTTAAGAAGCTGATACCAAAGCCCGGCATTTCGCTCTCGGTAAAGCTTTTGCTGGCGCCGAGAGAGGCAATATTGCCCTCTTTTTTAAACGCCTCGGGAATTAACCGCTGGCACACTTTATTCAGCAACGGGCCACACAAAATAAAGGTCGGGATGCCCACGATAATGCCGTAAATCAATACCATCCCGACATCCGCACCATATTCACGGGCGATCACGGTCGGGCCGGGATGCGGCGGCAGAAAACCGTGTGCCACCAGCAAACCGGAGAGCATCGGCACGCACATGTACATCGGCGAGATTTTCGCTTCCCGGGCGATGGCGAACAAAATCGGCACCAGCAGAATCAAGCCGACTTCGAAAAACAGAGCAATCCCGACGATAAACGCCGAACAGACAACCGCCCAATCGAGCTTTTTCGCGCCGAAATATTTCAGCATGGTAAGGGCAATCCGTTGCGCGCCCCCAGCATCGGATAATAATCGTCCGAGCATGACACCGAAGCCAAAGATTAAACCAATATGGCCGAGCGTACCGCCGAGGCCAGACTCCACCGAGGCGACCACTTTATGCAGCCCCATGCCACTGGCGATGGCAACGCCGATAGAGACAATGATTAACGAAACAAAGGTATTTAATTTAATTCTTATGGTTAAAAGCAGGAGTACAGCAATACCTGCCACGACAATAAATAGTGGCATAAAGTCCTCTCATTTTCGGATACAGATGTGGGGTATCACGCGGCCAAACCGGCCGCGCTAATGAACATATGTATTAATTGTTATCTCTGTTATTCAGGGCTTATTTAAATGCGCCCGTAGTGCTTCACTGATTTTATTAACGTCGTAAATACAGCCACGCCAGGTGCCGCCGCTCACGGCCTGAAGCATCGCCCAAAGGTGGGTGTCGTCCGGTAATGCCGGGTCAGGCATTAAATCGGGGTGGCTGCTTCGGTTATTTAACATCGCAGTAGCTTCTTCGCGTGAAGGCAATATATCGTCAGTGCTGGTACCTAAGAAATTCACCTCCCCCTGGAGTTGTTTGCAATCAATTTTAATTTCGACAATATCCCCGGTGCGTAATTTACCAATCGGGCCGCCCGCTAATGCTTCTGGCCCCACGTGGCCGATACAGGCGCCGGTCGAGACGCCGGAGAAACGGGCATCGGTAATCAGCGACACCTGTTTACCCCAGGAGAGATGCTTCAACGCACTGGTCACCTGATAGGTCTCTTCCATGCCTGTCCCGGACGGGCCGACGCCGATGATAACCAGGATATCGCCCGCTTTGATCTTGTCGTGTTTGATGTCGTAAATCGCTGTTTTTTCTGAAAGATAAACTTTCACCGCCCCTTTATGGTAATAGACGCCTTCTTTATTAATGACTGACGCATCGATGGCAGTTGATTTAATCACTGAACCTTCTGGTGCGATGTTGCCCACCGGGAAGGTAATGGTCGAGGTGAGGCCGCGCTTCGCCGCTTGCGCAGGCGACATGATCACCTCCTCCGGCTCCACCTGCTCCTGCTCGCGAAGCAGGGCTTTAAACGTCTGGCGACGCTCAGACTGTTCCCACCAGTCGAGGTTCTCCTTAAGCGTATTGCCGGTGACGGTCATGACCTCTTCATGTAGCAAGCCGAGGCTGCGCAGGTGAAGCATGACTTCCGGCACGCCACCGGCCATGAAGACGTTCACCGTTGGGTGATAAACCGGGCCGTTAGGCATCACGCTGACCAGACGCGGCACCTGTTTATTGATGCGGATCCAGTCCTCCACGGTCGGAATATGGCACCCGGCCTGGTGAGCAATGGCCGGAATGTGCAGCAGCAGGTTGGTGGAACCACCAAAGGCTGCATGCACCATCATCGCGTTCTCAATGGCTTTATCCGTCAGGATATCTTTGGTGGTGATGCCTTTCTGATTGAGCAACAGCGCGGCGCGTGCGGAGGCGCGGGCAATCTCCTGCCATACCGGCTCGCCGGACGGGGCCAATGCTGAATGGGGGATCGCCAGCCCTAACCCTTCGGCCACCACCTGGGAGGTGCCCGCGGTGCCAAGGAACTGGCAGCCGCCGCCGGAGGACGCGCACGCCTGACAGCCCGCGCGACGTGCGCCCTGTAAAGACAATTCACCGTTGGCAAAGCGCGCACCGATGGTCTGCACTTTGCCGTTATCTTCACCGTTGCGTGCGGGAAGGGTGGCACCGCCTGGAATCAGCACGGTGGCTTTGTCATGCTGAGACGCGAGCGCCATCATGGTGGCGGGCAGCCCTTTGTCACAGGTCGCCACACCGATCACTGCTTTGGCGTCTGGCAGAGAGCGAATCAGGCGGCGCATCACCATCGACGCATCGTTGCGGTACGGCAGGGAGTCGAACATTCCCGTGGTGCCCTGCGTGCGACCGTCACACGGGTCGGACACGTACACCGCATAAGGCAGCGCATGGTGACTTTTGATCACCTCGGCCGCGGCTTTCATCTGGATATCCAGCTCATAGTGTCCCTGGTGAAGCGCCAGCGCGACCGGTTTTCCGTCCGCATCGCGCAGCCCGCCGAGCGTGCTCAGCAGCAGAATGCCATCGCGATTAAGCGCGTCCGGCGACCAGCCCATTCCGGCATTCATCGTCATGCCAAAAATATCGCCGCTCGGGCGGTTTATCAGCATTTCCGGGGTCAGGGGCAGCTCGCCCTGCGGCCCTTCCGCATGGGTTCTGACCCGGTAAATATCCCGGTTGTCGTTATCAAAAATGGTGCGAACAGACATGGTGTTCCCCCTTATGATTTTAAAATTCCCTGAGTGGTTAACAGTTCACGAACCTGACTTCTGGCCTCTTCAGATGCCTCCAGGATTGGCGGCAGGCAGTAGGTATTGACCGGCAGTCCCACGCACTGCATGGCATATTTGATGAGTGAGACAAACGGGGTTTCCAGCGCATAAATCGACGGCAGCTGGAGCAGTTTTTTATTGAGCGTCGCTGCGGTGGCGAGATCGTTCTGTTGCCAGGCGCGGTAGATGCCAACGGATAAGTCCGGGGCAAAATTGGCGCTGGCGGTGATCGCCCCATCGCCACCGAGCAGGAGCGTGTTGAGTAAGTGGTCGTCGTAGCCGCAGAACACCGAGAAGCCCGGGCGCACCGCTTTAACGGTATTGATCATCGTGCGCAGGTGGCCGACGCTATCGATGGTGTCTTTAATGCCCACAATGTTGTCATTCGCCAGCACCAGGCGTTTTACGATGGCAGGCGTCAAATCCTGGCCGGTGAGGTCCGGGAAGTTATAAATGATGACCGGCAGGCTGACGCTACGGGCGATTTGCTGGTAGTAATCGTCGAGATTGCGCGGGGCCACTTTCCAGTAATAGGGGTTGATGGCAACAATCCCGTCTGCGCCACAGGCTTCAGCGTGGCGCGCCAGTTTGACCGCTTCATCCGTGGAGGTTGAGCCCACGCCAATCAGCACCGGCACGCGCTTGTCGACGATGGCGACGGCGGTTTCGGCCAGGGCCATTCTCTGAGCGGCATTCATCTGGCTGAATTCGCCGCCGGTGCCCAGATAAAACAGCCCGTCGACCCCTTTTTGAATCAGGAAATCGGCAACGGCTTTCATCGCGGTTTTGTCGATATTGCCGTCACGGTCAAAGGTGCTGGAAACCGGGGGAATAATGCCACTGAATTTTTTCATTACATCAATTTCCTTTTCTTAAATAAGCGTTTTCATTCCTGTATCCCAGCCCATACGATATTTGCGCGGCACACTGGCGGAGCAAATCGAGATAATCATCGACCTTATTTCCTGAATACACCACCGGATCGCCCGACAGTGAGATCGCATAATTAACCCGGTTATACATATTGAAGACCGGCATACTCAGACATACCGCACCATAGGTCGATTCTTCGTTATCTATGGCCCAACCTCTCAGACGCGTTTTTTGCAACTCGTCACGAAATAGCTTCTTATCCGTGAAGGTATTGCGTGTGTGTTGAGTGAGTGTTAACGCATCCAAAAAATAATTCATCTCCTCTGGGGATTTCCATGCCAGTAAGGCTTTACCCAACGCGGTGATGTGTAACTCTAATTTCTTGCCAATCCAGCTTTTCTTTGTGGGCACAGAGCCGGGGCTTTCGACTTTATCCAGATAAATGGCGTAACAATCTTCGATAGCGCCTAAATGGCAGACCAGCCCGCTTTGTTGCGATAATTCCTGCATCGGCCGTTTGGTCACTTCAAATATGTTTTTCCGGTGTAACGCCTGGCAGCCCAATTCATAATTCTTAATGCCGAGCGAATACTGGTTGCGTTCGCTTTTAGTTAAAAAGCCGCATGCCACCATTACACTTAATAAATTCAGCAAGCTGCTTTTTGGATACTGGAATTCGCGCAGTAACTCCATAAACGTTGCCGCACCCACATAAGCAATGTAAGTAAGAATCTTTTCTGCCCGAATAACTGAATGACATCCTTTACCGCCCATAAACGGCTCCCGTTTTCTGTTGATAAAATTCTATCTGCCGCGCAGGGCGGAAAATATATCTGGTTCAACAGGCTGAACCGAGTTAGGGCGGGGAAACGTGATCTGTGGCGAGGTTTTGACTAATCTTTTGAAGGAAAGGGATGGCGCTTGTTTGCGAAAATTCTCACCCTGCTTTAAGGAACGTCACCTTTGCGGCACAACGCAACGGCACACAAAATAGGCGGATATTGCGGATAACTGTGACCTTGTCCGCCCAAAAACGCCATTTAGCACGTTATCGATTAGGAAAATCCTGGCACTATGCATTCCGGACCTGATGAGACTGCGGCACATTCATTGGGGAGAGGACTATCTGCGAATGGAATATGCGGCGTGTGGTCCGCAGGGGAAAAAAGCGCAGAACGAAGGGCCTGGCTGGGGTGTTACCACGGCGGTATGATGCCCCTCTGGCGGTGGAGGCGCTGTTACCGCTTTCGCCGTC
>DFPL01000338.1 GCA_002377245.1 Enterobacteriaceae bacterium UBA3516
GTCCGTGCTCGCATTTTTGTGGGATACCGCAGCCATCGGGGAGAAGACTGGAGTGAGGGACAGAACAACTCAGACACTCAAAACGCCGTATCAGAAAATACGATCCTGATGCACCCACACCGCCGCTTCCACGCGTGACTTCAGCCGCATCTTTTTCAACATATGCTTCACATGAACCTTCACCGTACTTTCAGTAATATCCAGACGGCGGGCAATCATCTTGTTCGGCAGTCCCTGCGCAATCAGTTTCAAAATATCACGCTCACGCGGGGTTAACTGACTGACATCGCGGTCAGAGGCTGAACGGTTAGCGCGCAGGCTTGCCGCCAGTACCGGCGTCAGCGCTTCGCTTAATACCATCTCACCGGCCGCCGCTTGTTGCAGTGACTTCAGCAAATCTTCCGGCTCCATATCTTTCAGCAGGTAGCCGTCAGCGCCGCGTTTCAGTGCGGTGACCACGTCCTCTTCATGATTGGAGACGCTAAAGACGACCACGCGACCCGACAGGGATTTCTCACGCAGCTTGTCGAGCGTTTCCAGGCCATTCATACCGGGCATGTTGAGATCCAGCAAAATCAGATCCGGATCCAGCGCTTCCGCCAGCTCAATACCTTGCTCACCGTTACTGGCTTCACCCACCACGGTTATCTCTGGCGACATGCTGATGAGCTGCTTGACGCCGGTACGCAACATCGGATGGTCGTCAATCAAAAGAATGGTGGCCGGTTCCTGGTTAGTCATAGTGATCTCCTTGCACTGGTGAGAGAAGATTTTCGGGAATAAACGTGACAATAACATCAGTACCGCCGGACTCTCTCCGCCGCACCTGACAATCACCACGCAAGCTTTGCGCGCGGTCGCGCATGATAATTAATCCGTAATGGTTGGTTCGTTCGGCGTTTTCCGGCACGCCGCAGCCGTTATCACTGACCCGCAATACTACCCGTTTTTCCTGTTGTGTCACCGAGACGGTGACCTCAGTGGCGCCTGAATGTTTCAGTGAATTGCTTAACGCCTCACGGGCAATCTGTAGCAGGTGTATCGCCTGATGCGAAGGCACCAGGCGAGGCGGAAGCTGATAGTCCAGTTTGACCTGAAAACCAAAGCGTGCGCTGTACTCATTGCTGCTCGATTCCAGCGCAGGCCGCAGCCCCGGCTCCGTCAACTGTAAACGGAAAGTGGTGAGCAATTCACGTAATTGCGCCCACGAGGTGTTGAGTTCGGTGCGAATCTGCCCAAGCAGTTGCTGGCTATTCTCCGGCAGGTTTTGCCCCTGCATTTGCAGGCAGCTGACCTGCATCTTCATACAGGACAGGGACTGGGCAATCGAATCATGCAGTTCGCGGGCAATGGTCGCTCGCTCTTCCATCACCATGAGCTGCTGCTGACGCTCCTGATGCCGATCCAGCGCCAGCGTGGCGGTGAGCTGTTCCACCAGAGTATCCACCAGTTGCTGCTGATCGTGACTCAAATGACGCCCGTGCGGCAGCTGTGCCAGCAACAGACCGTACTGGGTATGCGTATCCGCCAGGCGCCATTTCAGCGTGGTGCCGCCGGTTGACGGCGGAAGTACGCCGCGCGGGCATAAATGGCAGCCTTTATCATCACAGCTGGCGTTGGACTGGCAGGTGAACTCCTGATGATTGTCCTCGTCTTCCATGTCGTAGACGCGCAGTTCAATATCATGCAGCAGCGTCAGACTCTGTAAACCGTTTAACACCGGCGAGAGGCGTTCGCAGAGAGGAATACGCGAGTGCAGGCGATGATTGGCCTGCCATAAGAAGGAGAGAATTTCATTTTTTTGCTCAAGTCCGGCGGTTTTCTCTTTGACCCGCTGTTCCAGCACCGCGTAGCTCTCTGCCAGCTCTGCCGACATGTTATTGAGCGCCGTACCCAGCGTCGCCATCTCATTGCGCCCGCTGATATTTGCCCGCTGCAGAAAATCACGCTGGCTGACGGCGCGCGCCATATTCAGCAGCTGTTGCCAGGGCCACAGCAGGCGGGCACGCAGCCAGATAATGGTAAACAACAGGATCAGACCAAGTAAAATGGCCATTACCCGGTGCAGGATGACCACATGCGACACGCGCTGCTCGGTACTGTGGTCAAACGCTGTCACCAGATTGTCGATACGATTCACATAGGTGGTGATTTCGGCAGAAGCCGCCCTTGGCTCGGTGGCCTGTTGCAGGGCGGGGGACACCTCATTGCGCCAGTAGTTCTGTAAGGCCTGAAGCTGAGCTTGCTGACCATCCCGGGCCGCAGCGTCGGCCAGCTCGGGACCGAATGCGGTCTGTTCCATCTCGCGCAGCAAGGGCGCGTCTTCTTCACGCAGCGGGATGGCCGCCAGCAAACGATAGCTTTGCATGCGCAGCGAGCCCGCTTTATTGATGGCATGGGCGCTGCCCTGAACCCCTTGTACCAGCCAGCCTGATACCGCCATGCCTGCCACGCCAATCACGGTGGAAAGCAGCATAGTCAGGGCGACCTGATTGACCAGCGTCAACGGGGTAAAGAGGCGTTTTAGCATAAGGGGCGAAGCTCCTGCCTGCGGTGGCGAAGAAAAGAACCGCATTGTCCGCCATCACCTGGGGTATACCCATACCCCAAAAGGATTACCCCTTTATCGTCACCTGTTCCAACAAAATGAGTGGGGTTTTAATGGAATCCTTCAGTACCGTGAAAAACCACACTTTTTTTACCCCTTCTTTCTACTCATAAGTGAGCATGATGTTTTTTCGCTCAATATATCGTGAACTTTTCCTTTGATTTATATCAACTTAACTTGCGCGGTAAAAACTAAGGTGGCAGGCGTCGAATCAATAATCAGAGGTGTCTATGAGCCACTCTTCTACCCCGCAAAGGGCATCCGATCGGGTTATCACCGACTGGCGTCCTGAGGATCCTGTTTTCTGGCAGCAACAGGGCAATGGCGTTGCCAGCCGCAATCTGTGGATTTCCGTCCCCTGTCTGCTGCTGGCGTTTTGTGTATGGATGTTGTTTAGTGCCGTTGCCGTTAACCTGAATAAAGTCGGTTTCCAGTTTTCGACCGATCAGCTCTTTATGTTGACGGCATTGCCCTCGGTGTCGGGTGCGCTGCTTCGCGTACCGTACTCCTTTATGGTGCCGGTATTTGGTGGCCGCCGCTGGACGGCGTTCAGCACCGGTATTTTAATTATTCCTTGTGTCTGGCTTGGTTTTGCCGTTGAAGACACCTCCACGCCGTTCAGTACTTTTATTACCATTGCGCTGCTGTGTGGTTTTGCCGGGGCCAACTTCGCCTCCAGTATGGCCAACATTAGCTTCTTTTTCCCGAAAGAGCGGCAGGGTAGCGCGCTGGGCATTAACGGCGGCTTCGGTAACCTCGGCGTCAGCGTGATGCAACTGCTGGCTCCGCTGGCGATTTCGTTCTCCATTTTTGCCTTCTTTGGCGCAACCGGGGTGGCTCGACCCGACGGCAGCATGATTTACCTGGCCAACGCCGCCTGGGTGTGGGTGCCTTTCCTGGCCGTATTTACTCTCGCAGCCTGGTTTGGCATGAACGAACTGGCAACCTCCAAAGCCTCGCTACGTGCTCAGCTGCCGGTGCTCAAGCGTAAACACATGTGGATCATGAGCTTCCTTTACCTGGCGACGTTCGGCTCATTCATCGGTTTTTCCGCCGGGTTTGCCATGCTCTCTAAGACCCAGTTCCCGGATGTGGTCATCATGCATTACGCCTTCTTTGGCCCCCTGATCGGTGCGCTGGCGCGTTCAGCCGGTGGGGCGCTGTCGGACCGTCTCGGCGGTACCCGTGTGACCTTGGTGAACTTTGTGCTGATGGCGATTTTTAGCGCCTTGCTGTTCCTGACGCTGCCCACCAATGGCGTGGGTGGGAACTTTATCGCCTTCTTCGGCGTCTTCCTGATGCTGTTCCTGACCGCCGGGTTGGGCAGTGGTTCTACCTTCCAGATGATTTCGGTGAACTTCCGTAAGATGACGCTGGAGCGGGTGAAAAACTCCGGGGGCAGCGAGGCAACCGCATTGCGTGAAGCGGCAACGGAGACGGCCGCAGCTCTGGGCTTTATCTCTGCGATTGGCGCCATCGGTGGGTTCTTTATCCCTAAAGCATTCGGCACGTCACTGGCGCTGACCGGTTCGCCGGCAGGGGCAATGAAAGTGTTCCTCATCTTCTACGTAGCCTGTGTGGTGATCACCTGGTTCGTGTATGGCAAGAATTCCAATAAAAAGTAAGTAACTGTTGATTATCCTTGCGCGGTTTCATGCCGCGCTTTTTTTTACACCCTCATTAGTTACAACATACTAATGATGTGATATCCGTCATGAAGCACCGTGCGCGCTACAGTCTGCAGGGCGTCCTACCCCTTAATACCTCCTCAGCAGGTTTTAACCCATTTGCTTTTCAGGGATATGAAATTTATCTATATATATCAGCAATATAAACTTTCAAAACACATCCTCCTTTGGGGGTAGACGTATTTTCCGCCTCACAAAGCAAGCCCGTGCGGCTTGATCGCCATCAATTCTTGTCTCCTTTCATAGCGTTACTTTCGCAGCCAATGCAGCAATGTCGATTTATCAGAGAGCCGTCAGGCTCCAAACAGGAGAGACCCGATGAGTAAATTCCTGGACCGGTTTCGCTACTTCAAACAGAAGGGCGACACCTTTGCCGATGGGCATGGCCAGCTTCTCGAAACAAACCGGGATTGGGAGGATGGATACCGAAGCCGCTGGCAGCATGACAAGATTGTCCGTTCTACCCATGGGGTAAACTGCACCGGTTCGTGCAGCTGGAAAATCTATGTGAAAAACGGTCTGGTCACCTGGGAAACCCAGCAGACCGACTACCC
>DFPL01000197.1 GCA_002377245.1 Enterobacteriaceae bacterium UBA3516
ATCGAAGCGAAAATGCAGGCACTGGCGCAGGTTTCCCAGAAACTGATGGAAATCGCTCAGCAGCAGCACGCACAGCAGCAGGCAGGTTCTGCTGATGCTTCTGCGAACAATGCGAAAGACGACGATGTTGTTGACGCTGAGTTCGAAGAAGTAAAAGACAAAAAATAATCGCCCTGATGCAGGGTAAGTAATCAGCACGGGCGTAGGAGTTTTCTCCACGCCCGTGCTCGCATGTTAAGGGGCTGAAAAAAACAATGGCAAAACAAGATTATTACGAGATTTTAGGCGTTTCCAAAACAGCGGAAGAGCGTGAAATCAAAAAGGCGTATAAGCGCCTGGCCATGAAATATCACCCGGACCGCAACCAGGGTGATAAAGAGGCCGAAGCCAAATTTAAAGAGATCAAAGAAGCCTACGAAATCCTGACCGATGCCCAAAAACGCGCTGCTTACGATCAATACGGGCACGCAGCCTTTGAACAAGGCGGTATGGGCGGCGGCGGTGGCGGCTTTGGCGGCGGCGCAGACTTCAGCGACATCTTTGGTGACGTGTTTGGCGATATCTTTGGCGGTGGCCGGGGGCGTCAACGCGCAGCACGTGGTGCTGACTTACGTTACACCATGGAACTGACGCTGGAAGAAGCGGTACGCGGCGTGAGCAAAGAGATTCGCATCCCGACGCTCGAAGAGTGTGACGTTTGCCACGGTAGCGGTGCCAAAGCGGGTACGCAGCCGCAGACCTGTCCTACCTGTCACGGTGCAGGCCAGGTGCAGATGCGCCAGGGCTTCTTTGCCGTACAGCAGACCTGTCCACACTGTCAGGGCCGCGGTACGCTGATTAAAGATCCGTGCAATAAATGCCACGGTCATGGTCGCGTCGAGAAAACCAAAACCCTGTCCGTTAAGATCCCGGCCGGTGTCGATACAGGCGATCGCATCCGTCTGGCGGGTGAAGGCGAAGCGGGTGAACACGGCGCACCAGCAGGCGATCTGTACGTTCAGGTACAGGTGAAGCAGCACGCCATTTTTGAGCGTGAAGGCAACAACCTGTACTGCGAAGTGCCTATCAACTTTGCGATGGCTGCGCTCGGCGGCGAAATCGAAGTGCCAACGCTCGATGGGCGTGTGAATCTGAAAGTGCCTGGTGAAACCCAGACCGGTAAGCTGTTCCGCATGCGCGGTAAAGGTGTGAAGTCCGTACGCGGCGGTGCGCAGGGCGATTTGCTGTGTCGCGTGGTCGTTGAAACGCCAGTGGGTCTGAATGACAAGCAGAAACAGCTGCTGAAAGAGCTGCAGGAAAGCTTTGGCGGCCCTACCGGTGAGCATAACAGCCCGCGTTCGAAAAGCTTCTTCGATGGCGTGAAGAAGTTTTTTGATGATTTGACGCGTTAATATTTGTTATCCATTTAAAGGGCCGCTAATGCGGCCCTTTGTGTTTTCTTATCGTGGCATGGCTGTGAAAAAAGCTTAAGGCTTACGTGTTTTATCCTGATTCTCTCTGTTGGCTAAGTAACAAAATCCACTGCCAGATGTGATTAAATTAAAATTAGCGCTTCTTGCGGCACGACGTTTCCTTGCTATAACTGGCATTTCTAAAATCTAAATTGAGTGGCATTCTATTTTTTTCATTAATAAACAGATGAGAAAACAACATAACCTGACACCTTGTGCTGGGTAGAACCCCTGCGGGCCTATTGTGATATCTCTATCACAAATAAAAACATGCCATTTAATACACTACTGCTACTCACGTTGCTCAATACATCAATCTTCACCGATGTAAGATTCTTACCTCAATAAAAAAGGAGATGTTTCAGTGTCCAACTGGAAGGAAAAACTGATAGCCTGCGCGGTATTATCAGTAACTGCATCTTTTAGTTTACCGGCGCAATCCCTTGAGTTTAAAAATGCGTTTGGTTCAATTAATGCCGGATATGCAGACTGGAATAGCGGTTTTGTTAACGTTCACCGTGGTGAAGTCTGGAAAGCTACCGCAGATTTTGGGGTGAATTTTCGCGAAGCAGAAATTTATTCTTTTTTTGAAAGTAATGTTTTAAATCATTCCGTAGAGGGACGAAATCATACTGTTTCTGCTATGGCGCATGTCCGCCTCTTTGATTCAGATTACAGCTTCTTTGGAAAACTCTATGGTCAGTGGGATAATTCATGGAGCGACGATTTAGATATGTTCTATGGATTAGGTTATTTAGGATGGCAGGGAAGCGAGGGCTTTTTTAAGCCTTATATCGGATTACACAATCAGTCTGGTGATTACGTATCAAAAAAATATGGGCAAACCAGCGGCTGGAATGGCTATGTTTTGGGTTGGACCGCCGCTTATTTTTTCACAGCATGGGAACAGAAATTTGTATTATCGAATTGGCATGAATTTGAATTTGATAGAAATGATGCCTATGCCGAACAACAACACGGCCATACAGGTATAAATGGAGGGCTGACGCTCGCCTGGAAATTTTATCCACGCTGGAAAGCCGCTATTACCTGGCGTTATTTTGATAATAAACTCGGCTATGATGGGTTCGGCGATCAAATGATTTATATGCTTGGCTACGAATTTTAATTTAATTCAAAGGATCTGAAATGAAAAAGACATTTATTGCCAGCATGATTGGTCTGGCGTTATGTGCAGGCGGTACGTTATCTGGCGCACAGGCAGCAGAAGTGAAACGCCCTAATCTGGTTATTATTCTTACGGATGACTTAGGCTACGGTGATTTGGGGGCTTATGGGCATCAAATTGTTAAGACGCCAAATATCGATAAATTAGCCCAGGAAGGGGTCAGGTTTACCGATTATTACGCTCCCGCGCCGCTCTGTTCACCTTCCCGCGCGGGGCTACTGACAGGGCGTATGCCTTTCCGCACCGGCATTCGTTCCTGGATCCCCGAAGGCAAAGATGTCTCCATCGGGCGCAATGAACTCACTATTGCCAATCTATTAAAAGAGCAGGGCTATGACACCGCATTAATGGGCAAATTGCACCTTAACGCCGGGGCAAACCGTACCGATCAGCCACAGGCCAAAGATATTGGCTTCGATTACTCACTGGTTCATGCGGGGGGATTCATCACCAATGAACGGTTGGCAAAGGCAAAAGAGCGCCCACGTTATGGTCTTGTTTACCCGGACGCCTTTATCCGCAACGGTAAGCCCCTCGGTGAGGCAAAACAACTCAGCGGCGAACTGGTCAGTACCGAAGTGGTGAACTGGCTGGGTGAGCGTGAGAAGAAGAAAGAAGATAAACCTTTCTTCCTGTACGTTGCCTTTACCGAAGTGCATACCCCCGTTGCTTCATCGAAAAAGTATCTTGATATGTATTCGCAATACATGAGCGATTTTCAGAAGCAGCATCCTGATATGTTCTATGGTGATTGGGCCGATAAACCCTGGCGTGGTCCGGGTGAGTACTACGCTAACATCAGCTACATGGATGAGCAGGTGGGGAAAGTCGTTGAAAAAATTAAGGCAATGGGCGAAGAAGACAATACCATCATTATTTTCACCAGCGATAACGGCCCAGTAACACGTGAAGTTCGCAAAGTTTATGAACTCAATATGGCCGGGGAAACAGATGGGCTAAGGGGGCGCAAAGATAATCTGTGGGAAGGGGGGATTCGCGTACCGGCGATTATCAAATATGGTAAACATCTGCCACAGGGGATGGTCACTGATACACCGGCTTCCGGGCTGGACTGGATGCCGACGCTTGCGCAGATGATGAAGTTTGAGCTGCCTAAAGACCGTACGCTTGACGGCCAGTCTCTTACTCCTGTATTTCAGAAAGCGGAGCTGAAGCGGCACAAACCATTGATTTTTGGCATTGATATGCCGTTCCAGGACGATCCCACCGATCAATGGGCGCTACGCGATGGTGATTGGAAAATGATCATCGACAGGGAAGGGAAAGCAAAATATCTCTACAACCTGAAAAACGATCGAGCGGAAACCATGAATCAAATCGGGAAAAACCCGACGGTTGAAAAACGTATGTACGATCAGTTCCTGAAATATAAGCAAGATATTGATAATGACTCACTCATGAAAGCCCGTGGCGACAAACCCACACCCGTGACCTGGGGTTAACACGTTCTAATAATAAAAAAATCATTATGCCACTTAGGGCACTGCCCGCCCGATCTCTCCATCAGAGGGATCGGGTCCTTTTTGTTTTAACGAGTAAAAACGATGCGCAGAAAAAGTTGCCAGGTCATGATCAAACCTACCGGTTCAGTTTGTAATTTAGACTGCCAATATTGTTTCTATCTGGAAAAGGAAAAATTATACCCGGACAGAAATAACAATTTCAGGATGAGCGAAAGTACATTAGAACATTTGGTCCAGCAACATATTGCAGCCCAGGAAATTGATGAAGTCATCTTCGCCTGGCAGGGCGGCGAACCTACGCTGATGGGAATAGATTTTTATCGTAAAGCCGTAGCGTTACAAAAACGTTATGCTAATGGAAAAAGAGTTATTAACACCTTCCAGACAAATGGTGTCCTGGTTGACGACCGATGGTGCGCTTTTTTTAAGGAACATGCGTTTCTGGTCGGCATTTCCATTGATGGTGATGCAGTAATGCATGATAAATGGCGAGTCACTCGGTCAGGTAAACCTACCCATAAAAAAGTTGAACAGGCCATCTATTCGCTGAGACGTCATGGGGTTGAATTCAATACCCTGACCGTTGTCAGTCAGGCTAATGCCTCTCAGCCGCTGGACGTCTACCGTTACCTCAAAGATGCTGGAAGTCAATATATGCAGTTCATCCCATTGGTCGAGCGAGGAAATAGAACGGGCGATGGGAAGCAGTTAGCGCATCCGAAAGAATCTCAAACGCAGGTGATGCCGTGGTCGGTAGGTTCAATGCAGTTTGGTAAATTTCTTAGCGCCATTTTTGATGTCTGGATTCGCGAGGACATTGGTAATATTTCTGTTCAACTATTTGAGCAGACACTTGCGGCATGGTGTGAGCTCCCCCCTCAGGTATGCATTTTTGCGCCACGTTGTGGTAGTGCATTTGCGTTGGAAATGAATGGGGATGTTTACAACTGCGATCATTATGTCTATGCCGATTATAAATTAGGAAATATAAATCAAACTTCGCTAAAAGAAATGAATAATGGTGCGCAAAATCTCGATTTTGCAGAAAATAAATATCGTAACCTGTCCGGTGAGTGTCACTCCTGCCCATGGCTTTTTGCCTGTTATGGAGGCTGCCCCAAGCACCGCTTTTTGCCTTCACTCTCTGGCGACACGAAGCAAAACTACCTGTGCGAGGGCTATCGGTATTTCTTTGACCACACGGCAGAAATAATGGGGGCCATGAAAACATTATTCCAACATGGTCATTCACCTGCCGATATCAAAACCATCTTCCGGTAAGCCCCTCAACATTCAGAAGGAACTGCAATGTTTAATCATCTCAATGTGAATTGTTGTAAAACGATAGGTTGTAAGAATGTAGGGGTGCTGCAAAGCCCTGATTATCAGCCGCACGGGGACAATATTCTCTGTCGCGAATGCGGGTTTTTATTTCCCCTCATTTCTGAAAATGCACTCAATTCTTTTCGCATGCTGGTGAATAAACAGTGGAAAGGTCTGGTCCGACAGTGTCCTGATTGTGGTGGGACATCGCTTAAACGCCATGGATACGCGTACAGCGGTAAGGTCAGACTTTTATGTCGACATTGCAACAGAACATTTTTGTATGTCGCGGATCGGGCAGAGACAAAACGGCCGGGTCCTTTATCGGAGGCAATAACCGCCGGCATGAGTCTGGCTGAATTACGCATGGCACTCAGGTTAGACAATACTGCGCTTGCCAGGCAATTAGCTCGATTAGCATTACACGTGAATCGGGAGATGTCTCAGATACGTTTTCCCTCGCTTGATATCGCACTGAGCACGCGTGCTTTTACGCTCAAGTTTAATGGCTCAAATAATGCGCTTTACGCCCTTGTGACGGCTGAAGTAGAAAGTGGGAACATCGTCGCTGTCTCGACCAACTACTCTCCCTTTCCTGTTGAAAATGAATACCAGTATTTCTCAAGTTTTGCAGAACGGCCTGGTCCGGGCACAATCGTCCACCTTGTTCAGCGAAAAGAGAGCATGACTGCAAGGCGCGGAATTCTCTTCGATATTGATTATGGCCCTGCACGGTTATGGAAAAATGATTCGGGGATGCTTGTTAAACCCGTTCTCCCTGCTTATCGCCATTTTGAGCTCGTCAAAAAAATGACAGATGAACGTTCTCTGAATGTGCAGCATTTTCTGGAGCACGAATGCTTTATCTTGGGTGGATGCCTGATGGCCAACTATCGCGATGTCAAAGACGGGCGATGCCATATCTCATTTGTTAAAGAACGCGGAATGCAGCGAACAGGGCAACAGCGTCCCCCTCGTTATTTTCTTGCAGGTGGGATCCGCAACAACGCCTGGCGCTACTTTTCCACGCAAGAGTATGCGATGGCGGTATCAAACCTGACAGGCAATAAAAAATTAAGCCAGGTTAGCCAGGCGACGCTTATCCCGGCGGCGCGGTTTATTCACTATGTCGAATCCCACCCTTTTTGCGCCCAGATGCAGCGATTATCCCCGGCAAATGTTGGAAGAGTGCTGGATTACCTCCGCTACGAGTACAATCAAAAACAGCTGTCATAGCAGTCCGTCGCGTCAAGGCTGAACCTCATGTGAGCAAATTAGAACTCTTCCCAGGCGCCATGATTTTAAAAGCTCGACTAAACCGAGTTTACCCTCAACAATTATCTGATTTTATCGAGCTTTTGGACGCGGTAATATGGCCACCCTTCAGGGAGCCGTTTATCGGGAGAAAATCATGAAATTTTTACAACGCTTCTTTGGTAGCGATGTTTCGGGAGGCATTGTCCTCATTATTGCCGCTGCGCTGGCGATGCTTTGCGCAAATCTTTCTTTTACTCAAGCAGGTTACCAGGCCTTTCTGGACACGCCCGTTGCGTTCAAATTTGGCGCGCTGGATATTAATAAAAACATGTTGCTCTTCATTAACGACGCGTTAATGGCAGTGTTTTTCCTGATGGTGGGCCTGGAAGTGAAATATGAGCTGGTGCAGGGCGCACTGGCTACACGTCAGCAGGCAATTTTTCCAGTGATCGCGGCGCTCGGTGGCATGGTGGCGCCGGCGTTGATTTATCTGGCATTCAATTTTCACGACCCGGTGGTCAGTCATGGCTGGGCGATTCCAACGGCTACCGATATTGCGTTTGCCCTCGGCGTGCTCGCTCTGCTGGGCGATCGGGTTCCCGTTGTATTGAAAGTGTTCCTGATGGCGTTGGCCATCATTGACGATCTGGGCGCTATCATCATTATCGCCCTGTTTTATACCAGTGACCTTTCGATGGCAGCGCTCGGCGTGGCCGCGGCGGCTATTGTCGCGCTGGCGCTGCTGAACATCTTTAATGTCCGGCGCACCGGTATCTATATCCTGGTGGGGTTGGTGCTGTGGACGGCGGTGCTTAAATCGGGGATTCACGCCACGCTGGCGGGTGTTATCCTGGGCTTCTTTATTCCGTTGAAGGAGAAGGACGGCGTGTCTCCGGCCCGGCAGTTGATCAATGCCATTCATCCCTGGGTGTCCTGGCTCATTCTGCCGCTGTTTGCTTTTGCCAACGCCGGTGTGTCACTGGAGGGTGTCTCGCTGAGCGGCCTGACCTCAGCGTTGCCGCTGGGCGTCATCGCCGGTCTGTTGATTGGCAAACCCGTCGGTATCTCCCTCTTCTGCTGGCTGGCATTGCGTCTGGGAGTGGCAACACTCCCCAAAGGCGCAGCCTTTAAGCAAATCATGGCAGTAGGCGTGTTGTGCGGCATCGGTTTTACCATGTCCATTTTTATCGCGACGCTGGCCTTTGGTGATGCCGATCCGCATAGCGTCGGTTGGGCGAAACTGGGGATCCTGACGGGCTCTGTTCTGTCTGCAATTATAGGTTACTGTCTGCTGCGCACGCGGATCGTCCGTTAACCTCTGATGGGAAGGCGAGTGACCGCCTTCCCGTTATCTCACTCAGGGAGCGAAGAGGCGATGTCGAATATTAATTACAATCACTTGTACTACTTCTGGCAGGTCTACCGTGAAGGTTCGGTTGTCGGGGCAGCAGAAGTATTATTTCTGACGCCGCAAACCATTACCGGGCAGATCAAATCCCTGGAGGAGCGGTTGCAGGGCAAGCTCTTTAAGCGCAGGGGAAGAGGGCTGGAACCCACTGAACTTGGCGAGCTGGTGTTTCGCTATGCGGACAAGATGTTCACGCTGAGTCAGGAAATGCTTGATATCGTTAACTACCGCAAAGAGTCACATCTGCTTTTCGATGTGGGCGTCGCGGATGCATTATCAAAAACGCTGGTCAGTGGCATTCTCGATGCCGCCGTGCAGGAAGGAGAGCCTATTCACCTTCGCTGCTTTGAATCCACTCATGAAATGCTGCTGGAGCAGCTCAGCCAGCATAAACTCGACATGATTATTTCGGACTGCCCGATCGATTCGACGCATCAGGAAGGGCTGTTTTCGGTGAAGAGCGGCGAGTGCAGCGTCAGTTTTTGGTGT
>DFPL01000139.1 GCA_002377245.1 Enterobacteriaceae bacterium UBA3516
CCGATTCCAGGCTACGAATGTCCGCCTGACCATCAACTGGTTCAGGTGGTGGAAAAACTGCTCGGCGAGAAAACCGACGTGGTGAACTACTGCACCGAAGCGCCGTTCATCCAGACCCTGTGCCCTACCCTGGTGTTAGGTCCAGGTTCAATTAATCAGGCCCATCAGCCTGATGAATATCTTGAGACACGCTTTATTAAACCTACCCGTGAATTGATCACGCAGGTCGTGCATCACTTCTGCTGGCACTGATCAACGCCCTCCCCATACCGCTATGTCACCTTCGGTATGGGGAGGAAACGTCGTGACGTTATTCACAATTCCATAAGCAATACTTATCAGCGGCAAAGCGAATTAAATTTCGTAAATTCACGCCTTTTATTCGTTTGCTGAACCGATTTCGCCGCAATTGACGCCGTGGGTTTTACGTGGCTTTATAAAAGGCGGTGTCTGATATCTATCCGTTTCACGTTGCAGGACGGTGGATATAACAAAATAAAATGAGATGGGGTGTCTGGGTTAACATGAACGAACAATATTCCGCTTTGCGTAGTAATGTCAGTATGCTCGGCAAGCTGCTGGGGGATACCATCAAGGATGCGCTAGGAGAGAACATCCTTGAAAGGGTCGAAACTATCCGTAAGCTGTCCAAATCTTCACGTGCTGGTAACGAGGTCAATCGTCAGGAGTTGCTCAACACGCTGCAAAACCTGTCCAATGATGAACTGCTGCCGGTGGCGCGTGCCTTCAGCCAGTTTCTGAATCTTGCCAATACCGCTGAGCAATACCACAGCATTTCGCCAAAAGGCGAAGCCGCAAACAACCCGGAAGTGATTGCTCGTACTCTGCGTAAACTGAAAGACCAACCCGATCTCAATGAAGTGACCATCAAGAAGGCGGTGGAGTCGTTGTCGCTGGAGCTGGTACTGACCGCCCACCCGACTGAGATCACCCGCCGCACGCTTATCCACAAAATGGTGGAAGTTAACACCTGCTTAAAGCAGCTGGACAACAAAGACATCGTTGATTACGAGCGTCATCAGCTGATGCGCCGTCTGCGCCAACTGATTGCTCAGTCATGGCATACCGATGAAATCCGTAAGCACCGTCCAAGCCCGGTCGATGAAGCCAAATGGGGCTTTGCCGTGGTGGAAAACAGCCTGTGGGAAGGGGTGCCAAGCTATCTTCGTGAGCTGAATGAACAGCTCGAAGAGAACCTCGGTTACAAACTCCCGGTTGATTTTGTGCCCGTCCGCTTTACCTCCTGGATGGGGGGTGACCGTGATGGCAACCCAAACGTCACATCCGATATCACCCGCCACGTTCTGTTGCTGAGTCGCTGGAAAGCCACCGACCTGTTCCTGAAAGATATTCAGGTACTGATTTCTGAGCTTTCGATGGTCGAGTGTACGGATGAACTTCGCGATCTGGCCGGTGCCGAAGGGGCGCAGGAACCGTATCGCTATCTGATGAAAAAACTGCGTAGCCAGCTGATGGCGACCCAAACCTGGCTGGAAGCGCGCCTGAAAGGGCAGAAACTGCCGAAACCGGCTGGGCTGCTAACCCAAAATGAGCAGCTGTGGGAACCGCTCTACGCCTGCTACAAATCTCTGCAGGCCTGCGGCATGGGCATCATCGCCAATGGCGAACTGCTCGATACGCTGCGTCGCGTGAAGTGTTTCGGCGTGCCGCTGGTGCGTATCGATGTCCGTCAGGAGAGCACCCGTCACACTGAAGCTCTGGGCGAACTGACCCGTTACCTCGGTATCGGCGATTATGAGAGCTGGTCCGAAGCCGACAAACAAGCCTTCCTCATTCGCGAACTGAATTCCAAACGTCCTCTGCTGCCTCGCCAGTGGGAGCCGAGCGAAGAGACCCGCGAAGTGCTCGATACCTGCAAAGTTATCGTTGAAGCACCGCGTGGTTCCGTGGCCGCTTACGTCATTTCAATGGCGAAAACCCCCTCCGACGTTCTGGCAGTACATCTCCTGCTGAAAGAAGCAGGCATTGGTTTTGCGCTGCCTGTCGCACCGCTGTTCGAGACGCTCGACGACCTGAACAACGCGGATGATGTTATGACCCAGTTACTGAACATCGACTGGTATCGTGGCTTTATCCAGGGCAAACAGATGGTAATGATTGGCTATTCCGACTCCGCAAAAGATGCGGGCGTGATGGCAGCGTCCTGGGCGCAGTATCAGGCGCAGGATGCATTGATCAAAACCTGCGAAAAAGCGGGCATTGAACTTACGCTGTTCCATGGTCGCGGCGGCTCCATTGGCCGTGGCGGCGCACCAGCACATGCTGCGCTGCTCTCTCAACCGCCGGGAAGCCTGAAAGGTGGCCTGCGCGTGACCGAACAGGGCGAGATGATTCGCTTTAAATACGGCCTGCCGGAAGTCACCATCAGCAGCCTGACGCTTTATACCAGCGCCATTCTGGAAGCGAACCTGTTACCACCGCCGGAGCCGAAAGATGACTGGCGTCATATTATGGACGAGCTGTCGGATATCTCCTGCGATATGTATCGTGGCTACGTGCGTGAAAACAAAGACTTCGTGCCGTACTTCCGCTCTGCCACACCAGAGCAGGAACTGGGCAAGTTGCCGCTCGGTTCCCGCCCGGCGAAACGTCGCCCAACCGGTGGCGTAGAGTCTCTGCGTGCCATTCCGTGGATCTTCGCCTGGACGCAGAACCGTCTGATGCTTCCGGCCTGGCTGGGTGCGGGTGCCGCGCTGCAAAAAGTAGTGGAAGATGGTAAACAGAGCGAACTGGAAGCCATGTGCCGTGACTGGCCGTTCTTCTCCACTCGTCTGGGTATGCTGGAGATGGTCTTCTCCAAAGCCGACCTGTGGCTGGCAGAGTACTACGATCAGCGTCTGGTTTCCCCGGAACTGTGGGCGCTGGGCTCAGAGTTACGTAAGCTGCTCGAAGCAGACATCAACGTGGTGCTGGCCATCGCTAATGACTCCCATCTGATGGCCGATTTGCCATGGATTGCCGAGTCCATTCAGTTGCGTAACATCTATACCGACCCGCTAAACGTCCTGCAGGCTGAGTTGCTGCACCGTTCGCGTAAAGCGGAAGAGGAAGGGAAAGAGCCGGATCGCCGCGTTGAGCAGGCGCTGATGGTCACCATCGCCGGTGTGGCAGCGGGTATGCGTAATACCGGCTAATCTTCACAGCGTTGAGTAAAAAGGCCACACCGGGTGTGGCCTTTTTTTATGCTGCCCGTTAAGGTTATGCGGTTCGCGAGTGAGGATAAAAAACCATGAATTACGATGTCAGCCACCTTCTCTCTCGCCTGATCAACGGCCCGGCTCCGTTGCGCCAGATTTACTTTATCGGTGCAACAGGACCCGCGCCCTCTCAGGCTTTTCAGGTAGATTTTCCCCGTCTGGAAATTCTGCTGGAAGGAAAGCTGGATGATGGGGGGCTCGCCGGTGAGACATCATTCATGGTGGAACATGATGTTTTATACGTGCCCGCTGGCGGCTGGAACTTCCCGCAGTGGTCAACGCCCGCCACCACATTAAGTATTCTGTTCGGCAAGCAACAGTTGGGAGTCAGCGTGACGCGCTGGGATGGCGAAGAGCTGTATAATCTGACGAAACAGCATGTTGCCCGCCGGGGGCCGCGTATCGGTTCCTTCCTGTTGCAAACGCTGCACGAAATACAGATGCAGCCTAAAGAGCAGCAAACCGCGCGCTTAATTGTCGCCAGTCTGCTGAGCCACTGTCAGGATTTGCTCGGCAGTCAGATCCAAACCGCATCCAAAAGTCGGGCACTTTTCGAAGCCATTCGCGACTATATCGACGAACATTACGCCATGCCGCTGACGCGGGAATCTGTGGCGCAGTCTTTCTACATCTCCCCTAACTACCTCTCCCATCTGTTTCAGAAAACCGGTTCCATTGGCTTTAACGAGTACCTTAATCACACGCGCCTCGAACACGCCAAAGCGCTGCTCAAGGGTTATGACCTGAAGGTGAAAGAAGTCGCGCACACCTGTGGGTTCGTCGACAGTAACTATTTTTGTCGCCTGTTTCGCAAGAATACGGAGCGTTCGCCGTCAGAGTATCGTCGGCAGTACCATAGCCAGTTAACCGAGAAACAACCGCAGTAGCTCGCCGTTAAGGCGTGCGTGTAAAAATGCTATTTTCTGGATTTTTGTAATATCCATACTTCTTGCCACTTGTTAAATCTCACGTTATCAGCCGCTTAATGACTTTATGGCACCTAAACGTGATGCAGATCATGCTTTGATTCGGACATTACATTTGTCCAGTTTTTGGCAGAAATGTCGCGTAGCGTCCCCTCTCATTCCCCTCGTATCCTGTAGGCAGAAATTATTCGGGGAAATTAAGAGGAAGCATCATGGAACTGTATCTGGACACCGCCAATGTGAACGAAGTTGAACGCCTGGCGCGTATCTACCCGCC
>DFPL01000307.1 GCA_002377245.1 Enterobacteriaceae bacterium UBA3516
ATTCCCCTGCCATCACATGCGCCATCCCCCGGTAAAGCCAGAACCAGAAAATGGCCAGCGGAATCGGCTGGCTTTCACGATCGTTGGTCACCATCAGCAGCGTATCAGGAAAGAGGTGATGGCCACTCAAGTCGCCGGACGTGGCATTACGCAGGTGATTGACGTAGAGGCGCTGGATGGAGAGCATGATTTCCACGTCCGGGAAATGCAGCTTGCGCACAAAGCCCAGCCCACCTTCAATGGTGGTTAATACCCCGTCCAGATGATCGCCACGGGTGAGGAAATTCATCGTCTGGTGACGCAGCACGAAGCAGGCGGCGGTGAGATCGCCATGCTCGACCGACGCCGTAAAGCAGGCTTTGGCATGCTCTATCGCCGTACCGAGGGGCTTGACCCAGGCACTGCACAAATCCACGGCAAGCCAGGTTCGTCCGCAAAACGGGGTAAACTGATGGTCACTCACCAGCGCGCTTCCCAACAGCGTGTACCGGTAGCCTTTTTCATATTGATGGTAGCGGCAGCCAATCATCACCCCGTACCACGCGAGCGCCGTGGTGGATGCTCCGCTCAGACCCTGCTCGAGCGTCATCAGCATAATTCTGACCAGCAGAATAAAATGCAGGCGCGGGCTGGCAAAGGCAGAAAACATACTGGCGCTCAGCATCAGGTTCATGATGGCCTCTGCTTCAGGGTTCTGAATAGGCCCCAGCGCCCTGAAATGTGTCTCTGGCGTCTCCCCCAAACGCGCTTCCAGCGTCTGCCACATGTCATCGCACTCAGCATCCGAAGGATGACGGCTGAGGTGGAGACCAAACACCGCCAGCCAGGCAAGCGTCGTTTCCAGCGCCAGACTCATGTCCGACTGGCGCATGTGCACCTCTGCCAGCATGCCTGCCGCCATGGCTTTTTGCTGAAGGCTACCCGGCGCGCTCATCAGTTGATGACAGAGCGTCAGCGCCGACGGGAGGTTACCCTGTAAAAATTCACACTCCGCCTCTTCAAATGCGAGGCTGAAGCGCGTTTCCGGGGCGTCTACCTGCGCACTGTCCTGGAGCTCCTTTGCCGTTCGCAGGTAACGCACCGCCGAGGCATAATCTCCCGTCAGACGGGCCCTCTGAGCCGCCAGCCGACAAACCGCGTGGTAACGCTCTCGCTGCGGCGAAAGGCGTACAGATTCGATGGCCGAGATAATGTGGTGAACCGCCAGGAATAGCTGCTCACTGCTGTCGTTTTGCGCTACCGAATCGGTTAACAGGCGGGCAGCGGTGAAATGCAGACGATTCACCTCCTCGGCATCAAGCAGTTGCAGTGCCGCATCATGCACCCGGTCGTGGCTGAAGGTGTAATCTTCACCAGAGAGCCCCATCAGTCTTGCCGCCACGGCGGGTTGCAACAGCTCATGCAATCGCTCCGGCGAGATATCCAGCATCTGGCTAAGTAATGCGGGTTTGCCGGTTCCCCCGACACAGGCCAGGCAGCCCAGCAGTTTACGCGTTTGCGCGGGCATCTCAGCCAACTGTTTTAGCACCAGGCTCGCCACATTCTCCGTGTAGTGATGTGAACGAATCGCCTCTAAATCATAATGCCACTTACCATATTCTTTATGGTGGGTCACCAGACCATCTTTGAAGATGCGCTGGAAAAATTCCTGGGTGAAAAGAGGATAACCGTTGGTTTTTTCATGGATCAGGGCCGCGAGTTCCCCCAGCCCGGAGGCGCGTGTTTGCAACAGATTTGCCAGCCAGCGTGACACCGCTTTGACGCTCAACGGCTCCGGGCGCAGCTCAAGACAATAGCGCGCACGGGCACGTAACGCGGCCAGCAGACTCTGCTCATCAGCGCCGGGAAACGTGTCGGTATCGGAGCAGGAAACCACCACCAACAGCGGCAGGGATTCGCTGCTGCTGAGCAAATATTCCAGCAACTGCAGGCTGGCTTGGTCGATCCAGTGAATATCGCCAATCAACAGCACCAGCGGGCAATCCGGCGTAGCAAACGCCTCCACCAGCCGGTGAGCCATCAGGTTAAACCGCATACGGGTATCCGCCGACTGGGTGTTAACCACCGTGAGCTGACGGTCATCCAGCAGCAGGCCCAGTTCAGGGACGAGCTTAATCGCCAGTGCCGCATCGCTACCCAGTGAACGGGTCAGGCGCATTTTCCAGCGCGCCACCTCCGCCGCATCAAGTCCCAAAAGCCAGAGAACCAGGGAGCGAAAAGCCGAAGCGATGACCGTATAAGGCAGCACTGACGAATACTGATCGGCTTTACCGATCGCCAGCAACGTCTGCCGCTGCTGAAGCTTTTTCAGCGCTGAGGAGATGAGCGACGACTTACCGCATCCGGGCGGCCCGCTCACCATCACCAGCGCATGCGTGCCGCTTTCGGCTACCCTGTCAAACGCGGCAAGCAGTTGAGGATGCTGAGGGTGATTTAAAAAAAGCGGGTCCGGCAACATACGGGTAGGTTCCCGGTCTTGTAAACCGGGTGCAAATGACGCTATTTCACCGTTTTTGGCAAGCGAAGCCTGGCAGCGCCGCAGGTCAGCAAGGAGTCCCTCTACCGTCTGGTAACGATTTTCAGGGGATTTTTCAAGCAGCCGAAGAATAATCTGTGCCAGCGTAGGCGGCACCCCTGCTCTGAGCTGACAAGGTGAACGAGGAGGAGAAGCAATATGATGATGCGCCCACTCCGCCTGGCCGCCGTCATTGAGATCAAAAGGCAACGCTCCGGTCAGCAGTTCATACAACACAATGCCCAGGCTGTAGAGATCGCTGCGGCGGTCGACTTTGTCCGGGGTGCGTGTGGTGTGCTCCGGCGACATGTAGGCCAGCGTGCCACCTGACATCGTCATACGGGTCACGCAGCTTACGTCGTCCGTAACGGTTGTCAGACCAAAACCGCCCAACCGGTAAGCGCCGCCGGGGTCGATAAAAAAGTGGCCAGGCTTGATGTCGCTATGAATCAGTCCCTGCGCATGCATCTGACGCAAGGGGGCACAAAGACGCACGGCAATAGAGAGAAAATCAGTCAGGTTGCGCCCGCGCGTACGGTTCGACTGCGCCAGCGTGCGGAAAGGGAATGGCGCGTAAACCAGCGCATAGTGGCCGTGATAACTGGTGCAATTCATTGGCCTGACCGCCCACGCGCCGGAAAGCCTGGCGCGCAAAGCAAACTCATTTTTAAGCCGTTGAGTGGTCGCAAACGCGGCCTCATCACCGGCGACTGCCACACTGGCCAGAATAAAACTACTGCCGGAATGGAGCGGCTGGCAAAGCGTCCAGGCGATCCCCCCTTCCTGCAATAAGCGAGTGAAAATGATGTCATCGGTTAGGGTGATGACCTCGCCGTCCATCATTTTTCCAGCGGCAGACAGTTTTTCGCTCATTCACGCTCCTCGCGCGCAGAGAGTTCGCGGCGGATCTGTTCCAGCAGCGTATCGATATTAATAGGCTTACGCAGCAGCGTGGCGGGCCCGGCTTGTGGAGCATAGCGCAACACGTTTTCATCTTCATGTCCGGAGACAAAAATGACCGGCGGCGGCCTGACGCCTTCACATATCTGCCGATAGAGCTCAGGCCCACTCATGCCCTTAAGCTTAATATCAATAATAAGCAAAGAGGCAGCAACCAGCGCGGTTTCATCATGCAGGAACGCCTCCGCGGATTCGAAGGCGTGCGTGTCATACCCCTCCGACTGAAGAAGGTTACTTAACCCGCTACGGACGGAACGTTCATCATCAATGATGACAATGCGCGCTGGCAGCGTCATGTCCTGGTCCTCTGTATTGCGCTCACGCGGGTGAGTGGCACGTCTAAGGGAGGTCTTTTCCGTCAGGGGGAGGCGTGCCGCTAATTTTGGGCACGCATTCATGACGAAACCATGCCAGGGTGACCGGCTCGCGGCGCAGTAGCCGGCGGCCAATCGGGATAAGCTGTTCACCCACTAACATCCCGAACAGGCCCAGCAGGGCAATAACCGGAGGTGCCGGCGAATGCACCTGCATCGCACCATAAATGACGCCAGCCAGCAGGCCCACCGCCAAAGAAATAACGTAGGATTTCAACATGATTAGCCTGCCTCTGTATAGCGGCTTATCGCAGCGGCGTTATCCACGCGCGGTGTGACGGGCTGAGACTGGCTGGCTGCCGCAGTCGGCGCGTCAGGTTTGATGAAAGCAGAGACAAGCTGTTCGCCTGCCAGCATACCGAGCAGCCCCACCAACGCCACGGCGGGGGGCGCGGGTGAGCGGACTTTTAGCAACGCATAAAGCAGGCCAATAAGTACGCCTGCGCCAAGAGAAATGAGCTCAGTGCTCATAGGGCGTCTCCCGTGATGTCGAACGGAACGGGCCGGCACGCACACCGACCCTTGCAGAGGCTTATTTGTTGGCCGGAACCGGCGCCAGCGTGCGGTGGGCACCTTTGGCGCGTGATGGCGCTTTGTGCACCATGGTGTAGGCGTAATCGACACCCATACCGTAAGCGCCTGAGTGCTCTTTAACGATATCCATCACCGCGTTGTAGGTCTCTTTATGAGCCCAGTCACGCTGCCATTCCAGCAGAACCTGCTGCCAGGTTACCGGGATCACGCCTGCCTGGATCATGCGCTGCATGGCGTAGTCATGGGCTTCTTTAGACGTGCCACCGGAAGCGTCTGCGACCATATAGATCTCATAGTCACCTTCCAGCATGGCGCAGAGTGCGAAGGTGTTGTTGCAAACTTCGGTCCACAGGCCGGACACAACAACTTTTTTCTTGCCGTTTTTCGCCAGCGCATCACGCACTTTCTGGTCGTCCCAGGAGTTCATGGAGGTACGCTCAAGGATGTCATGCTCCGGGAAAACGTCCAGCAGTTCAGGGAAGGTATTGCCGGAGAAGCTTTCGGTTTCAACGGTGGTGATGACGGTCGGAATATTGAAGACCTTAGCCGCTTTTGCCAGGCCAACCACATTGTTTTTCAGCACCTGGCGGTCAATTGACTGCACGCCAAACGCCATTTGTGGCTGTTGATCGATAAAAATCATCTGGCAGTTTTGCGGCGTCAGGACTTCAAGCTTAGAGTTGGTCATAAGAATACCCATTGTCGTTAAGTGATCCGTGAAAGGAGGCGGAAACCATGCTGACAGTGACCGGGATATTCTCGCGCTGCATCAACAGACGAAAGAGAAGCAGAAAGCGGCTGCCTTTTACCGTTCGTCCCGGGCCATGCTGTCGGGGCGGATAGTAAGAGTTGTTTGGAATGAGAACTATTATCTCTGTGTATAACTATACGTTCGTATAGGTATACCTTCGTATAACTAGACGCCGTTTTCGCCTGCTCACCATAATCCTCCCAGTTTTCACGCTCTGCGCTGACGGGGCATCGCATCTTATCGTCCGCTGGCATAACGCCAGTTTCGGGCGTCTCAGACAGGAGGATTTATGGTCTCGCTCGATAAAGCAGAGCTGATTTTACTCAACGGCAAATTTCACACGGTGGACAGGGAAAACCCGGTTGCCGATGCGGTCGCCATCCGCGACGGTAAGTTCGTCGCAGTCGGTAGCCAGGCTGAAGTGATGGAATACCATTGCGAAGGCAGTAAGGTCATCGATCTCAAGGGCAGCACCGCCATTCCGGGCCTCAATGACTCGCACCTGCACCTGATTCGCGGTGGACTGAACTACAATCTCGAACTGCGCTGGGAAGGCGTCCCCTCACTGGCTGATGCGCTGCGTATGCTGAAAGAGCAGGCACTGCGCACGCCGTCACCACAGTGGGTGCGCGTGGTGGGTGGCTGGAGCGAATTCCAGTTCGCTGAACGCCGCATGCCCACCCTTGAAGAGATCAACGACGCGGCCCCCGATACCCCAGTTTTTATCCTCCATCTCTACGACCGCGCCCTGCTCAACCGCGCCGCGCTCCGTGTGGTGGGTTACACCAAAGACACCCCGAATCCGCCGGGCGGTGAAATTCAGCGCGACAGCAATGGCAACCCGACCGGGATGCTGATTGCTCGTCCGAATGCCATGATCCTTTACGCAACGCTTGCCAAAGGGCCGAAACTGCCTCTTGAACAGCAGGTTAACTCCACTCGTCAGTTTATGCGCGAACTGAATCGTCTGGGCCTGACCAGTGCGATCGACGCGGGCGGCGGCTTCCAGAACTACCCGGAAGATTACGAAATCATCAACGAGCTGCACGCCAAAAAGCAGATGACGATCCGCATCGCCTATAACCTCTTTACCCAGCGTCCGGGGCATGAGCTGGAAGATTTCGAAAAATGGACCGATATGCTCACCCCGGGCCAGGGCAGCGACTTCTTCCGCCACAACGGCGCGGGCGAAATGCTGGTCTTCTCTGCCGCCGACTTTGAGGACTTCCTTGAACCACGCCCGGACCTGGCACCCGGCATGGAAGATGAATTAGAGCGCGTGGTGCGCCACCTGGTTGAACACCGCTGGCCATTCCGCCTGCACGCCACCTATAACGAATCCATCAGCCGAATGCTGGATGTCTTCGAGCGCGTCAACCGCGACATTCCATTCAACGGCCTGCACTGGTTCTTCGACCA
>DFPL01000337.1 GCA_002377245.1 Enterobacteriaceae bacterium UBA3516
AACCCTCTCCCCGGTTGGGCGAGGGGACCGTCCGTGCACGCATTTTTACTGGGGATTCCTCACCCCCGTGAGAGAGGGCCGGGGTGAGGGCATCTGCCTCAGCGAATACCGCCCCAGGCCAGCGTCACCTCTTTTGCGCCCTTGATTGCCATCGCCCCCAGTTCCGTCACCCGGTCGTCGGTAATACGCGAAATGGGGCCGGAAATAGAGATGGCAGCAAAAGGCACGCCGTGCTCATCATAAATACAGGCGGCAACGCAGCGCAGGCCAAGCGCATGCTCTTCGTCATCAAAGGAGTAGCCGCGTTTGCGCGTCTGGGCGAGGTCCTCTTTCAGGTGCACCGGCGACACCAGGGTAGCGTGAGTATAAGCATGCAGCCCTTTGCGGTGTAACAGGCTGGAGACCTGATCGTCATTGAGATTAGCCAGAAACGCTTTCCCTGCGCCNNATCGGTGCGGACATGCGCATGAGCTGAGTACACTGTACCTGGTCGATAATAATGGCCTGATGATCGCTCTGGTCCAGCACCGCCAGATTCACCGTTTCGCCAGAGTTTTCCATAAGGGTGCGCAGAATCGGGTGCACAATCGCCATCAGATTACGGCTTTGCAAAAAGCTACTGCCGACGATAAAGGCATGCGCCCCAACCGACCAGTGGCCCAGTTCGCCCACCTGGCGCACAAAGCCAAGCTGTTGCATGGTGGTCAGTAAGCGGTGCGTGGTGGAGTTAGGCAAGCCTGCCTGCTGCGCCAGCTCGGTTAAGGCCACACTGCCGTGGGATTCCGCAATCGACTCCAGCAATTTAAGTCCACGGGTTAACGACTGGACCTGACCGGTGGGTTGCGCGGTGGCAGCAGTAGAGGGTTTTCTGCCGCGTTTGGCGGGCACATTGGCAACCATGGCTGGCTCCTTTTCTGTATCGTGGAAATCATTTTCGTTTTATAGAATTATAATGCAACCCCACAAAATACTGATCGGATGAGTTCAGGTGAACATCTCTCATGTTACCCCCGTGCGACTTTTCCGACCTGACAGTTTGTGCCAGTATGTCCTGCTGGCCTTTTGGCCTGGTTGAGCGTCGTCGGGAGCACGTGTGAGCAGCAAAGTTGAGCAACTAAAGCAGCAATTAAACGAACGTATTCTGATTCTGGATGGGGGCATGGGCACCATGATCCAGAATCAACGTCTGAGTGAGCAGGATTTTCGCGGCGAGCGCTTCGCTGACTGGCCCTGCGATCTTAAAGGTAACAACGACCTGCTGGTCATTACTCAGCCTGAGGTGATTGCCACTATCCACTCTGCCTATTTTGCGGCAGGCGCGGATATCATTGAAACCAATACCTTTAACTCGACGACGATTGCGATGGCGGATTACCAGATGGAATCCCTGTCGGCAGAAATCAACTTTGCCGCGGCGAAGCTGGCACGCGCCTGTGCCGACGAGTGGACCGCCCGCACGCCGGAAAAACCGCGCTACGTTGCGGGTGTACTCGGCCCGACCAACCGCACGGCGTCCATCTCACCGGACGTTAACGACCCGGCGTTTCGTAACATCACCTTTGATGGGCTGGTGGAGGCGTATCGCGAGTCAACCAAAGCGCTGGTGGAAGGGGGCAGTGACCTCATCCTCATAGAAACGGTCTTCGATACCCTCAATGCCAAAGCCGCGATTTTTGCGGTGAAAGAAGAATTTGAAGCCCTCGGCGTCGACCTGCCGATCATGATTTCCGGCACTATTACCGATGCCTCTGGTCGTACGCTCTCCGGGCAGACCACCGAGGCCTTTTATAACTCCCTGCGCCACGCCGATGCGCTCACCTTCGGCTTGAACTGTGCGCTGGGGCCAGATGAACTGCGTCAGTACGTGCAGGAGCTTTCGCGCATTGCTGAATGCTACGTGACCGCGCACCCGAACGCCGGCCTGCCCAACGCCTTCGGCGAATACGATCTGGATGCGGACACCATGGCGGAACAGATTCGTGAATGGGCCGAGGCGGGCTTCCTGAACATAGTAGGGGGGTGCTGCGGCACCACGCCGGAACATATTAAAGCAATGAGCGATGCCGTTGAAGGGTTGCCGCCGCGCAAGCTGCCGGACATTCCGGTCTCCTGCCGCCTGGCGGGCCTGGAGCCATTGAACATTGGTGACGACAGCCTGTTCGTCAACGTCGGTGAACGTACCAACGTTACCGGCTCGGCGAAGTTTAAGCGCCTGATCAAAGAAGAAAAGTACAACGAAGCGCTGGACGTTGCTCGCCAGCAGGTCGAAAGCGGCGCGCAGATTATCGATATCAACATGGATGAGGGGATGCTCGACGCCGAAGCGGCGATGGTACGTTTCCTTAATCTGATCGCCGGTGAGCCGGACATCGCCCGCGTGCCGATCATGATTGACTCCTCCAAATGGGACGTCATCGAGAAAGGGCTGAAATGCATTCAGGGCAAAGGCATTGTTAACTCGATCTCAATGAAAGAGGGGGTAGAAACCTTTATCCATCACGCGAAGCTGGTGCGCCGTTACGGTGCCGCGATGGTGGTGATGGCCTTTGACGAAGTGGGCCAGGCGGATACCCGCGAGCGCAAAATCGAGATTTGTCGCCGGGCGTATAACATCCTGACCAAAGAGGTGGGTTTCCCGCCGGAAGACATCATCTTTGACCCGAACATCTTCGCCGTGGCCACCGGCATTGAAGAGCACAACAACTACGCGCAGGACTTTATTGGCGCGTGTGAAGACATCAAGCGCGAACTGCCCCATGCCATGATTTCCGGTGGCGTCTCCAACGTGTCGTTCTCGTTCCGTGGTAATGATCCGGTGCGTGAAGCGATCCACGCCGTCTTCCTTTACTACGCCATTCGCAACGGCATGGACATGGGCATTGTGAACGCCGGCCAGTTGGCGATTTACGACGACCTGCCTGCCGAGCTGCGTGACGCGGTTGAAGATGTGATCCTCAACCGCCGCGATGACGGCACCGAACGTCTTCTCGATCTGGCGGAAAAATATCGCGGCAGTAAAACCGATGAAACCGCCAACGCCCAGCAGGCGGAATGGCGCAGTTGGGATGTGAAAAAGCGTCTTGAGTACTCGCTGGTCAAAGGCATTACCGAGTTCATTGAGCTGGACACCGAAGAGGCCCGTCAGCAGGCTTCGCGCCCGATTGAGGTGATTGAAGGCCCGCTGATGGACGGCATGAACGTGGTCGGTGACCTGTTTGGTGAAGGGAAAATGTTCCTGCCGCAGGTGGTAAAATCGGCCCGCGTGATGAAGCAGGCGGTGGCCTACCTTGAGCCGTACATTGAAGCCAGCAAAGAGAAGGGCTCCAGCAACGGCAAGATGGTTATCGCGACCGTTAAAGGCGATGTGCACGACATCGGCAAAAACATCGTCGGGGTGGTGCTGCAGTGTAATAACTACGAAATCGTCGATCTTGGTGTGATGGTGCCGACGGAGAAAATCCTCAAGACCGCGCGCGAAGTGAACGCTGACCTGATTGGGCTGTCTGGTCTTATCACGCCATCGCTGGATGAAATGGTCAACGTGGCAAA
>DFPL01000335.1 GCA_002377245.1 Enterobacteriaceae bacterium UBA3516
GCATGGCCTGCTGACCACCATCGCCTGCGGCCCAAGCGGTGAAGTGAACTATGCGCTGGAAGGTGCCGTGTTCATGGCGGGAGCCTCTATTCAGTGGCTGCGTGACGAGATGAAACTCATCAGCGATGCGTTCGACTCCGAATACTTCGCGACCAAAGTGAAAGACACCAACGGCGTGTACGTTGTACCCGCGTTCACCGGCCTGGGCGCACCCTACTGGGACCCGTATGCCCGCGGCTCGATTTTTGGCCTGACCCGTGGCGTAAATTCAAACCACATTATTCGCGCAACGCTGGAGTCTATTGCCTACCAGACGCGTGATGTTCTGGAAGCGATGCAGGCAGACTCTGGTATTCGTCTGCATGCGCTGCGCGTGGACGGCGGTGCGGTCGCCAACAACTTCCTGATGCAGTTCCAGTCCGATATTCTGGGTACGCGTGTAGAGCGTCCGGAAGTGCGTGAAGTGACGGCGCTGGGGGCTGCGTATCTGGCTGGTCTGGCCGTCGGCTTCTGGCAGAACCTGGACGAGCTGCAGGAAAAAGCGGTGATTGAACGTGAATTCCGTCCGAGCATCGAAACCACCGAGCGTAACGTGCGTTACAGCGGCTGGAAAAAAGCGGTGAAACGCGCCCTTGCATGGGAAGATCGCGAAGAGTAATCCTTACATTGCCGGATGGCGACGCAAAAGCGTCCTATCCGGCCTACGGGTTGTCGTTTCGTAGGCCGGATAAGGCGAAGCCGCCATCGGGCAAAGTCTCACCCCCACATCAATAATCCCTCCCCTCTCTGTGTTAAACTTCGCGCAATTTCTTTGACTTCACGAGTATGCAATGAGACGAGAACTTGCCATTGAATTTTCCCGCGTGACGGAAGCGGCTGCGTTGGCTGGCTACAAATGGCTGGGTCGCGGTGACAAAAACGTCGCCGACGGCGCAGCGGTTCATGCCATGCGCATTATGCTAAATCAGGTCAACATCGACGGCACCATCGTCATTGGCGAAGGCGAAATTGACGAAGCCCCGATGCTCTATATCGGTGAAAAGGTCGGGACCGGCAAAGGGGATGCGGTTGATATCGCCGTTGATCCGATTGAAGGCACTCGCATGACCGCAATGGGTCAGGCTAACGCTCTGGCGGTGCTGGCGGTGGGCGATCAAGGCTGCTTCCTGAATGCGCCGGACATGTACATGGAAAAACTGATTGTCGGCCCGGGCGCAAAAGGGGCTATCGATCTCAATCTGCCGCTGGCGGATAACCTGCGTAACGTCGCTGCCGCACTGGGCAAACCGCTCACTGAACTGACGGTAACTATTCTGGCAAAACCGCGCCACGATGCGACTATCGCCGAAATGCAAAAACTTGGCGTACGCGTGTTTGCGATCCCGGACGGCGACGTTGCCGCCTCGATTCTGACCTGCATGCCAGACAGCGAAGTCGACGTGCTCTATGGCATCGGCGGCGCACCGGAAGGCGTGGTCTCAGCTGCGGTTATTCGCGCGCTGGACGGCGATATGCAGGGCCGCTTGCTGGCTCGCCATCACGTAAAAGGCAACAGCGAAGAAAATCGTCGCATCGGTGAGAATGAGCTGGCGCGCTGCCAGGCGATGGGTATCGAAGCCGGGGTTGTGTTGCGTCTGGATGACATGGCGCGTAGCGACAACGTCATTTTCTCGGCAACCGGGATCACCAAAGGGGATTTACTGGATGGCATCAGTCGTAAAGGCAACATTGCCACCACCGAAACCCTGCTGATTCGCGGCAAATCGCGCACCATTCGTCGTATTCAGTCCATTCACTATCTGGATCGCAAAGACCCGGACGTGCAGACCCATATTCTGTAAGTTTAAACCCTCATACTTCGCGCTGCAGCCTGGGCACCTGCAACTTGTAGTATGACGGAGATATTTATCAGGGAGAGCTTTCCGACGCTTGCGGGGTGGAAATCCTCTCCATTCACGACGAAGATAAGGCAATGATTCTGAACAGGAGAAAATCATGGCCGACTGGGTTACAGGAAAAGTCGTTAAAGTCGAGTTCTGGACCGACGCGTTGTTCAGCCTGACCGTTCATGCCCCCATTCTTCCTTTCACCGCCGGACAGTTCGCCAAGCTCGGACTCGAAATCGACGGGGAGCGGGTACAGCGAGCCTACTCGCATGTGAATGCGCCGGGAAATCCTGATCTCGAGTTCTATCTTGTCACCGTACCGGAAGGAAAGCTCAGCCCGCGTCTCGCCGCACTGCAGCCGGGGGATGATATCCAGATTGTCAGCGAAGCCGCCGGGTTCTTTGTCCTCGACGAAGTGCCCGACTGCACTACGCTGTGGATGCTGGCGACCGGGACGGCGATTGGTCCCTACCTGTCGATTTTGCAGGAGGGCAAAGGGCTTGATCGCTTCACCAATCTGGTGCTGGTCCATGCGGTGCGTTACGCCGCCGATCTAAGCTACCTGCCGCTGATGCTGGAGCTTCAGCAACGCTACGAAGGCAAACTACGTATTCAGACGGTAGTGAGTCGGGAGAGTGTTTCGGGTTCATTGACCGGGCGCGTACCCGCGTTGATTGACAGCGGGGCGCTGGAGGAGGCGGTGGGGCTGCCGATGACCACCGATACCAGCCATGTGATGCTGTGCGGCAACCCACAAATGGTGCGTGATACCCAGCAGTTGTTGAAAGAGACCCGGCAGATGACCAAACATTTACGCCGTCGGCCAGGCCATATGACCGCAGAACATTATTGGTAATCAGCGGTATTTCACGTCCAGCGTGTCTTTGCCGAATTTATTTTCGCCCTGGGTGCCTACAAACGCGCCCAGGTCGATAAGCATGCCGACCATAATCAGCGCCGGAGCAAAGCGCCCTACGGCCCATTGCAACGTCCCATTCAGCATGTCCCAGTTCCCGGCCAGCAGCATCCACGCGAGAATAAACAGCAGTGCCCATGGGCCCGATTTACCGCGATCGTGCAGGCGTTTCACAATGACGCAGGCCGTCGGCCATAACAGGCAGACCAACATAAATGCGGCGGTCTGGCTGGCAAGCAGATTGAAATCAACCGCATAAAAGAGCGCAGCCATTGCCACCACCCAAATGACCATCCACACCCAAAAATCACGGCGGCCAATGCGCCCTTTAATTGAGAATAACCACTGCTGTATGCCCATGTAAGGTTCCTTATTATTGTACTGCTGGCTAGTTTACCCTGGCGACGCGACTTTTTGACAAGCCCGCCCGTTATCGTTTTAATCGTGAGCAACGTGATAAGAGGATGATGTTGATGAAAACCTGGTGGCCCCTGCTGGCGGCATTCATTTTTGCCCCGTCGGCATTTGCAGAAGATGCGCCATCTGCGGCGACAGCACCCTATTTGATGCCTGGCGCACCGACCTTTGAGCAATCTATTAGCCAGTTCAGAGAGAAGTTCAACGAGGATAATCCTGCGCTTGCCCTCAACGAATTCCGCGCCATTGATTCGGGTGCCGACACCGCGCGCCTCACCCGTGCCGCTACCAAAATTAACGATAATCTTTATGCATCGACCGCGCTGGAGCGTGGCACGTTGAAAATAAAATCGATGCAGATAACCTGGCTGACCGTCAGAGGGCCGGAGCAAAAGGCCTCACGCGCTAAGGCCCAGGAGTATATGGCGGCGGTGATCCGCGAGTTTTCACCGGGGCTTTCCAAAGCACAAAGCCTGCAGAAACTGCAGAAGTTGCTGAATAACGGTAAAAATAAACTTTGGTATGCCGAAACCGAAGGCGCTATTCGCTATGTGGTGGCAGATGACGGCGAAAAGGGGCTGACCTTCGCTGTTGAACCGATTAAGCTGACCCTATCTGAAGCCCCCGAAGGCGACAATAAATGACAAAAAGCAAAGCCTTCGCAGGGACGAATCTCTATACTGTTTCACAGACCACGCTGCCCTGAAGGGTAGCTATATTCCTTAATTCGCTTCGTGCGTGGAGAGTAAAAATGCGACATCCTTTGGTGATGGGTAACTGGAAACTGAACGGCAGCCGCCACATGGTAAACGAACTGGTTGCTAACCTGCGTAAAGAGCTGGCTGGCGTAACCGGTTGTGGCGTGGCCATTGCTCCGCCGGATATCTACCTGGACCTGGCGAAACATGCCGCTGACGGCAGCCACATTGTGCTGGGCGCGCAGAACGTAGACGTTAACCTGTCTGGCGCATTCACCGGTGAAACCTCCGCTGAAATGCTGAAAGATATCGGCGCGAAATACATCATCATTGGCCATTCCGAGCGTCGTACTTACCACAAAGAATCTGACGAGTTCATCGCGAAGAAATTCGCCGTGCTGAAAGAGCAGGGTCTGATCCCGGTTCTGTGCATCGGTGAAACCGAAGCAGAAAACGAAGCAGGCAAAACGGAAGAAGTCTGTGCACGTCAGATTGACGCTGTCCTGAAAACGCAGGGCGCTGCGGCCTTCGAAGGCGCGGTTATCGCTTACGAACCAGTATGGGCTATCGGTACCGGCAAATCTGCCACCCCGGCTCAGGCTCAGGCCGTTCACAAATTCATCCGTGACCACATTGCTAAAGCTGACGCGAAAGTGGCTGAGCAAGTGATCATTCAGTACGGCGGTTCTGTTAACGCGTCCAACGCGGCTGAACTCTTCACCCAGCCGGACATCGATGGCGCGCTGGTTGGCGGTGCATCCCTGAAAGCTGACGCTTTTGCGGTCATCGTTAAAGCAGCAGAAGCGGCAAAAGCATAATTGCCTTTGCGGCGGGTGGCGCTTCGCTAACCCGCCCTACGGTTCTCCAGGCCCGGTAAGCGCCAGCGCCACCGGGCTTTTTTACAGCCGTCCCAAGAGACTAAACCACGCATAATCCAGCGGCAGCAGTACCAGATAAGTTGCCACCGCCAGCGCGATACACAACAACATCCCCGCCCGGGCAGGCACCTTGCCTAATGCCATCGCCACCACGATCGGTGACGCCTGATACGGCAACAGCGGCGTGGAATACCCCAATACCTGAATCATAATCACCGAAAGCAGCGGGAACCCTGTCGCATCCGAGAAGCTTTGCGCCAGCGTGGTGAAGAGTGCCGGTACGCCGTTAGCGGTCATGATGAAATTCAGTGCCGTAGTGATACCTGTCAGCGCGAGGAAGCTGGTAAAGGGCTTATCAGGATCCAGCGGCATCACATGCAGCAAGGCGTTGCCCACTGCCGCACCGATCCCCGTCTGGGTTACCGTAATCGCCAGTCCAAGAATACCGGCCACATAGATGCAGGTACGAATATTCACGCCACTGGAAAATTCTTCGCCGTTAATAAAACCCACGCGCGGCAGGAGCGTAATGCAGGCGGCCACCAGCCCCGTCCAGGCCGGGCCAATGCCGTGTACGCTCTCTGTTACCCACATAGTCAGAACCACGGCCAGTAACCACGCCAGGCGCTTCTCTGCCCTGCTCATCGGTTCTGAGGGTGGCATCTCTTTCGCGGCATGCGGCTTGCCCGGGAAGAGCCAGCAAATCAGGCCAATCAGGATCAGGCCTTTGAGTATTCCCAGTACCGGTGTGTGCAGCAGCAGATAGGGGACGTAGTTCAGATGGATACCATAGGACCCTTCCGCCGCCCCGCTCATTACCAGGTTAGGGACGTTCGCAGGCAGGATGGTTGCCGAGAGCTGGAAGGTGCCAAACCCCACCGCCAGCGCCAGCCCGTACCAGCCGCGCGTGCCCTCTGCAATGCCCGCCCGTGCCGCCATCGCCGCCACAATCGGCATCAGCAACGCAATACGTCCCATGTTGGAGGGCATCACAAAAGCCAGCGCGTAGCTGAGCAGCACCACGCTTGCGACCATAAGCAGCCATGAGTCCGTGAGTTTCGCCGACAGTGCCCGTGCCGCCCTGTCAGCCAGCCCCGTCTTGCGAATCGCCACACCCAGCACAAAGCCGCTGAAGACCAGCCAAAAAGCAGACGACGCGAAACCGCCGAAAATCACCTCCGGTGGCGCGATTTTGGCAATCATCGCGGCGGTGAAAAATAGTAGCGCGGTAATAAACTCCGGTAGCAGCGAGGTCGCCCAGAGCAGAATCGTAATGCCAACAATCACCGAGGGAAGGAACAGAGGGTGAGTAAACCAGAGCGACATACCTGTCTCCTGTAGAAAATTTCGACAAGTCTACGGCGGCAGGCTTGCCTGGTAAACGCCAAATCTGGTGGGGTTATTGCAGGATATCGCATTGATGATCCTGGATTTCCTCAGCAAATGCGCGGTTAAACGTCAACAGATCTCGCTGCGTTGCCAGCAGGACAAACGAGCCATCCGCCTGCTGCAACATGGCCATCGAATAGCGCCCCATATGGTTACGGGCATCCGGTACCTCTTCTGCCAGCATCAGGAACGGGCTGCGCTGCACCAGTTCAGCTTCGGTGACTCGTCGTGCCAGATAGTGATGCCCGCGCAGTCTCCCAGGCAGGGCCAGCCAACGGCTGCTGATGTTGGCGGCTTCATTGTTGAGCTGAATACGAACATCACTGCGCAGGCAGGAGAGGTGAAGATGAAAGTGATTCTGCGTGCGGCCAGTGCGCGAATTAATGGTAAGAGAAATCACGTTATCCGGCACCGGACTGCCGCGCGTTTTATCCATTACCCTGCGCGATTGCCAGGCCTGCCAGAAAAAGTTGGGGGTGTGCGGTTGCAGCAACAGGGGGCTCTCAATGCCGTTGATACGGTAAGTTGGCATCAACAGGTATTGCAGCGGGCCGTTGCGATCCTTAAGCAGGACGTAACCGGCGCCAAGATTGACCTGCTCACAGGGTTCAGGCTGCTGGTTATCGCGCTGATGTGGGACGCATTGTCCTAACACTCTTTCGCGGAGCTGGTCCCGATCGCTGCTGTTCCACCAGTACGCCCCCCATGCTGCAGCCAGCAATATTAGCATCATCAGGACGATAGCGGTTCGGAGCACAATCTTCATCGGACGTCCTCAATTCTGGAAGAACATGAAGCATAGCGCAGTCAAACGGGAAAAAGATGTACGGAGGGGAAAAACAAAAACGGCCCCGTTAAGGGCCGCCTGGGGATTAGCGCTTGCTGATTTCGTCGAACTTGCCGCCGTTGGAGAAGTGCTCTTTCTGCGCTTTCGTCCAGCCGCCAAAGACATCGTCAATGGTGAACAGCTTCAGTTTCGGGAATTCGTTGGCGTATTTCGCTGCCACATCTTTGTCACGCGGACGGTAGAAGTTCTTCGCCGCAATCTCCTGCCCTTCCGGGGTATAGAGATACTTCAGGTACGCTTCGGCCACCTGCTGCGTGCCTTTCTTCGCCACCACTTTGTCGACAACAGCGACGGTCGGCTCTGCGAGGATGGATTCGCTTGGCGTCACGATTTCGAACTTATCTTTGCCGAGCTCGTTCGTCGCCAGCAGGGCTTCGTTCTCCCAGGCAATCAGCACGTCGCCGATGCCACGTTCCACGAAGGTGTTGGTTGCGCCACGGGCGCCCGAATCCAGCACTTCAACGTTTTTATACAGCGCCTTCACGAACTCCTGAGCTTTCGCCTGATCGCCGCCGTTCTGATGCAGGGCATAACCCCATGCAGCCAGGTAGTTCCAGCGCGCACCACCGGAGCTTTTCGGGTTCGGGGTAATGACGGACACGCCCGGTTTGATTAAGTCATTCCAGTCATGAATCTGTTTCGGGTTGCCTTTGCGCACCAGGAAGACGATCGTCGAGGTGTAAGGTGCGGAGTTATCCGGCAGACGTTTGATCCAGTTTTTATCGATACTGCCGCGTTCGGCAATCGCATCAACGTCGTAGGCCAGCGCCAGGGTTACAACATCGGCATCCAGGCCGTTGATAACGGACGTTGCCTGTTTGCCGGAACCGCCATGCGACTGCCGAATGGTAACGGTGTCGCCCGTTTCCTGTTTCCAGTGGGCACTGAACGCTTTGTTGTACTGTTCGTACAACTCACGCGTTGGATCATATGACACGTTCAGTAATTGAATGTCTTTTGCCAGAACGCTGCCGGATGCCAGCAGCAAAGTTAACCCCACGCCCCATTTATTCATCGCCCACTCTCTCAGGTTATGTATTTTGATGTGCTCAGCCTGCCAGAAAGCGATTCAATCATTAAAGAATAAAAAAAGATTGACTATAACTTTGGGGAATATCGACAGGCAAATAAACGCCCTCGAAAAGGAGGGCGTTGAAGGGGATCAGTAGAGCTTTTTAGCGCAGTCCAGCCAGTCACCTTTGAACGGACGCTTCATGTTCTCGATAGCATCGATGATGTCGTGGTGAACCATTTTCTCGTTCTGAATACCGACGCAACGACCACCGTGGCCCTGCAGCAGCAGTTCGATGGCGTAAGCACCCATGCGGGAAGCAAGGATACGATCGTATGGCACCGGGGAGCCGCCGCGCTGAATGTGGCCCAACACGGTCGCACGGGTTTCGCGCTCAGTTTCGGTTTCGATGTATTTCGCCAGCTCATCGATATCGCAGATGTGCTCGGTGATGGCAACGATAGCGTGTTTCTTACCTTTAGCGATGCCGGCTTTGATCTCAGCCACCAGATCTTCGCGGCTGAATTCAACTTCCGGCAGTACGATAAATTCACAACCACCCGCAATGGCTGCGGCCAGGGTCAGGTCACCACAGTAACGGCCCATCACTTCAACGATGGAGATGCGCTGGTGAGAGGAAGAGGTGTCACGCAGGCGGTCAATGGCTTCCACCACGGTGTGCAGTGCGGTGAAGTAACCGATAGTGTAGTCAGTACCCGCTACGTCGTTGTCGATGGTGCCAGGCAAGCCGATGCACGGGAAGCCCATTTCAGTCAGGCGCTTAGCACCCATATAGGAGCCGTCACCGCCGATAACGACCAGCGCATCAATACCCCGTTTCTTCATGTTCTCGATAGCCACGGCGCGAACGTGCTCTTCGCGGAATTCCGGGAAACGCGCAGAGCCGAGGAAGGTGCCGCCACGGTTAATCATGTCTGACACGCTATAGCGATCCAGTTGAATCATACGGTCTTCATACAGGCCGAGATAACCATCATAAATACCCGCGACTTCCAGACCTTCAGTTAATGCTGCACGGACCACGCCACGAATTGCTGCGTTCATGCCCGGCGCATCACCGCCACTTGTCAACACACCGATTTTTTTAATCATGACTACCTCTGAACTTAGGAATGCAAAAATAATGTTCTGTTGGCCAAAATGACGCCCCAAAGGGGCAAACGACTATGATGCAAATTTTATATCAATCGCTTTTTGCTGAATTGATTCAGGTCAGACCATATGGCGGTAATTTATACACGAAATGCGGGTCTGACTCTCTTTTTTTGCATCGAAATACGACAGCAGCAACGCGCTTATCGTCCTTGAGGTACTACCGAGCAGGGATCCTGATGAATAATGACATCTGACCCGGGAAAACGCTGCAGGATTGCCTGTTCCACCTGTTCGGCGACGATATGCGCCTGAACCAGCGGAAGGTTATCTTCCATCTCCAGATGGATTTGAATGAACCGTGTAGGACCGGACTGCCTGGTACGAAGATCGTGGGCACCACTGACGCCCGGTCAGGTGGTGACGATATTGAAAATATCCTGCCGTTCTTCATCCGGTAACGCCCGATCCAGCAAAGACTGAACGGCGTCATATCCCATACGTAATGCGCTGTATAAAATATAACAACCGATGCCCAAAGCAAACAGGGCATCCGCCCTATGCCAGCCATACCACGACAGCCACAAAGCGACCAAAATTGCACCGTTCATCATAACATCAGATTGATAATGAAGCATATCTGCCCTTACCGCCTGACTCTGGGTTTTTCTCACTACCCAACGCTGAAAGGTGACAAGGATCACAGTGCTGACTAAAGCAATCAGCGTGACGATCATCCCTATACCGGGTGAGAACATCGGTTCCGGGTTCGCCAGATGCTGAATGCCGGTCAAAAACAGGAACAGTGCTGAACCGGAGATAAACATACTTTGCGCCAGCGCGGCGAGCGATTCCGCTTTTCCATGACCAAAGGTATGTTCATCATCTGCCGGTTGCAGTGAATAACGCACCACCAACAGATTGGTTAGCGAGGCGGCAATATCCACCAGCGAATCCACCAGCGCCGCCAGAATACTTACCGATCCGGTGTACCACCACGCAAAGATTTTAATCACCAATAATGACGACGCCATGATCGTGGCTGCGATGGCAGCGCGGCTGACCAGACGCCCATAAGATTCATTCATAGAGGCTCCCACTGTGTGCAGTGGGTAGTATAACGAAAGGCGACTTCACAGGCGGAAAATCAAGGGTCTGAATTTGGGGCAAAAAAAACCCCCACATCATGTGGGGGAAGACAGGGATGGTGTCTATGGCAAGGAAAACAGGGTTCATTACTGGGAACGCTGGGTACTACTGCTACTGAAGAACTTCAACGGCGAACCTTGCTGCATTTGCGCGACTTCGCGCAGTTGGGTCATCCGTTGTTGATGCTTCTGGTTCAAAACCGCTTGCTGCTCGGGCGTTAGCAGGTGAAACATCTGGTTGCGGACCTTAGCCATTTCGACCTGTCGGGCAACCTGTTCCTGCGCCATTTTGTTTGCCTGAGCGCGCACAGCGTTTTCATCAAAATTTTCTGCGGTGACAAGGCGATGCATTGTCTCCATTTCGCTAACATTAACAGGGGGCTGATCATGACGAGCCCGCTGCATGAGATCTCGCATCTGCTGACGCTGATGTTCGGTTAA
>DFPL01000143.1 GCA_002377245.1 Enterobacteriaceae bacterium UBA3516
GCAGCGGGTTTACGGATTTCCCCTTGTAACGAATTTCAAAATGCAAGCGTGTAGAACTGGTTCCGGTGCTACCCATGGTAGCGATTTTTTGCCCCGCCTTAACTTCTTGTTGTTCCCGGACCAGCATCGTATCGTTATGGGCGTAGGCACTCAGGTAATCATCGTTATGTTTGATGATAATAAGATTACCGTAACCTCGCAGAGCATTACCGGCATATACAACACGACCATCTGCGGTCGCGACGATAGCCTGTCCTTTGCTACCTGCGATATCAACACCTTTGTTACCACCCTCGGTGGCAGAGAAGTTGTCGATGACTTTGCCGTCAGTCGGCCAGCGCCACGTTGAAATCGGCGCGCTGGTTGAAGTACTGCTGGCAGTCGGTTCGGCTGTGCTTGCAGAAGGTACCGTAACAGGCGCTGTGACTACAGTCACAGGCTTATTGTTAGGCAACATTTTGTTAGCAGTTTGTTCACCTGAGTCTTCAGAATACGTAATTGTCGGTTTGGACGCAACAGCCACGGTTGAGGTTTGTGCAGGTTTTGTGATGATTCCTTGAGCAGCAGCATCAGCCTGAGTGATGGCATTTCCGCCCGTAATCGGCGTACCCGATGCGTTACCCACCTGCAGTGTTTGCCCGACATTCAGGCCATACGGGGCCGCAACGTTATTTCGCTGCGCCAGGTCCCTGAAATCGTTCCCGGTGATCCACGCAATATAAAACAGCGTATCACCGCGTTTTACGGTGTACGTACTGCCGCCGGTATAACTGCCTTTCGGAATATTCCCGTACTGACGGTTATAAACTATACGACCATTTGCTGTCTCAACAGGCTGTTGGACGACGGGCTGAGCATTCGTTGACTGATTCATTGGCTGAATAGCAGGTTGCTGCACAGGCTGGATCTGCGGCTGCGATGGGCTACCCATCTTTGGCGGCGGTGTGATTAACATTCCGGAATTGGTGCTGGAACTGGTTTCGCCATTGACGGAACTCACCGGAGCAGGTGCGTTGTTAGAGCTTGTGCAGCCAGCAAGCCAGAGTGAAACCAGTGACAGTGCTGCCACACGACGTACGGTGAATTTAGGGCTTCCCGCGCTCATTTATCCCCCAGGAATGTATTAGTTACCAATGACTTAAACACCGCTAAACGGCGCCAGCAAATTTGCACACCATACGCTGATAGAGAATGAATAACCCAGGAAAAATCTGTTTCTCAGGCCAGTTCACCCTTAACGAGGGGCACAAATCGCACGGCTTCCACGGTATCGATGATAAATTCGTCTCCCCGTCGACGAACACGCTTAAGTTGCTGATGTTCATCGCCCACGGGCAAAACGAGAATGCCGCCTTCATCCAGTTGCGACATAAGCGCCGTGGGTATTTCCAGCGGCGCTGCCGTCACAATAATAGCGTCAAACGGGGCGCGTGCCTGCCAACCCTGCCAGCCATCACCATGACGTGTTGAAACATTGTGTAAATCAAGTTGTTTGAGACGACGTCGCGCCTGCCATTGCAGGCCCTTAATGCGCTCAACGGTACAAACGTGGTGTACCAGATGCGCCAGAATGGCCGTCTGGTAACCTGAACCCGTCCCGATTTCCAGTACGCGGGATTGTGGCGTCAGCTCCAGTAACGCCGTCATTCTGGCGACCATATAGGGCTGTGAAATGGTTTGCCCCTGCCCTATCGGCAGAGCCACGTTTTCCCAGGCCTGGAGTTCAAACGCCTCATCAATAAACTTTTCACGCGGTACCTGCGCGATGGCTTCCAGAACATGCTCATCCGCAATGCCCAGTGCCCGTAATTGATTGAGAAGCGTTTGTACGCGTTTACTCACCATTGCGTGCTGACTCCGGCGCGCTCCAGCCAGCCTGAAAGAACGTCATGTGCGCTGTAGGCGGTAAGATCGACCTGCAACGGGGTAACCGAGACATAGCCTTCATCAATGGCAGCAAAATCAGTATCTGGCCCGGCATCGCATTTTTCGCCCGGCGGCCCAATCCAGTAAAGCGTGTTACCCCTCGGGTCCTGCTGCGGAATGACCTGATCCGCAGGATGACGACTGCCACAGCGCGTTACACGAATGCCTTTGATTTCGCTGAGGGGCAAGTCCGGGACATTGATGTTCAAAATACGCCCGGTACGCAGCGGTTCGCGCGACAACCCACGTAAAATCGAGCAGGTTACCGCTGCCGCAGTATCGTAGTGCTGATGGCCGTTTAACGAGACAGCCAGAGCAGGAAAGCCCAGGTGACGCCCTTCCATAGCGGCCGCGACCGTACCTGAATAGATGACATCATCGCCCAGATTAGGCCCGGCATTAATGCCAGACACCACCACATCCGGACGCGGGCGCATGAGCGCGTTGACGCCCAGAAACACGCAGTCGGTCGGCGTGCCCATCTGCACAGCGATATCGCCATTGTCGAAAGCAAAAGTACGAAGGGAAGATTCGAGCGTCAGTGAGTTAGACGCACCGCTGCGGTTACGATCGGGAGCGACGACCTGGACGTCAGCAAATTCCCGCAGGGCTTTTGCCAGCGTCTGAATGCCCGGTGCATGGATGCCGTCATCATTACTCAGCAATATTCGCATAGTCACCCGATGTATTGATAATTTCCCTTACCACACTGGTTGCAAAGCTTCCCGCAGGCAGCCAGAAACGTAACTCAACGGTCACGTCATCCCACCAGCTCCAGCTCATCTGTTGCGGGAAAAGGCGCATGGCGCGGCGAGCCGCCTCCACTTTTTCACGAACCAGTAACTGTTGTAATTGCGGTGCATCCGCCACGGCGGTTTGTTCGAAGGCCAGGGCCGCGCGCTGGGTTCCCCATTCGCCGCTTCCCGGCATCGCAGCCGTTATCATTAATGCTTTTTCGTCAACACGCGTCTGCAGTTCAGCCAGCTCTTCAGCCGTGGCGACAAACCAGCTTCCGCGCCCCGCTAATTGTAGCGCATCGCCGTCAACAACTTGATTAAAGTCTGGTTTTTTCAAACGCTCGTGCACGATCTGATTAAACAACGCGCTACGGGCCGCCGACAACCAAAAACTGCGCTTATTGCGATCCCGCACCGGTGCATCACTCTGCGCCCAACGCAGCGCGCCGAGTAAGTTACTGCCGCCAAGACCAAAGCGCTGCGCACCGAAGTAGTTCGGCACGCCCTGCTCGCTAATGGCCTGCAAACGTGTCTCGACGTCATTGCGGTCGGTAATGCCGCGCAGCACCAGGGTAAAATGATTGCCTCTCAACGCGCCTAAGCGCAGCTTACGCTTATGACGTGCGTACTCGAGCACTTTGCAGCCTTCAAGCTGAAAGCCGCTGAAATCTGGCATCCCATTCCCCGGCACACGGGCACACAGCCACTGTTCGGTGACCGCATGCTTGTCTTTTTGCCCGGCAAAGCTCACTTCGCGGGCGTGTATTTTAAGGAATTTTGCCAGCGCATCGGCAACAAAACGGGTATTGCAGCCATTTTTCAGAATCCGTACCAGGATATGTTCGCCTTCGCCGTCAGGCTCGAAGCCTAAATCTTCGATCACCACAAAATCTTCCGGGTTAGCTTTGAGCACCCCGCTGCTAGCAGGTTGTCCATGCAGCCAGGTCAGTTGGTCAAAATCGGTCATTTCGCCGCCTTCAGTAAAAGCGCAACCGCTTCACAGGCAATGCCCTCGCCGCGCCCGGTAAAACCGAGCTTTTCGGTGGTCGTGGCTTTCACATTGACATCATCCATATGACAACCGAGGTCTTCTGCAATAAATACGCGCATCTGCGGAATGTGCGGCAGCATTTTTGGCGCCTGAGCGATGATGGTGACGTCGACATTGCCAAGCTGGTAGCCCCTGGCCTGGATACGACGCCAGGCTTCACGCAACAATTCACGGCTGTCTGCGCCTTTGAACGCGGGGTCCGTGTCCGGGAAGAGTTTACCAATGTCGCCGAGCGCTGCGGCCCCCAGTAAGGCATCGGTCAATGCATGCAGTGCAACGTCGCCATCAGAATGGGCCAGCAGCCCTTTTTCCCAGGGAATGCGCACGCCGCCAATGATGATGGGGCCTTCGCCGCCAAATGCGTGTACGTCAAAACCGTGTCCAATGCGCATTATGCTCTCTCCTGAGGTTCAGAATGGGTAAGGTAAAATTCGGCAAGCCGTAAATCTTCAGGTCGGGTGATTTTGATATTATCCGCCCGTCCGGCGACCAGTTCGGGGTGATATCCGCAATATTCTAATGCCGATGCTTCATCGGTAATGGTCGCCCCCTCATTAAGGGCACGTGTCAGGCAGTCATGCAGAAGTTGATGCGGGAAAAATTGCGGGGTCAGCGCGTGCCATAAATCGTTACGATCAACGGTGTGCGCGATGGCGTTTTTGCCAGGCTCAGCACGCTTCATGGTGTCTCGCACCGGGGCGGCCAGAATACCGCCCACGCGGCTGGTCTCACTCAGCTGCAGCAACCGGTTCAGATCGTCAAGGTGAAGACAGGGGCGCGCGGCATCGTGCACTAACACCCATTGTGCACCCTGCGCGGCGTTAAGCCCGGCCAGAACGGAGTCAGCACGCTCAGCGCCACCGTCCACCACCGTTACGGCAGGATGATGCGCAAGAGAAAGCTGCGCAAAGCGCGCATCACCCGGTGTCACGGCAATAAAAACACGCGTAACACGTGGATGCGCTAACAGCGCCGCCACGGCATGTTCGAGGATCGTTTTATCGCCAATAGAAAGATATTGCTTGGGACATTCCGTTTGCATGCGGCGGCCAAATCCAGCGGCCGGCACCACGGCATAAACGTCCGGAATGATTGCTGCCATGTCATAAACCCGGGATTGTTTATCGATTATTTTGTGTGTTTTGTGTGTTCTGTACTGACCCCGGAGCACGCTTAGAGGCGTCCGGCACCAGACGATAAAATGTTTCGCCCGGTTTGGTCATGGTCAATTCATTACGCGCGCGTTCCTCGATCGCTTCCTGCCCGCCATTAAGGTCGTCAATTTCAGCAAAAAGTTGATCGTTTCGCGCTTTAAGTTTGGCGTTTGTCGCCTGCTGTGCCGCGACGTCATCGCTCACCCGGCTGTAGTCGTGCAGTCCGTTTTTGCCGAACCACAGCGAATATTGCAGCCAGACCAGCAAAGCCAGCAACAGCAGCGTTAATTTACCCATCCTGCCCCCTGAAAAACGGCCTCATCATCCCATAACTTTTTCTCAGACTCCACACCGGGGCCGGGTGATACTGCCTCACCGCGTCAGAATGTAGCATATTTGCCCGTCTTACCGAAGGTTTGTCCTCTTCGGACACATTGTCTTAACCTGAGTTACGGTTTGAAGTATGGATGGGTTTAGCCCATCAGCCACATAAACAGCCCGCCAAACATTGTGACCACCATAAAAAGGGTCGAAACGGCGCTGTAAAGCAACTTTCCGTCAAGGAGCGAATGCAGGGCGATACCGACAACAACGGCGACAGGCATCAGTGCGAGGAAAAAAGGCCAGGTATACAAAAAGAAGAACAGCGTGTTAGAACCATACAGGAGGAACGGGACAGACAGTGCCAGCAGCCATGCGACAAAGCCCACGATGGCCCCAGGGAAGGACCAGGTGGTTTCATCGCTGGTCGTTAAATTCTCCGACCGCGAAATGGTGATGTTCTGACTGTTGCGCATATCTGACCCCGTTGCCTTTGCGGCTGGCAAAACCTGGATACCCTCTGAACATGGGTATCCTCGGTACTGTCTTAGGATCTGATAATATCGTCCCGTCTCATCAGGTCTAATAATTGGCTCACCAAATTTGTTACTAATTGTTCACCCTCAAGGTGCACTTCCGGGGATTCAGGCGCTTCGTAAACCGCATCAATGCCGGTGAAGTTTCGCAATTCACCTGCCCGTGCTTTTTTGTAGAGGCCTTTTGGATCGCGCGCTTCACAAATGGCCAGCGGCGTATCCACAAAGACTTCAATAAAACGCCCCTCTCCCAAACGCTCACGCACCATCTGGCGCTCCGCTCGGTGTGGCGAGATAAAGGCCGTCAGCACCACCTGGCCGGCATCCACCATCAGGCGGGCAACTTCACCCACCCGGCGAATATTCTCTTTACGGTCGGCGTCACTAAAGCCCAAATCACTGCACAGACCGTGACGCACGTTATCGCCATCAAGGAGATAGGTGCTGACGCCAAGCTTGTGCAACGCCTCTTCCAGGGCACCCGCTACCGTGGATTTACCGGAGCCCGATAGCCCGGTAAACCACAGCACCACCCCACGGTGACCGTGGAGTTTTTCGCGTTGCTCAGCCGTTACCGGATGGGCATGCCAGACGACGTTTTCGTCATGCTGCGCCATTACTTGCCTCCGAGCAGATCGCGCGCACCCCAGTGCGGGAAGTGCTTACGGACAAGCTGATTCAGCTCCAGCTCAAAAGCGCTGAACTGCGACGGGACTGCGTTTTCCTGTTGATGCACTTCGCGCACCATGCCGGCACCCACGGTGACGTTGCTCAAACGATCAATAAAGATCAGGCCGCCGGTCACCGGATTCTCCTGATACGGATCCAGCGTTAACGGTTCATCAAAGGTCAGATCCACAAGGCCGATACCGTTCAGCGGCAGGCTGTCGACGTCACGCTGGCTGAGGTTATTGATGTCCACCTGGTATTGAACCGCATCCACACGGGCGCGGGTCTTTTTACCGGCTATTTTGATGTCGTAGCTCTGGCCCGGCGTCAGCGGCTGTTCCGCCATCCATACCACGTCCAGCGATGCGCTTTGCACCGCCGGTACGCTCTCCTGGACGTCAAGAATCAGGTCACCACGGCTGATGTCGATTTCATCTTTCAGCACCAGAGTGATGGCTTCACCGGCATGGGCTTCCTGTAGATCGCCGTCAAACGTCACAATACGCGCCACGTCGGATTCCACACCCGACGGCAGCACTTTCACCCGCTGACCCACAGTCACGACGCCGGAGGCGAGCGTACCGGAGAACCCACGGAAATCGAGGTTAGGACGGTTCACATACTGCACCGGGAAACGCATCGGCTGGGTTTCTACAACGCGCTGAATCTCAACCGTTTCCAGCACTTCCAGCAGCGTTGGGCCGCTGTACCACGGAATGTTAGCACTCTGGGACGCCACGTTATCGCCTTCCAGCGCAGACAGCGGTACAAAGCGAATGTCGAGATTCCCCGGCAGCTGTTCGGCGAACGTGAGGTAGTCCTGACGAATGGACTCAAAAGTCTCTTCGCTGAAACCGACGAGATCCATTTTGTTCACCGCAACAACCAGGTGTTTAATGCCCAGCAGCGTGGAGATAAAGCTATGACGACGGGTCTGATCCAATACCCCTTTACGGGCGTCGATCAGCAGGATCGCCAGGTCACAGGTCGACGCACCGGTCGCCATGTTACGGGTGTACTGCTCGTGCCCTGGGGTGTCGGCAATAATGAATTTGCGCTTCTCGGTAGAGAAATAGCGGTATGCCACATCAATAGTGATGCCCTGCTCACGCTCAGCCTGCAGGCCATCCACCAGCAGCGCGAGATCGAGTTTTTCGCCCTGAGTCCCGTGGCGTTTGCTGTCGTTGTGCAGCGTGGACAGCTGATCTTCATAAATCTGACGGGTGTCGTGCAGCAAACGTCCAATCAGGGTGCTTTTGCCGTCATCGACGCTGCCGCAGGTCAGAAAACGCAGCAAGCTCTTATGCTGCTGTGCATGCAGGTACGCTTCGACGCCGCCTTCATCAGCAATTTGTTGTGCAATAGTGGTATTCATGGCGGCTCCTTAGAAGTATCCCTGACGTTTTTTCAGCTCCATAGAGCCTGCCTGGTCGCGGTCAATCATACGGCCCTGACGTTCACTGGTGGTGGACACCAGCATTTCTTCGATAATCTCCGGCAGGGTCTGCGCCTCTGATTCAACGGCTCCGGTCAGCGGCCAGCAGCCCAGCGTACGGAAACGCACCATGCGCTGTTCGATAACTTCACCCGGTTGCAGATCAATTCTGTCGTCATCGATCATCATTAACATGCCATCACGTTCCAGCACCGGGCGCTCAGCAGCAAGGTAGAGCGGCACAATCTCGATGTTTTCGAGGTAGATATACTGCCAGATATCCAGCTCGGTCCAGTTGGAGAGCGGGAACACACGGATGCTCTCCCCTTTGTTGATCTGGCCATTGTAGTTGTGCCACAGCTCCGGGCGCTGGTTTTTCGGGTCCCAGCGGTGGAAGCGATCGCGGAACGAATAGATACGCTCTTTGGCACGGGATTTCTCTTCATCACGGCGCGCGCCACCGAAAGCCGCGTCAAAACCGTACTTGTTCAGTGCCTGTTTCAGACCTTCGGTTTTCATGATGTCAGTATGCTTGGCGCTGCCATGGACAAACGGGCTAATTCCCATTGCCACCCCTTCCGGGTTTTTGTGTACAAGCAGCTCACAACCGTAGGCTTTTGCCGTGCGGTCACGGAACTCATACATCTCACGGAATTTCCAGCCGGTATCCACATGCAGCAGCGGGAACGGCAACGTACCCGGATAAAACGCCTTACGCGCCAGGTGCAGCATCACGCTGGAGTCTTTGCCGATGGAATACATCATCACCGGATTGGAGAATTCGGCGGCCACCTCGCGGATAATATGGATGCTTTCGGCTTCCAGTTGTCGCAGGTGAGTGAGTCGTTTTTGATCCATAACCGTTCCTTAAGCCAGATTCACCACGGAGGCATCAAACGCTTCCGGGCCTGTCGTATGTTGAAACCAGGCGAGCTCATGATGCAGCTGTACCACCTCACCCACCACCAGCAGGGCGGGCATTGGCGCATCTTTCGCCAGTTCCTCAAGTTGTTGTAATGTGCCGGTTCTGACCTGTTGGTCAGCCCGAGTGCCGCGAGAAATCACCGCGACCGGTGTGTCTGCCTGCCGCCCATGCCCAATGAGTTGCTGAGCGATTTCCGCTGCTTTCATCGTCCCCATGTAGATAGCCAGGGTCTGGCGGCTTTGCGCCAGTTGAGACCAGTCAAACGGCGCGCTGTCCGCTTTGTAATGGCCGGTCACAAACGTGGCGCTCTGGGCGAAATCACGATGCGTAAGAGGGATACCCGCATAAGCGGTGGCACCGGACGCCGCCGTCACACCGGGCACGACCTGGAAGGGAATGCCTGCCGCTGCCGCGGCCTGAAGCTCTTCACCGCCGCGCCCAAAGATAAACGGATCGCCACCTTTAAGACGCACCACGGTCTTGCCCGCCTGTGCGGCCTCAACCAGCATGCGGTTGGTATCATGCTGGGCGACCAGATGTGAACCAGCGCGTTTACCCACGCTAATCAGCTCCGCATCTCGGCGTACCAGTTCCAGCACACCTTCGGTGACCAGATGATCGTAAAACACGACATCGGCCTGCTGAATGACCTGCAAACCACGCAAAGTCAGCAGACCCGCATCGCCCGGCCCGGCACCGACCAGAATGATTTCACCCGTGCTGCTGCCCGGTTTTTCTAATTCATCCGCCAGTACCTGTTCTGCCGCCTGCTCTTTGCCTGCCGCCATCAGGCTGGCGAAACGGCCACGAAAGGCCACTTCCCAAAAGCGGCGGCGCGCATCGGTGGTTTTGCGAAACGGTTTAATACGGCTACGCCAGCGCCCGGCGACCTCGGCCATCCGCCCTAAATTCGCAGGCAATAAGGCTTCAATTTTTTCGCGCAGCAGTCGGGCGAGTACTGGCGCATTTCCCCCGGACGAGATAGCCACCAACAGCGGCGAACGGTCGACAATGGACGGGAAGATAAACGAGCACAGCGGCTGATCGTCGACCACATTGACCAGACGATGACGCGCATTTGCGGCGTCAAAAACCCGACGGTTGACTTCACCATCGTCCGTTGCCGCAATCACCAGAAATACGTTGTCGAGTTGCGGTTCGTCGAACGCCTGCGCCACCCATTCAATCTGTTGTTCATCCGCCAGTTGCTGCAATGAGGGCTCGAGGTGATGGGCCACCACGCGCACGCGCGCCCCTGCGCGACGTCAAAAAGCAATTTTGCGCGCAGCAACATCACCGCCACCGACAACCAATACAGGGCGGTCTTTGACGGCAGCAAATATAGGCAGGTAATCCACAGGGCGACAACTCACAAGCAAACAGGAATAGTGGGACTATAGGGGGAGCCTTTAAGCGAATGAAATTACGAATTGGAATGAGTAGTTCCGCAAAGGAATAACGCCGTGAAAATGCTCATATCAAAAAGTGCTTAAGCGACCTGATTTCACCACCTTAAGAAGAAATGAAATTGTGTAATCCGGGTCACAGTTTCATACTAGGCGCGGTAAAAATTTTGCATCATAAAGGACTCTCTATGTTTTCCGCATTGCGCCACCGTACCGCTGCCCTGGCGCTCGGCGTATGCTTTATCCTTCCTGCTCAGGCACGAGCCCCTCATCCCGGCGAATTTGCGAGTACTCAGGCGCGCCATATTGCGACTTATTTTCCAGGCCGGATGACCGGTACCCCGGCGGAGATGCTTTCTGCAGATTATCTGCGCCAGCAGTTCGCCCAGATGGGCTACCAGAGTGATATTCGCAAATTTAATGGTCGCTATAGCTGGACGGCACGAGATAATCAGAAGAACTGGCAGAACGTCACTGGCAGTACGGTGATCGCGGCACACGAAGGTAAGCATCCACAGCAGATCATCATCATGGCGCATCTGGATACCTATGCCCCTCGCAGTGAGGCTGATACGGACCATAACCTTGGTGGCCTGAGTTTACAGGGTATTGATGATAATGCTGTGGGGCTTGGCGTTATGCTGGAACTGGCTGAGCAGTTGAAGTCGGTGCCGACCGAATACAGCATTCGCTTCATTGCTTCCAGTGGGGAAGAAGAAGGCAGCCTGGGGGCGGAGAACGTTCTCAAGCGCATGAGCGACCAGGAGAAGAAGCACACGCTGCTGGTGATCAATCTCGATAATTTAGTGGTTGGCGATAATCTTTACTTCAACAGCGGCAAGAAAACGCCCGCTTCGGTACGTAAACTGACCCGTGACCGTGCGCTGGCTATCGCGCGTAATCTCGGCATTAAGGCCAGCACTAATCCCGGTAAGCATGAGGACTATCCGCAAGGTACCGGCTGCTGCAATGATGCCCAAGTTTTTGATGACGATGGCATTCCGGTGCTGTCTGTTGAAGCAACAAACTGGTCGCTGGGCAAAAAAGATGGTTATCAGCAGCGGGCGAAATCGAAAGCCTTCCCCGATGGGGTAAGCTGGCATGATATTAAGCTTGATAACATCCAACATATCGACCAGGCCCTGCCGGGCCGCATCGATCGTCGTAGCCGCGACGTCGTGCGAATTATGCTGCCGCTGGTGAGAGAGCTGGCAAAGGCGGGAAAGAAATAAGCGCGCCACTGAAGTAAAGAAGGGAGCCGATGCTCCCTTTTTGTCACTTAATGCCAAGTGAGGCATTGAGTTGTTTCACTGCTGCCAGCCCCTGCTTGCAACCCGCATCCTGTTGTTCAGCAGGATAACTTTCAAGTTGTTTTTTGCTTTCCGCAAGCTGAGTTTTCAGCATATCAACCTGTGCTTTCGCTTCTTGATGTTTTGACGCTTCTTTGATGAAGCTGTCCATTTCAGTGAAGTATTGTTTACAGGTTTCGGTTTCCGCAAAAGAGGAGACCGAAAAACCCATCAGTAATGCCGCCAGCGCAATCTTTTTCATCGTTTATCCCTGATTGAAGTATTGAAGGTTCTGCCATCCAAAATGGCGCGGATACGATAGCAAAATCGGCCAGAGGGAAAGTGTCCGAAACCGGACAGGTATGGGTGGGTTGATGGGGAGAGAGGAATGTTAGTGGTGGCAGGCGGGAATACTTCGCAAGCGAAGCGGGAACAACCAGCCACTACGGTTTATCCCCGCTGGCGCGGGGAACACGTTCCGTTTGGTCAGCACAAATCAGCCCCGTACGGTTTATCCCCGCTGGCGCGGGGAACACTCTAACCATAACTATCTGATATTAAAAAGAAATACTCCCGATCAAAATTCCACCAACTTATCCCGATTTTTTAAGAGCAATAACACGTTGATTTTACTGACTAAAAGAATATGCGCCATGGGTAATATCACGTTTCACCGCTACAGCCCCTTTCACAAACAAAAAACGCCCGGCAATTAGCAGGGCGTTTAAGCATTTAATGCAGAGACCAATGTCAGCCTTCGTGCAGACCGCACTCACGTTTGAGTCCGAAGAAGCGGGTATCTTCCTCCGCCATGCCGGGTTCCCATTTACGCGTGGTATGGGTGTCGCCAACGGAGAGATAGCCTTCGTCCCACAATGGATGGTATTTCAGCCCATGTTTTTGCAGGTACTGATAGACGGTACGGTTATCCCAGTCGATGATTGGCAGCACCTTGAATACACCGCGCTGGAGACCGAGCACCGGCAGATTTGCGCGGCTACCGGACTGTTCACGGCGCAGGCCCGCAAACCACGTTTGCGCCTTAAGCTCCTTCAGCGCACGGTTCATTGGCTCAACTTTGTTGATGTCGTTGTATTTTTCAATTCCTTCAACGCCCTGCTCCCACAATTTGCCATACCGCGCTTCCTGCCAGGCAGGGCTTTGTGGCGCACGGAAGATTTGCAGATTCAGCTTGAGCTTGTCCGTTAGCTCATCAATAAACCGATAGGTTTCCGGGAACAGATAACCGGTATCCGTGAGGATAACCGGGATATCCGGGCGAACCTGATTCACCAGATGGAGACTCACCGCCGACTGGATACCAAAGCTCGACGACAGAACGTATTCACCCGGCAAATTTTCCAGTGCCCAGGCCACACGCTCTTCAGCGGTTTTTGCTTCCAGGTGCGCATTGGCATCAGCCAGCGCAAGCGCAAGCTCCTCTTTCGACAAAGCGTTCAGAGCAGAGAGATCGAGTACGGACATAGGTTCCTCACTTTTACCTTGCCTGATGACGCTTCGCTTATCAGGCCTACCTTGTTTCGTAGGCCGGATAAGGTGTTTACACCGTCATCCGGCAATTTAACATTAATCCCAGAGATCGCGTGCCGGGTCGAGTACCGGGCGGATAATGCCGGTGCGGATGGTGAAATCGCCGAAACCTTCACCTGACTCACGCTCTTTCGCCCAACGGCCCACCAGTTCATCCAGTGAAGAGAGGATTTCCGGCTCGGTGATGTTCTCTTTAAACATACGTGGAATGCGGGTACCCATGCGATTGCCGCCCAGATGAAGGTTGTAACGACCCGGTGCTTTACCCACCAGACCGACTTCTGCCAGCATGGCGCGACCACACCCGTTCGGGCAGCCCGTTACGCGGGTCACAATATGCTCATCCGCCACGCCGTGCTTCGCCATGACCTCTTCAACCTTATCAATGAACGTCGGCAGGAAACGTTCTGCTTCCGCCATTGCCAGCGGGCAGGTCGGGAAGGAGACGCAGGCCATTGAGTTTTCACGCTGCGGCGTCACCGCATCCATCAGACCGCTTTGCCGGGCGATTTTCTCAATTTTCGCTTTCTGGCTGTCTGGCACACCGGCGATGATCAGGTTCTGGTTCGCGGTAATGCGGAACTCGCCTTTGTGGATCTTCGCGATCTCAAGCAAACCGGTTTTCAGCGGACGGCCCGGATAATCCAGAATACGCCCGTTTTCAATAAACAGCGTCAGGTGCCACTTATTGTCGATCCCTTTAACCCAACCGATGCGATCGCCGCGACCGGTAAATTCATAAGCACGGATCGGCTCGAATTTAATGCCTGCACGACGCTCCACTTCCGCTTTGAACGTCTCAACGCCCACGCGTTCGAGGGTGTATTTGGTCTTCGCATTTTTACGGTCAGTACGGTTGCCCCAGTCGCGCTGCGTGGTAACCACTGCTTCAGCCACGGCCAGTGTGTGTTCAACCGGAATATAACCAAACTCGCTGGCGGTACGGGCGTAAGTTTTCTTATTCCCGTGTTCAATGGAAAGCCCGCCCCCCACCAGCAGGTTGAAGCCCACCAGCTTGCCGTTTTCAGCAATAGCCACGAAGTTCATGTCGTTGGCGTGCAGGTCGATGTCGTTCTGCGGCGGGATGACCACCGTGGTTTTGAACTTACGCGGCAGATAGGTCTGACCGAGGATCGGTTCTTCGTCAGTGGTCGCGACCTTTTCCTGATCGAGCCAGATCTCAGCGTAAGCGCGGGTACGCGGCAGCAAATGTTCGGAGATCTTCTTCGCCCACTCGTAGGCTTCAGCATGCAGCTCGGACTCGTACGGGTTGGAGGTACACAACACGTTACGGTTCATATCATTGGCGGTCGCCAGCGCGTCAAGGCCCACGGAGTGCAGCATCTGGTGCACCGGCTTCACGTTCTTTTTCAGAATGCCGTGGAACTGGAAGGTCTGACGGTTGGTCAGACGGATACTGCCGTATATCGTGTTGTCTGCGGCGAACTTATCAATCGCCTGCCACTGTTTGGTGGTAATGACCCCACCCGGCAGGCGGCAACGCAGCAGCATCGCGTGGCGCGGCTCCAGCTTCTGGGCGGCACGCTCAGCGCGGATATCACGGTCATCCTGCTGATACATGCCGTGGAAACGGATAAGCAGGAAGTTATCACCTTTGAAACCACCGGTCAGACCATCATTCAAATCTTCAGCAATGGTGCCGCGCAGGTAGTTACTCTCTATCTTCATTCGCTCGGCGTCTGCCAGCTTACCTTCGACCACTAAAGGCCCTGGATGTTTTTCGCTCATTAGTAGACATCTCGCTGATAACGGCGCTCAACGCGCAGCTCACTTAAATATTCGTCCGCCGTCTCGGCGTCCATCGCGCCAAATTCGGCAATCACGTCCAGTAAAGCCTGCTCAACGTCCTTCGCCATGCGATTCGCGTCGCCGCAGACATAAATATGGGCACCGTCATTAATCCAGCGCCACAATTCCGCACCTTGCTGGCGCAGTTTGTCTTGTACGTATATTTTTTCTTTTTGGTCGCGTGACCAGGCCAGATCGATACGGTTCAGCACGCCCTCTTTGACGTAACGCTGCCACTCGACCTGATAGAGGAAATCTTCCGTGAAGTGCGGGTTGCCAAAGAACAACCAGTTTTTGCCCTCAGCCCCGTCAGCCGCACGCTGTTGCATAAAGGCGCGGAACGGCGCAATGCCAGTGCCTGGCCCAATCATAATCACCGGAGTCTCAGGGTTAGCAGGCAGACGGAAGTTGTCGTTGTGCTCAATGAACACGCGCACTTCGCCCTCTTCTTCAACACGATCGGCGAGGTAACCGGAAGCACCGCCCGCACGTGCACGGCCTTCCACTTCATAGCGCACCACGCCCAGCGTCACATGCACTTCCGTCTCTACTTCGGCCTGAGAAGAGGCAATGGAGTAGAGGCGTGGCGTCAGCGGACGCAGCAGACCAATCAACGCATCCGCATCAAGCTGCGCGGGAGAGAAACGCACCATGTCGACCAATGGCGTGGTGGCGGCATAATGTTGTAACTGCGCCTTATCGCCCACCAGCGGCAGCAGTGACTCGCTGCGGGTCAGGGCCGCGTAGTTTTCCACGATATTGGCGGTGTTCACCGTTAATTCAAAGTGCCACTGCAGGGCCTCCGCCAGCGGCAGCGTTTTGCCGTTTACCGTGACCTGCTCGTCGCCTTTCAGCCACAGCAGTTCGACCAGTTCTTTGACCAGTGCCGGATCGTTCTGGTACCAGACGCCCAGCGCATCACCGGGCTGGTAGCGCAGACCTGAATCACCCAAATCGATTTCAAGATGACGCACATCTTTTTCAGAGTCGCGACCGGTAATTTTCTGATTAACCGAGAGCGTCGCGGTCAACGGCTCTTCTTTCGTATAGGGGCTGGTGAACACTTCGTTCACCGCACCGGTCGCTGTTGCTGCGGCCTGCGCGGAGGTCTCTTTTGGCACACGCGCTTTCAGTACATCGACAATGCGGGCACGCCATTCAGCCGCAGCAGCCTGGAATTCAACGTCTGCATCGACGCGATCGAGTAGGCGCTCGGCGCCCAGCTCTGCCAGTCTGCTGTCGAAATCCTTACCTGCCTGGCAAAAGAATTCGTAAGAGGTATCGCCCAGACCGAAGACGGCAAAGGCTGCACCATCAAGCTTCGGTGCTTTTTTCGAGAACAGAAACTTGTGCAATGCAACGGCTTCTTCCGGCGCTTCACCTTCCCCCTGCGTGGAGGCCACAACAACCAGTAACTTTTCGTTGGCAATTTGTTTGAATTTATAGTCGCCCGCGCTGACCAGTTTTACGTTGAGTTTTGCAGCCAGTAAGTCATCCCGCAGCGCCTCTGCCACACGGCGGGCATTACCCGTCTGCGAGGCCGAGAGCAGCGTAATTGTCGGCGTTTCAACAGCCGCAGCAGGTGCCGCGGCGAGGGCATTTGCGCCAGGCTGCTGATTCAGCACGCCCCAGAAATAGCCAGAAACCCAGGCAAGCTGGGTCGGTGTGAGGTCGGTGGTGGCCGCCGTCAGGCGTGCCAGTTGCTCCGGGTTCAGCGGAAGCAAAGCGGAAGGTGGGACCTGAGTCGTCATGCGTCGTTATGTTCCAGTAAGCAAAGCTGTTTTTCACACCCTGTCAGCGCGATAAAAACAGAAGAGAAAGTAAGGTTAACGGCGGGGATAATAACAATTAAAGAAAGGTTGGAAATAACAAATAACCAAAAGAACTAACCTCTTTTAGTTATAGTTTTTAACAGTAAAACAGATTGATTAAGCTATTGATAATAAATATAAATTTAGCGATTAATTTTCAACACCGAGGACGTAATCACTTTTAGCGGTTTTAGTTAATGCTAAAAAAGGTCATCCAGGCTACCATGCGGCGGTTTTTTTTCAGCCAGAGAGTAAATTATGTCAACCACCCTATTTAAAGATTTCATGTTCGAAGCCGCCCACTATTTGCCTCATGTTCCTGCCGGGCATAAGTGCGGTCGCCTTCATGGCCACTCCTTTATGGTGCGCCTGGAAATCACTGGCGAGGTGGATCCGCATACCGGCTGGATTATGGATTTTGCCGAGCTGAAAGCTGCATTCAAGCCCACTTACGATCGTCTCGATCACTATTATCTCAATGAGATCCCCGGCCTTGAAAATCCGACCAGCGAAGTGCTGGCAAGATGGATTTGGGATCAGATTAAACCTGTTGTGCCGCTGTTAAGCGCCGTGACGATCAAAGAGACCTGCACGGCAGGCTGCGTGTATCGAGGGGAGTAGTTTCTTCGTCACTCCGCCCCATCTGTATAGGTAGCCCTCATAGGGAACGCTCAGCATCCCACAGCGCGGCCTGGTTATCATTGGATTTACCCACGCTGGCGCGCTGAGGAATCCCCAGAAAAAATGCGTGCACGAGTGGTCCCCTCTCCCTTGAGGGAGAGGGTTAGGGTGAGGGGGAACATGCGGCTCTGAGGGTCATTCCGTTCACCTTATGTTCCTTGCTTTTCTATCGCTCCAGAACCCGTTAACGTGCCAGGGTGGTTCAACGCCACCACCCTGGCGACCCGGGCTACCGCCCCGGAACACCGCCGCTGGGGCGGG
>DFPL01000245.1 GCA_002377245.1 Enterobacteriaceae bacterium UBA3516
CCGGTACCAAAATCATCAATCGCTACTTCATAACCTTCATCACGCAACCAGGTAAACAAGTTTGCTGCTTCACTTTCACGCAGCATATCCCGCTCGGTAATTTCCAGTACCACGCTAAAATAGTCTGGCGGGAGAGTTTGCGAGAAGGCGCGGATGTCTTCCTTGAAGCTTTTAGCATGCAAATGACCCGGTGCAATATTAATCCCCAGTTTCGCGCCTTCCGGGAGCAGAGTTTGGAGCATCGGCGCATCACGAGCAATCATCTTAAACAGATGCAGCGTCAGGGGCACAATCAGCTTTTGGGCTTCAGCAAACTGAATAAAAGCATCGGCAGGAATTTCGCCGGCGGTGGGGTGTCTCCAGCGCATTAATACTTCTGCACCGCTTACGTGTAAATCTGCTGCATCGACGACAGGTTGATAGACCACATAAAATTGATCGCGCTTGATGGCGGTCAGAATCTCTTTTCCTGGCCGCATATGTACCAACAGCGCCCACGCCGTCAGCATTCCGAGGAGTATCCCCGCCATAACGCCGAATAGCGTAGCGAACTGAATGTCTTCCGGTTTCCATTTTTCATCATACAGATAGAGCGTTAACGGCAGATTACCGACATGAGCGATACGCAAAGGCGATGTGCTGATAGATTGCAGCTCAATGAGGCCTGGCGCAAAGGTGGTAATTGCCTGGTTGCCGATGCCTAATGCGATACCGTTCAGGCCCTGTTGCTGCGTGGTATAGAGGAGAAACGGGGTAAGGTTGATATTAAGGGAAGCAAAGACGCCACGGTCGTCAAGCAGTGGGCTGCGAAACCACATCACCACGGAGGGTTTGTCTGGCAACATCGGCGTACCCGGCAGCAGCGCCATATCGCTGCTCTTATTTAAATCTATATCCGGAATCAGATCCCGCATCGGCACATTCATCGCGCCGGTCGCCGATGAACACACCGCCCTTTCACCTTTTACCAGTAAGAACGCGCGCACGTTTAATGAAAAGGCGGCGCGTGCCGTAAGTTCGCTGGCGACATCGCGGCACGCATTTAGGGTGAGCGGTTGTAGGGACTCTGCGGTGTTTTTTATATCGGAGAGGTAGTCGACCAGCCAGTGCCTGACACCGCTCACCATCGCATCCATTTTCTCTTCATGTTTATTTTGCAGGATCAGAAACTGCATCCCGCCCACAATGACAGCAGCGAGCAACCCCGCCAGTACACTGAGCAGAAGAATTTTACGGGTAGCTGAAAAGTCGCGGGTAAACATCAACGGGGTCCATTCTGATGTGCGATGGCATGACGCCAGAGAAAGTTCCGCCTCACTTCGTGGAATATAGCGTGATTATGACCGGGAGACATAGATTTAACGGTGAATGCTGGCAATAAAAAAACACCGACTAAGCGGTGTTTATTTGCTATTGCGCCAGCCAAGGGAATAACCGGCGTAACAGAGATTAGCTGCGGCTCAGGACACGACGCGCTTCATTATAGCGCTTCTTCCAGTATGGCTCATCCATGCTGGAAATCACCACACCACTGCTGGTGGAGGCATGCACAAACTGGTTATTGCCCAGATAGATGCCTACATGGCGACCGGTAGAACCTGCTTTGAACAACACTAAATCACCGGTTCGCAGACTGGTGCGTGAAACGGAGCGACCCATTTCCTGTTGTTCATAAGTTGAACGTGGCAATTCTAAACCAAACTGCTCGCGGAAAGTACGCTGCACAAAGCCGGAACAATCGATACCTTTTTTGGTGTCACCACCTAAACGATAACGCACGCCTTTCCAGCTTGCATACTGATCCATAATGCGGGATTTGACATCCAGGTTACGAACCATACTTTCAAATTCATCCTGAGAGGCTTGCAGTGAAGAAGGATCTTCACCCACAGCATGCGTCTCAGGATGCATATTTTTCGCTGTGTTCGAGGAACACGCTGACAACAAAACGGCTACTGCAATCGCGGGAATCGCCCGCAAGATATATCTCAAAATCGGCTGAGATTTGACCATGTTAATTATTTTCCCTTGAAGTCCTTAACGAAAAATTCGTTATAAAAAATGCCAACGCAGCGAGAGTAATTACCTGGATTCAATGAGACAATTCTTGATGGTCAAATCTGTGGTAGACCGCACAAATTTTTTCGCAATGAGAATATCGCTCTTTTTCAACGAGGCAGACCGAGAGTACCCTATCACCCTTAGCATTGCGAGCGCTTTTCAGGGTTTTTTTATAAGAAATAATGATACAAAAAGTTAATTTCCAGAAATGGACAAAGAGTAATCAATTTAGGTTAAAAACAGCGCAACCGGCTCATTTTCATCATGAAAATTGTGACAGGAAAATGACGGCGTGGGGAAGGTTACTGAAAATGTATATCAGGGATCAAAAAGGATCCCTGATAGTGACAGGGTATAAATGTTAATAAAATGTATATTGCTTGTTTATTTTCCCGGTAAATAACGCGCAAATGCGGCGATTATTTTATCGCTCAATGGCGTCATCAGGCACCAGGGCAGGCCAATCAGCGCGACTGAAAGGGAGCCCACGGCAATATCGGTAAACCAGTGCGCACCAATCATCACCCGAGGGAAAGCGAAAACCACAAATATTATCAGCGCTATTGCGAACGCTTTCTTGCCAAAATAACGCAGCATGATTGAAGCAAAAATAAGCAGCATCATTCCATGATCGCCCGGGAAACTGTCTTTAGACGCATCTTTAGTTGGGAAATGCAGTAATTCACTGACGCGATGGATATCCGTAAAGAATAGCGTCGGGCTTGCGCGTTTGACGGGAATAAGCAGTTGCGCCAGTTGATTTAATACCACTGCAAACAGCAGCATGGTCAGCCCAATAATAAGAATGCGGCGACGGCCCTGGCGATCTTCCTGCATCCAGAATCTCAGCATCAGGCAGCCCATGGCCAGCAGTGAACAGGCGTCAAAAGCACGGTTATTGGTCAGTGCTACCAGCCACAAAAAGGCGCGACTTTCTACCAGCCCCTGATTAAAGAAATGGAAAATAGAGGCGTCAATGGGAAACCATGCACCGTGATTTACCGGCAGATACCAGGAGAGGAACAGCGCCAAACCTGCGGCATTCAGGAGTAATATTTGCGGTATGCGAGTTTTCATCATTAGCCATTCTTAACAAACAGGGGCAAAACAGTAGACCCCTTAATCTAAACGAAGCTTCAACAGACTGGACTGAAGTGCATTCCAGTCGGCGTCAGACGCAGTAATAAGCTCGATTCGACTATCCGGTGGCGCAACATTTTGCGTTTCGATATGAAAATCCTGCCCCTGACGATTAAGGCGCACTAATCCTTCGGGAATACGCATCACCCCTTTAACACGATCGACCGGTGCCAGCCGTGCCCACTCCATCAGGCCGATGGTGTCAAAGCGGGTTTCCGCATCAAAAATCCAGCCGCACGCCTGATGGCCCTGACCGCTATTGAGACTGCGACGCCAGCGCTGGTGCTCCGGCAGGCTTAATGCAGCCAGCCCCTTTCTTTCGCCTGCAGAGTGATGATGCGCAGCACTTTCGGGCAGCGGTCGCCTGTTGCGGCGCGGCGCGTCCAGAAGTTCAACCGGAATATTGCCCTGGCGGGCGTCGATGCGCTGGCGGTCACCGCCATACAATTGCCACCACTGCTCAAAAGCCTCAATGCTCTCCTCAACGGCGCGATCCTGTTTATTGGCCACGATAATGTCGGCGGCGGCTAACTGATCGCGAAAATTCTCGTTATTGAGGGCTTTTTCATCCAACAGCTGACGGGGGTCAAGCAGACATAATGTTGCCCGCAGATCGATCCAGGGTTCATAAACCGGGGCGGTAAGCATATCGAGGATCTGTTTCGGATGGCCGAGCCCGGTCGGTTCTATCAGCAAGCGGTCTGGTTTACCCTGACGCAGGAGCGTATTGAGCCCTACCTGCATCGGCAATCCATTCACGCAGCACATGCATCCACCGGGGATCTCTTTGAGCAACGCACCGCTGTCAGACAACAGCGCCCCGTCGATACCGACTTCGCCAAATTCATTGACCAGTACGGCCCATTTTTCATGCTCGGGTTTATTTGCCAGCAAATGCAGAATAGAGGTGGTTTTACCGCTACCAAGAAAGCCGGTAATAAGGTTGGTCCTGGTCACATGCACTCCATGATTACGCACAATCGTTTATGCAGTAATCCTGGCGAAAAAGTGCAGAAAAGAGAAGGGAGGGAGTAGAGAAAGGTCCCTCCACTCCCTTTAAGGGCAAAAAAAGTTAACGCGTAAGGAGATTGTGTACCGCAGCTCGCGCACCTTTTTGCACCAGTTGTTCCCAGGCTGACTGGACAGCGTTTACAAACGCTGGCTCGGCGGGAAGGTCTGAACCGAAGATTTCGCTCAGGGTCAATAAGGCGACTACGCGCTCCTGTTCGCTACTGGTGTCGACGATGGCACGGATTTTATCCGCCAGCGGATCGCGCACATCAATGGTGTTCCCGGCATCATCAGTGCCGCTGACATAACGCATCCAGCCCGCCACGCCGAGCGCCAGCAATGACCAGTCGCTGCCGCGCTGAAGATGAATACGAATACTTTCCAGCATGCGCTGGGGAAGTTTTTGGCTGCCATCCATCGCAATTTGCCAGGTGCGGTGTTTCAGTGCCGGATTGGCGAACCTTTCGAGCAGGCTCTCGGCATAGGCCTCAAGATCAACGCCGCTGATGCTTAGCGTCGCTGCCTGTTCACCCAGCATCAGCTGGCGTGCCGCCGCACGATAATCATCATTCTGCATACAATCCGCAATATGGGCGAAGCCTGCCAGATAACCCAGGTAGGCAAGGAAAGAGTGGCTGCCATTCAGCATACGCAATTTCATCTCTTCCCACGGGCGCACATCCTCCACCAACTGAACGCCAGCGATTTCCCATTCCGGGCGTCCGGCAACAAAATCATCTTCTATAACCCACTGGATATAAGGTTCGCAGCTAATGGCCACCGGATCGGCAACGCCCAGCACCGATGTTATTTCAGCCAGCGATTCGTCAGTGGCGGCAGGAACAATGCGGTCCACCATCGTGGAAGGGAAGCTCACCTGCTGATTAATCCAGTCGGCCAGCTCTGCGGATCGTGTTTGCGCCATACCGAGTACCGCATGTTTTACCACATGACCATTGTCCGGAATGTTATCGCAGGAGAGGACGGTGAAGGGCGGCAGCCCACGATCGCGACGGCGCGATAAGGCTTCAACCAGAATCCCTGGTGCGGAATGGGGCTCGGCAGGATTCTCAAGGTCATGGGCGATACGTGGCTGAAGCAGATCCAGTTTGCCGGTGGCCGGATCGATGCAATAGCCTTTTTCGGTAATCGTCAGCGATACAATCGCCACCTGCGGTTCGCAGAACTTTTCAATGATAGCCGCCAGAGAATCCAGCTTCGCATTCAGGCATTCATTTACCACACCAATAATTATGGCCTCATTACCCGCAGCCCCTTTTTCCAGCACGGTGTAGAGATGATCCTGCTCACGCAGTTGTGTCATCAGCTGGTCGCCGCTAAACAGGCTGATTTCGCAAATACCCCAGTCTCCGCCCTGGGCGTTCAGTACTCTGTCAGTCAACAGCGCCTGATGGGCGCGATGAAAAGCGCCAAAACCGAAATGAACAATACGAGAACGTAAGGACCGACGATCGTACTGGGGACGCTTTACTGAATCGGGGAGCGTAGCGGAGGCAATGGTCTGCATAAATGACACCTGATTAACCAATTATTAACAATATGCAGTGTAAAGTTATATGACAGCAAATTAAATTGGTGTGCCTTAAATATCCGGGGAATGTGAGCTGGATCAATCATTGCTGGGCGCGGGGTTGGACCCGGTAACGGAAACATGTATGGTAGTCGTCATCAGTGTTTCTGTATTGGTATAACAACTTTTGAGGGTGAGGCGATGGAACAAACCTGGCGTTGGTACGGACCGAACGATCCGGTGTCTTTAGATGATGTACGGCAGGCGGGCGCAACCGGCGTTGTCACCGCCCTTCATCACATTCCCAACGGTCAGGTCTGGCCGGTCGAGGAGATTAAAAAACGCCAGGCGCTGTTGGCCGAAAAAGGGCTGGTCTGGTCGGTAGTAGAAAGTATCCCTGTCCATGAAGAGATCAAAACCCATTCGGGTCAATATGACACCTGGATTGCGAACTATCAGCAAAGCATTCGTAACCTGGCTGAATGTGGCATCGACACCGTTTGCTACAACTTCATGCCTATTCTGGACTGGACCCGTACCGATCTCGAATATCAGCTACCGGACGGATCGAAAGCGCTGCGTTTCGATCAGATTGCTTTTGCCGCCTTTGAAATGTACATCCTGAAGCGCGAAGGCGCGCAAGCGGATTATAGCGAAGAAGAGCAACAGCAGGCGCAGGCTTATTTTGAAGCAATGAGTGCCGCAGAAATCGACAAGCTGACGCGCAATATCATTGCTGGTTTGCCGGGTGCGGAAGAGGGCTACACCCTGGAGCAATTCCACGCACGCCTTGCGGAGTACGATGGCATTGATAAAGCGCAGCTGCGCGAAAACATGGCTTATTTCCTACGCGCCATTGTTCCGGTTGCAGAAGCCTGCGGCTTGCGTCTCGCGGTTCATCCTGACGATCCGCCGCGTCCGATTCTCGGCCTGCCGCGCATTGTCTCCACGCTGGAAGATATGCAGTGGCTGAAAGAAGCAGTCGACAGCATCAATAACGGTTTCACGATGTGTACCGGCTCTTATGGTGTTCGCGCCGATAATGATCTGGTGTTGATGGTCAATACCTTTGGCGACCGCATCCACTTTACGCACTTACGTTCCACCTGCCGTGAAGCGAATCCGAAGACCTTCCACGAGGCTGCGCACCTTGGCGGTGACGTCAACATGGTCGCGGTGGTTGATGCAATCCTGCGTGAAGAGCAACGTCGTAAAAAAGCCGGCGACCTGCGGCCAATTCCGTTCCGTCCCGATCATGGTCATCAGATGCTGGACGACCTGCACAAGAAAACCAATCCGGGTTATTCGGCCATTGGGCGACTGAAAGGGATGGCGGAAGTGCGCGGCGTGGAGCTGGCGCTGAAGATGACCAAATATCCTGAACTTCTGTAATGACCTTGCCTGGTGGCGCTGCGCTTACCGGGCCTACAAAAAAACCGGCCAATGAGCCGGTTTTTTATGTGTGTTTCTGTAGGCCGGGTAAGGCGAAGCCGCCTCCCGGCACAAACAGTGCACGATCAGTCAGCGCGACCCATATACCGTTTTTCTTCGATATGGATGCGAATCTTTTCACCAGCGGACAAGTACTCCGGCACCTGTACCACCAGGCCGGTGGTCAGGGTCGCCGGTTTGTTACGCGCACTGGCTGAAGCGCCTTTGATGCCCGGTGCCGTTTCAACGATTTCCAGGTCAACCGTCTGCGGCAACTCCAGCGCCAGCAGCTGGCCGTCCCAGGTCAGAACCTGCATGTCCGGCATGCCGCCTTCCGGAATAAACTGCAGCTCTTCTTCAATTTGATCTTTGGTGAAGATGTACGGGGTGTAATCTTCTTTGTCCATGAACACGTATTCGTTGCCATCAATGTAGGAGAAATCGACATAACGACGGGTCAGGGTCACGGTATCAACAATATCATCGCCTTTAAAACGCTCTTCCACTTTCAGCCCGGTGCGGACATCAGCAAAACGCATTTTGTACAGCGTCGCAGCACCACGGGCGCTCGGTGCCTGAATATCAATATCTTTTACAATCAGCAGTTTGCCGTTGTAATTCAGCACCATACCTTTTTTGATCTCATTCGCTCTTGGCATCGCGTAAATCCTGTGAATTTAAAATAGAGAAAATATCGCGACAAATTACTCGCGAGGACCTTCGCAGGCAAGCGGAATCGCTGAGTTTTGCGTTTATACCCGTCATACTTCGGATCGCAGAGGCACGGGCGATGTTTGCATCTCTTTGTCTGCTACCCGTAACGCGAATTCTTTAGGGTCCAGTGATGAAAGATGTTAGCGTGGCGGCCAGTCTACTGAAGAGTTGTCATTATGGAATGCCGCCCGGATTGCGGGGCCTGTTGTATTGCCCCCTCTATATCAAGCCCGATCCCCGGGATGCCGCAGGGCAAGCCTGCTAATACCCGCTGCGTCCAGCTGGCAGACGACTTTAAATGCAAAATTTTTACCTCGCCGCTGCGCCCTAAGGTCTGTTCCGGTCTCCAGCCCAGCCGTGAGATGTGTTTTAACCATCGGGATGACGCCATAACTTTTCTTATCACCCTTGAGGAAGAGACGGCCCCTTAGCGAGTGCTGACTGCTGTCGCATCTTTCCTTCGTGTTCAAGCAGCCATTTTTTGCGTGCCACACCGCCGCCATATCCGGTCAATGTGCCATCTTTTCCAATGATTCGGTGACAGGGGATGATAATCGCGATGCGATTCGCGCCCGTTGCGTTCGCCACGGCGCGTACGGCATTGGGGCGCCCCATCTTCCCGGCCAGCATCGCGTAATGCCCGGTGACACCGCATTCCACTTCCAGTAGCGCCTGCCAGACAGCGTGCTGAAAGAGAGAGCCTGGGGTATCCAGCGGCACGGTAAAATGCCTACGCGTGCCAAGAAAATACTCGTCGATCTCTTTGATGGCCTGCCGGGTGTGGGCATTCTCCCCGGCAAGGATCCTGGCCTTGCAGAGTCGCTGAAGGTCGCCGAACTCGGTTTCCAGCATTTTTCGGTCGGTAAACTCCAGCAGGCAGATGCCTTTATCGGTCGCGCAGACAAACATCGGCCCCAGCGGTGTAGTGAAACGCTGGATCAGGATCACGCTCGCTAAATCGGTGGGTGGCGCACCGGTCAGCTTTTTGAAGGTGTAGCCAAAGCCACTGAGGGAGTCGTAGCCACTGTCGAAAGCGGTTTGCGTCGCGTTACGACCCGATTTCAACGACTGCATGGCTTCATTGACCCGTAGCATGCGCTGGTATGCCTGAAACGTCATACCATGATGCTTGCGAAACCATCGACGCAGCGCTTCGGGGCTTATCTGATGCTCACGCAGGACGTCATCGCTGATTTTTGTTTGTGGGTTGCTGCGCAGTAAGGCCAGCGCCCTTTCAACATCCGGCGGTGCAGTACAGGCATTTTCCGTTGGGCGGCACACCTTGCAGGGGCGAAAACCTGCATCAATGGCTGACTTCATATCGGAATAAAACAGCACATTTTCCCGCTTGGGCTTACGCGCACGACAGGTGGCGATGCAAAATACGCCGGTCGTTTTGACCCCCACGAAAAAGATCCCCGCATAGTCTGAAGCGCGTGCAATAAGTGCCTGGTACCAGGTATTACAAACCGCGTCGTCATTCATCAGCATGGGCAAATACCGCCTTAAAGGATTGGTTTGCCAGAATAGAGGAAAACAGCCTTTGCGACGATGCCTGGCATTGTTGATGAATAAAATTACCCATTGAGATGCGTTTAACGCCCAGAGATGTGAGCCTGCTGAAGTCGTGAAGGGCAGGCATGCACATGACGTTCAGCGGCAGCGGTACGGCGTCGACAACCGCGGAAATATCGTCCGGCTGCGTAATGCAGGGGACAAACAGACCGTCAGCACCGTGCGCGGCGTACAGCATTCCTCTGGCAAGTGTCTCTTCGCGCGCATTCTCAAGGCCCAGTAAAAAGGTATCTGTACGGGCATTAATGAACAGGGGGAGATGATTATGGTCGAGTTGCTGCCGGCAGGCATGTAACAAGAGAGCAAATTCGTTCGCCTCCCGCAGCGTGCGTCTTCCATGCTGAACCAGACTGTCCTCCAGGTTGATCCCGACGACGCCATGTTCAGCCATCGTAAGCACATTGTCTGTTATTTCTTCGGCAGTGCTGCCGTAGCCGTACTCCATGTCAACGGTCAGCGGAAGAGGGCAACAGGCCCGCAGCCGTTGCACCAGATAGCGTAATTCAGCAAAAGAGAGCCCCTCTCCGTCTGCATAACCGTACATGTCAGCAATGGCCGCGCTGGAGGTGCCGATTGCCGTAAAGCCCGCACGTTGGGCAGCCCTGGCGCTGCTAACATCCCAGACGTTGGCAATCAGTAATGGCGTGGGTTGAGTATGTAAATCGCTGAAGTTCATGGTGTTGTGCCTCATTGGGGGGAGGCAATGACGATATAAATAACGCCCTGAGCTCACAACCGAAAAACGGACAGGTATTTTTTATTTCATCCTCTCTGTCACCCTGGGTCAGGGCCAAAAGGTTAAAACATGATTTCAACTTCAGCATAAAGCTGACGTTTGCTGAACAGATTGCGTGAATCAGGTCAGCCAGCTTCAGCAAAAAATTTACCTCAGGGTGCGAAATGTGCTGTAGATCGAAATTTCGTAATCGAATTTGCGACTTTTCTTGATTGCTGAAGCATTAAGGTCAAGACTTCGTGAAACGTTTCAGCGTCATCTTGTTTTCATCACCCTTCAGGATGGCGCCTTATTTCTCAAGTTAGCTGAAACGATTCAGTTCAGCAGGAGAGGATTCATATGTTCCAGTTATCCGTTCAGGACATTCATCCGGGCCAGCAGGCCGGGAACAAAGAAGAGGCGATTCGCCAGATTGCTGCCGCGCTGACCGAAGCAGGCAATGTAGCCGGTGGCTATGTTGATGGCATGCTGGCACGCGAGCAACAGACCTCGACTTTCCTTGGCAATGGTATTGCTATTCCACACGGCACCACGGATACCCGTGACCAGGTGCTGAAGACCGGTGTGAAAGTCTTCCAGTTTCCGCAGGGCATTCTGTGGGGAGAAGGCCAGGTCGCCTATGTAGCTATCGGCATCGCCGCCAGCTCCGATGAACACCTGGGCCTGCTGCGTCAGCTGACCCACGTCCTGAGCGATGATTCCGTAGCCGCACAGCTGCAGTCAGCCACCACCGCTGAAGAGCTGCGTGCCCTGCTGATGGGCGAGCAACAGAGCGCCACGCTGAAACTGGATAACGACACGCTGTCCCTCGATGTAGCCGCCAGCAGCCTGGTGACGCTACAGGCGCTGAACGCCGCTCGCCTGAAAGAAGCGGGCGCGGTGGATGCCATCTATGTTGCACGCTCTATCAACGAGCAGCCGCTGAATCTGGGGCAGGGCATCTGGCTGAACGACAGCGCGCAAGGCAACGTGCAGAGCGCGATTGCAGTCAGCCGTGCGGCAACACCGTTCACCGCCGACGGTGAATCCGTGGCGCTGCTGGTAAGCGTTGCGATGGCTGATGACCAGCCGATTGCGGTACTGAAACGCCTGAGCGACCTGCTGCTGGCGAAAAAAGCTGACCGACTGCATACCGCTGACGCCGCCACCTTGCTGGCCCTGCTGACCAGCGACGATGCCATCGGTGAAGACCTGCTGACCGCTGAATTTGTAGTGCGTAACGAGCACGGTTTACATGCTCGTCCCGGCACCATGCTGGTCAACACCATTAAACAGTTCAACAGCGACGTGACCGTGACCAACCTTGACGGTTCCGGCAAACCTGCCAACGGTCGCAGCCTGATGAAAGTCGTGGCGCTGGGCGTCAAGAAGGGCCATCGCCTGCGTTTCACTGCGCAAGGTGAAGATGCTGAAGCTGCGCTGAAAGCGATTGGTGATGCCATCGCTGCTGGTCTTGGGGAGGGCGCGTAATGAGCAGACGTGTTGCCACCATTACCCTTAACCCGGCCTATGACCTTGTCGGTTATACCCCGGAAATCGAACGCGGTGAAGTGAACCTGGTTCGCACCACGGGCCTGCATGCTGCTGGTAAAGGCATCAACGTAGCCAAGGTGCTGAAAGACTTAGGCATTGACGTTACCGTGGGCGGTTTCCTCGGTAAAGACAACCAGGACGGTTTCCAGCAGTTGTTCAGCGAACTGGGCATTGCTAACCGCTTCCAGGTGGTGCAGGGCCGTACGCGTATCAACGTGAAACTGACGGAAAAAGACAGCGAAGTGACCGACTTTAACTTCTCTGGCTTTGAAGTGACGCCGGCCGACTGGGAACGCTTTGTGGCTGATTCCCTGACCTGGTTGGGGCAGTTTGACATGGTCTGCGTGAGCGGCAGTTTACCGTCAGGCGTGAGCCCGGAAGCCTTCACCGACTGGATGACCCGTCTGCGTAGCCAGTGCCCGTGCATTATTTTTGACAGCAGCCGTGACGCGCTGGTCGCAGGCCTTAAAGCCGCGCCGTGGCTGGTGAAACCGAACCGCCGTGAACTTGAAATCTGGGCGGGACGTAAATTACCGGATCTGCAGGATGTTATCGAAGCGGCGCATGCGCTTCGTGAGCAAGGCATTGCCCATGTGGTTATTTCACTGGGCGCGGAAGGGGCGTTGTGGGTTAACGCTTCAGGCGAATGGATCGCCAAACCGCCGTCAATGGAAGTGGTAAGCACCGTTGGCGCAGGGGATTCGATGGTTGGCGGTCTGATCTATGGTCTGTTGATGCGAGAGTCCAGTGAACATACGTTGCGCCTGGCAACTGCGGTTGCAGCCCTGGCAGTAAGCCAGAGCAACGTTGGTATTACCGATCGTACCCAGTTAGCCGCGATGATGGCGCGTGTTGACTTAAAACCCTTTAACTAACAGCAGGAGAGCATAATGAAAACGCTGCTGATAATTGATTCTGAACTCGGTCAAGCTCGCGCATATATGGCAAAAAGCCTGTTAGGCGCGGCAGCACAACAAGCGAATTTGCAGTTTATCGACAACCCTGACGAAGCGGAGCTGGCGATCGTTCTGGGCTCGCGCGTACCCGCTGACGCAGCACTGACGGGTAAAAAAGTCTGGCTCGGCGATGTCAATCGCGCCGTGGCGCATCCGGAGCTGTTCTTGAGCGAAGCCAAGAACCACGCTTCTCTCTACACGGCACCGGCTACGGCACCGACTACTGTCGACAACGGTCCAAAACGTATCGTAGCTGTGACCGCGTGCCCGACGGGCGTCGCACACACCTTTATGGCTGCTGAAGCCATTGAAACCGAAGCGAAAAAACGCGGCTGGTGGGTGAAAGTAGAAACCCGTGGCTCCGTGGGCGCAGGCAATGCCATCACCCCGGAAGAAGTCGCCCAGGCTGACCTGGTGATTGTGGCCGCAGACATCGAAGTGGATCTGGCGAAATTCGCGGGTAAACCGATGTACCGCACCACGACTGGCCTGGCGCTGAAGAAAACGGCGCAGGAACTGGACAAAGCCCAGGCGGAAGCGAAAACTTACCAGCCGAGTGGCAACGCGCAGTCGGCCAATGGTGAGAGCAAGAAAGAGAGCGCAGGGGCTTATCGTCACCTGTTGACCGGCGTCTCTTATATGCTGCCGATGGTTGTCGCTGGCGGTCTGTTAATCGCGCTCTCCTTTGCCTTTGGTATTGAGGCGTTCAAAGTCGAAGGCACACTGCCTGCGGCATTGATGAAAATCGGCGGCGGTTCCGCCTTTGCTCTGATGGTGCCGGTGCTGGCTGGCTTTATTGCCTTCTCCATTGCCGACCGTCCTGGTCTGACGCCGGGTCTCATCGGCGGTATGCTGGCAGTGAGCACCGGGTCTGGCTTTATTGGCGGTATTATCGCGGGCTTCCTCGCAGGCTACCTGGCGAAGGGCATCAGCAAAGGTCTGAAGCTGCCGCCGAGCATGGAAGCACTGAAGCCTATTCTGATCATTCCATTGGTCTCAAGCCTGGTCGTTGGTCTGGCGATGATCTACCTGATCGGTACGCCGGTTGCGAAAATCCTTGCGGGCCTGACCACCTGGCTGCAGGGCATGGGTACTGCCAACGCCGTTCTGCTGGGCGCAATCCTCGGCGGCATGATGTGTACCGACATGGGGGGCCCGGTGAACAAAGCGGCATACGCATTTGGCGTAGGCTTGCTGAGTACCCAAACCTATGCGCCGATGGCCGCCATCATGGCCGCAGGCATGGTGCCACCGCTGGCGATGGGGCTGGCAACGATGGTTGCGCGTAAGAAGTTCGATAAAGGGCAGCAGGAAGGGGGCAAAGCCGCACTGGTTCTCGGTCTGTGCTTCATCTCTGAAGGTGCCATTCCGTTTGCCGCCCGTGACCCGATGCGCGTTCTGCCTTGCTGTATCGCAGGGGGCGCGCTGACCGGTGCTATCTCCATGGCGATTGGCGCAAAACTGATGGCACCACACGGTGGTCTGTTCGTTCTGCTTATCCCTGGCGCAATTACCCCGGTTCTGGGTTACCTCTTCGCTATCGTGGCAGGTACATTGCTGGCGGGTCTGGTCTATGCGTTCCTGAAACGGCCGGAAACCGAAGCGGTTGCCAAAGTCGCATAATCACCTCTCTGAATGACGAGGGCCGGGAAACCGGCCCTTTTTTTATTTTGAACCCGCTCTCATATTTCTCTCTTCCTGCGCGTTAATTGGCCAAATTTTGTGATGGTCTTCATATCTATTCCCCTGAGCCGTTTGGGATCTCTTTACTTTATCTTAAACCCGCATACATTAAACACATGTTCACAAGTAAACATGTGCTCTAATTAGGGCGAATTAACCTTTCGACTAATTTAACGATCTCAATGATATGGCATTTTTATGCCAGAGGGCGTTGTATGCAAAAAAAGGATTATATCGTTACCATTGGTTCCGCAAATATGGATGTGGCCGGGTATTCTCATGGTGTATTAAATTACGCTGATTCAAACCCAGGGCGAATAAAATTCACGCCGGGCGGAGTGGGGCGTAATATCGCACATAATCTGGCGTTATTAGGAAAAGAGTCATGGCTACTGACGGCGGTGGGTGATGACTTTTACGGTCAGTCGCTGCTTAATGAAACGCGGCGTTCAGGGGTGCGGGTAAGTAAGTGTCTGGTGGTGCCAGAAGAGAATACGTCGAGCTATTTATCGTTGCTGGATAATACCGGTGAAATGCTGGTTGCTATCAATGATATGAATATTAGCGAATATATATCGGCAAAATTTCTGGCAAAGCACAGTGAATTCATACGTGATGCCGCGGTGATTGTCGTTGATTGTAATGTCAGTGAGAACGCGCTGGCCTGGCTGCTCACTCATGCCGGTGACACTCCGGTTTTTGTTGACCCGGTGTCTGCGTGGAAATGCGTGAAAATCCGCGACCTGCTGCCCCACATACACACCCTGAAACCGAATCGCCTGGAGGCCGAAACCCTGAGCGGCCTGACGCTGGCAGGCCGTGACGATGTTGGCAACGTCGCGCAATGGTTTCACGAGCGCGGTCTGAAACGACTGGTGCTGAGTATGGGCGGCGACGGGGTTTATTACAGTGAGTTGGGAGGGGCGAGTGGATGGTCTTTACCCATCAAAACCCAGGTCATTAACGTCACGGGGGCCGGTGACGCCATGATGGCTGGGCTGGCTGCCTGTTGGGTAGACGGCTTTTCATTTAGTGATGCGGTCCACTTTGCACAGGGGTGTTCCTCAATGGCGCTCGCCTGTGAATATACCAATAATCCCGACTTGTCTTTTGCAAATGTCATTTCGTTAGTGGAGAAACAAAATGTCTGAATTAACACTTTCCTCTGCATTGTTAGAAATATCTGCCGAAGTTAAAGATGCGCTGGAAAATAACAAGCCCGTTGTGGCGCTGGAATCCACCATTATTTCTCACGGCATGCCATTCCCGCAAAATGCCGAAACGGCGATAGAGGTCGAAGAAACCATTCGCAAACATGGTGCCGTTCCTGCAACTATCGCCATTATCAAAGGGGTGATGAAAGTCGGGTTATCGAAAGAGGAAATAGAATTATTAGGTCGTGAGGGTCACAGCGTAGCGAAAGTCAGCCGTCGCGATTTACCCTTTATTGTTGCGGCGGGATTAAACGGTGCGACCACCGTCGCCTCTACAATGATTATTGCTGCCCTTGCCGGAATTAAAGTCTTTGCTACCGGCGGTATCGGCGGCGTGCATCGTGGAGCCGAGCATACGTTTGATATTTCAGCTGATTTACAAGAGCTGGCTAATACCAATGTCACCGTGGTTTGTGCGGGTGCGAAATCAATACTCGACCTTGGGCTTACCACCGAATATCTGGAAACCTACGGCGTGCCGTTAATTGGTTATCAGACCACCTCATTGCCCGCCTTTTTCTGTCGCACCAGTCCGTTTGAGGTGAGCATCCGTCTCGATACCCCTCAACAGATTGCCCGCGCGATGGCCGTGAAATGGCAAACCGGCCTGAACGGGGGGCTTGTCGTCGCCAATCCCATCCCGGAGCAGTACGCGATGGCCGAAGAGAGTATCAATGCGGCTATCGACAGAGCGGTGGCGGAAGCCGACGCCCAGGGCGTGGTGGGCAAAGCGAGCACGCCGTTCCTGCTGGCCCGCGTGGCTGAACTGACAGGCGGGGACAGTCTGAAATCCAATATTCAACTGGTCTTCAACAATGCCGTGCTGGCGTGTGAGATAGCGAAGGAATATCAACGCCTCGCATAACACCGATCCGGGCAGAGAGCGGTCGCCCGTCACATTATCAGACACAACAAAACCTGGCGGATCCGCCGGGTTTCCTGGCATGAAGGGAAATCATTATGGACATAATGAGAAGTGTTCTGGGGATGGTGGTCTTACTGGCCATCGCGTTTCTGCTGTCCGTTAACAAAAAACGTATCAGCTTAAGAACGGTAGGGGCGGCATTGTTGCTGCAAATCGCGATTGGCGGCGTCATGCTGTACTTCCCCCCCGGCAAATGGCTGGTCGAGCAGGCGGCACTCGGCGTGCATAAGGTGATGTCCTACAGCGATGCGGGCAGCGCCTTTATTTTCGGTTCGCTGGTCGGGCCAAAAATGGATGTCCTGTTTGACGGTGCAGGTTTTATTTTTGCCTTCCGTGTCCTGCCTGCCATCATTTTCGTCACCGCGCTGATAAGCCTGCTGTATTACATCGGCGTGATGGGACTGCTGATTCGGATTCTGGGCGGGATTTTCCAGAAAGCATTGAAGATCAGTAAGATTGAATCTTTTGTCGCGGTGACTACCATTTTTCTCGGGCAGAACGAAATCCCGGCGATCGTCAAACCATTCATCAACAAGCTTAATCGCAACGAACTCTTTACCGCTATCTGTAGCGGGATGGCGTCCATTGCCGGTTCGATGATGATTGGCTATGCCGGTATGGGCGTGCCGATTGACTACCTGCTGGCTGCCTCATTAATGGCGATTCCCGGCGGCATCCTGTTTGCGCGTATGCTGAGCCCGGCAACCGAGGACTCGCAGGTCACCTTCGAAAACCTCTCTTTCACTGACACGCCGCCAAAAAGCATTATCGAAGCGGCGGCCAGCGGCGCCATGACCGGGCTGAAGATCGCCGCAGGTGTGGCAACGGTGGTCATGGCCTTTGTGGCGATCATTGCCATGCTGAACGGGATTATTGGCGGCATCGGTGGCTGGTTTGGTTATGGTCAGGCCTCGCTTGAGGGGATCTTTGGTTACGCGCTGGCACCGCTTGCGTGGATCATGGGGGTGGACTGGAGTGATGCGACCCTTGCCGGTAGCCTGATTGGGCAGAAACTGGCCATTAACGAATTCGTGGCCTATCTCAACTTTTCACCATACCTGCAGGCGGCTGGCACGCTGGATGTGAAGACCATCGCCATCATCTCGTTTGCGCTCTGCGGCTTTGCCAATTTTGGATCGATTGGCGTCGTGGTGGGGGCGTTTTCGGCCATTGCGCCGCAGCGTGCGCCAGAAATCGCCCAGCTTGGCCTGCGTGCGCTGGCGGCGGCCACGCTCTCAAACCTGATGAGCGCGACCATTGCCGGGTTCTTTATTGGATTAGCGTAGCCGCATCACTATGGAAGAGAGGCGGCCTGCTTCAGGTCAGTGAGGCCTGAAGCAGGGAAAGCGCATTTTCAGCAGACAGGGCAGGGTTATTGACGCTGACACTGGCGCGGGAAATGGCGGCGCAGGCCATGGCGAAGTGGGCGCACTCTCTAAAATCTCCCCCATCCATAAAGCTGTAGACCAGCCCTGCCATAAACGCATCATCCGCACCAAAGCGGTCAACGACCTGATGATCCGGTGACGCAATCAAATGCTGCTCACCCTCACGTTTACTGCAAAAGACCGAATCGTCGTCGAGGCAGACAAAAATACGCTGAACGCCCTGTTCGTGCAGGGAGGCCACCGCCGCGAATTTGTCGGCTTCCCGGCGAATAGGCTGCCCCCAGAGTATTTGCAGCTCTTTGAGCGTCGGCTTCAGGGTGTGAATACGTGACAGCCAGGGGCGAATTTTATCCGCTTTAAACTCAGAAACCGTATCCACAAACACCGGAAGATGACCGGCCATCGTGAAAATCCACTCCAGCGCCTCTTCCGTCAGGTTACAGTCCGCCACCACGACGCCCGCGTGCAGTACCAAATCCCGCGAGTTATTGAGTAACTGCGGCGTCAACTGCTGCAAAATATGGGTATCGTTAATCGCCAGAACCGTCTCTTCCTGCTGGTTAGCAACGGAAAGATAGGTCGAGGTATTGTGCCCGTGCAGGCGCAGACAGCTCTCAACATTCACCCCGGCAACACGGGTTTGTTCCAGCAGCGTTTCACCGTAGAAGTCATCACCAACGGCTGAAATCAGATGCACATCGCGCCCAAGCAGGGCCAGATTATGCGCCACATTGCGCGCCACGCCGCCTGCCGAGCAGTGAATGCTGCCTGGGTTAGAGGCCGACTGCGGATAATGGATATCAGCGGTACCGCGAATATCCATGTTAATCGCGCCAAAGGCAACGCAGTAATCCTGCTCGGTAAGAATATAGCCTTTACCTTTAATCAGCCCTTTGCGCATCAAATCCATGATATGGGCCGCAACCCGCGAGCGGCTTATTTGCAGAATATCGCCAATGTCAAATTGCTGAATCAGCGGGTTACTGCGCAGGATTTTAAGTATCTGCTTTTCCCTCTCATTCATTTACGCGGCTGCCTCTTGATGTTGCTGCGCTTTAAGCCAGGCAATTTCTTCTGCCCAGATATCCGGGTTAATGGTTTCCAGAATCAGTGGAATACCGTCGAAACGGTTGTCCTGCATGATCCAGCGAAAAGCGTCATGACCGATGTTGCCTTCGCCGAGGCTGTGGTGACGGTCGACACGGCTGGCAAACTGGCTTTTCGCATCATTGAGATGCATCCCCCGCAGATACTGAAAACCGACCACGCGATCGAACTCAGCGAAGACGTCAGCTGTGGTTTCAGCACTGCGTAAATCGTAACCGGCCGCGAAGGCATGACAGGTATCAATACAGACGCCGACGCGGGATTTATCTTCCACGCCCTCAATGATAGCCGCGAGATGTTCAAAGCGAAAACCGAGGTTGCTGCCCTGACCGGCAGTATTTTCAATCACCGCCGTCACACCGCGCGTTTTATCCAGCGCGATATTGAGGGACTCGGCAATACGCGCCAGGCAAGCGTCTTCACTGATTTGCAGTAGATGACTGCCAGGATGGAAGTTCAGCAGCGTCAGCCCCAGTTGTTCGCAGCGCTGCATCTCATCCAGGAATGCGTCACGGGATTTCTCCAGCGCCTCCTGGACCGGATGCCCGAGGTTTATCAGGTAGCTGTCGTGCGGCAGGATCTGGCCCGGTTGATAATGGTATTTCTCGCAGGCGGCTTTGAAATTATCAATCACCTCAGCCGTCAACGGGGCGGCCCGCCACTGACGTTGATTTTTAGTGAACAGGGCAAATGCGGTGGCATCAATTTCAGCGGCACGGATTGCGGCATTTGCGAGGCCGCCAGCGGCGCTGATGTGCGCTCCAATGTATTTCATGAAAAACTCCTGTTAGACCCGCCAGGGGAAAGCAATCCTCTATCATAGCGGGTAAACAGGGGGGAGATGTATGGGTTTATGCCATCACATGGTGTACCAGCAGATTTATGGCCCCGCCGCCTACTATCAGCCAGACAAATAACACCAGCGCCATCAGCAGCGGTTTTGCCCCTGCGCGTTTGAGCGCACTAATGTGAGTGGTTAATCCCAATGCGGCCATTGCCATGGCAAGGACAATCGTGTCGAGGGTGACCAGCGTGTTCACTACCCCCTGCGGCAGCAGGTGGAAAGAGTTGAAGATCGCCACGACGATAAAAAACAGGGCGAACCAGGGTATCGTGATTTTGCTCTTCTGCGCCGCATTCGCCGGGGTCAGCGCTTTTACCCGCATGGCCAGAACGATCAGAAAGGGGGCCAGCATCATCACGCGCAGCATTTTCGCAATGACCGCCGCGTTTTCCGCTTCCGGGCTGATAGCGTGACCGGCAGCCACCACCTGCGCCACTTCATGCATGGTCGACCCCATATAAATACCGTAGGTTTCCGGGCTGAACAGCGTGCTCAGTAGCGGATAAATGGCCGGATACAAAAAGATGGCCAGCGTGCCGTAAATCACCACTGTTGCCACGGCGACCGCCACTTTCGACGATTCGGCCTTCACCACCGGTTCGGTCGCCAGAACGGCCGCCGCCCCGCAGATGCTACTGCCCGCACCAATCAGCCAGCTAGTCTGACGATCAAGTCCAAACACTTTCTGCCCCAGCCAGCAGGCCAGCATAAACGTTGAACTTAAGGTCAGTACGTCAATGACGATGCCGCTCACACCCACGTCAGCAATTTGCGTAAACGTCAGGCGAAAGCCATACAGAATAATCCCCAGACGCAGTAAATAGTGTTTTGCGAAGCGCACGCCCTCGTCGCAGGTCTCAGTGAGGCGCGGGTACAAGGTATTGCCGATCAGGATGCCGAACAGGATAGCCAGCGTCAGCGCACTCATCCCGGCGTGAGCCAGTGGCGGCCAGGCGCCCGCCCACAATGCCACTCCTGCCACCAGTGCGCTGAGTGCCAGACCAGGTAACAGCATGCCTGCCTTAATACGCTGTAAATTCAGGTGTTGTGTGATTTCGCTCATAACCTTCTCCTTTCTCTGGAGAAAAGAGTACGGCGTGATGGTTTAAAGGTAAAATTGATTATATATTTATAATCAATCTTTATAAGTGGTAAGGGCGACTTACCAGGGGATAGCAGGATATGCATATCACACTCCGGCAACTGGAAGTGTTTGCCGAGGTTTTGAAAAGCGGGTCAACGACCCAGGCGTCGCAGAGACTGGCGCTCTCTCAGTCGGCGGTCAGTGCCGCCTTGACCGATCTTGAGGGGCAGCTTGGGGTGCAGCTTTTTGATCGTGTCGGCAAACGGCTGGTGGTGAATGAGCACGGGCGTCTGCTTTACCCGCGTGCGCTGGCGCTGCTTGAACAAGCCATCGAAATTGAGCAACTGTTCCGTGAAGACAACGGGGCGATTCGTGTTTATGCCAGCAGCACCATCGGCAACTACATTCTGCCGGAGGTGATTGCCCGCTATCGCCGCGACCTGCCGGACTTGCCGCTGGATATGAGCGTCGGCAACAGTCAGGATGTTATTAATGCGGTGGCGGATTTTCGCGTCGATATCGGTTTAATAGAAGGCCCATGCCACACCGCTGAAATTATTGCTGAACCCTGGCTGGAAGACGAACTGGTGGTGTTTGCGCCGCCGGACTCACCGCTGTTGCAGGGCGACGTGACCCTGGCCCGGCTGGCGGCCGCGCCCTGGATCCTGCGTGAACGGGGTTCCGGTACCCGGGAGATTGTCGATTATCTGCTGCTCTCCCATCTGCCTGAGTTTCATCTCGGCATGGAGCTGGGCAATTCCGAAGCCATCAAACATGCGGTGCGCCATGGGTTGGGGATCAGCTGTTTATCGCGCCGGGTGATTGCTGAGCAGCTGGAGGCCGGGTCGCTGGTGGAAGTCCCCATCCCGCTGCCACGTCTGGTGCGCACGCTCTGGCGCATTCATCACCGTCAAAAGCACCTGTCCAGCGCACTTCAGCGCTTTCTGCGTTACTGCGACATCTGAGCGCACCAAAACGGCGCACCTGCACCACGCTGGCGTGCAGGTGCCTGTCTCACTTCAGGCTATAACGCCGTTTCATCACTGTTAGCCCGCCACAACCCCGGTTTCTCTCGTTGGCATATTAGTTGCAGATTGTTAATCAAAGAATCTTTTGTTTCATGATGCGATAAGGTGATGACGATGAAAAAGTGGATGATGGCCGCAACGGGTGCAGCATTGATGTTCTCTTCGATGGGCGCGGTGCTCGCCGATCAATTACAGGATATTCAAAAGCGCGGCGTGCTGCGTGTGGCGGTACCCCAGGATTTTCCGCCGTTTGGCTCGGTGGCGACCGACCTTAAACCGCAGGGTTACGACATTGATATGGCGGAATACCTGGCTAAAGGCATGAAGGTGAAAGTGGAGCTGGTGCCGGTGACCAGCGCTAACCGCGTGCCTTACTTACAAACCAATAAAGTGGATTTGGTGATTTCCAGCCTCGGTAAAAACGCGGAGCGCGAAAGGGTCATCGACTTCAGCCGCGCCTATGCGCCGTTCTTCCTTGGCGTATTTGGCCCCAAAGACGCCACGCTTGCCGATGCCAACGCCCTGAGCGGTAAATCGGTGGGCGTCACGCGCGGTGCCGTCGAGGACATGGTCCTGACCGACCTGGTGCCGAAAGATGCGCAACTAAAGCGCTATGAAGATAACAACACCACCATTTCTGCTTATCTTTCCGGGCAGGTGCAGTATCTGGCGACCGGTAACGTCGTGGTTGCGGCCATCGCACGCCAGAACCCATCGCAAGCGCCGGTGAGCAAATTTATGCTCAAAGATTCACCTTGTTACATCGGCCTGAAGAAAAATGAACCGGCGTTGAAAGCGGAAGTGGACAAGCTGGTCGCGCAGGCGCTGAAAGAGGGCACGCTGAACACCTTCTCCCAAAAATGGATGCAGGCACCGTTGCCGGCTAATTTCGGCGCATAAGGGTCTGGCATGACGACAACCCTTGATTTTGCTGCCCTCTGGCCCTTCTGGCCGCAGCTGCTGGCGGGGCTGTGGACCACGGTCACGTTGACCACCGTGGCGACCCTCGGTGGGGTGTCGCTCGGGATCATCGGCGCGGCGTTGCGCAGTGGTAAACCAACGCTCATTAGCCATCTCTGGGGGGCGTATGTGGAGCTGATCCGTAACACTCCCTTCGTGGTGCAGCTTTTTTTCATTGTGTTTGGCCTGCCGGGGCTTGGCCTCAAGCTCACGGCAGGGCAGGCGGCGCTGATTGCCATGTTGATAAATCTGGGCGCCTACAGCACCGAAATTATCCGCGCCGGTATCCAGGTTGCGCCAAAAGGCCAGTGGGAAGCGGCGAGGGTGCTGGGATTAACGAAAGTGCAGACCTTTATACGGGTGATCCTCCCCCCGGCGCTGGGGCGGATTTACCCGGCGCTGGTGAGTCAATGCATCATCGTGATGCTGGGATCATCGGTGGTGTCGCAGGTCTCCTATGAAGAGCTGACCTTTATGGCGAACCTGATTCAGTCTCGCACTTTTTTGAGTTTTGAAGTCTATCTGGTCACCACGCTGCTGTACCTTGCGCTCTCATTGCTGATGCGTCAGGTGCTGCTGGCCGCCGGTCGCAAGTGGTTAGGGAGTGAACACTGATGAGCACATTTACCGACTGGGATATTCTGCGCAACCTGCTGCTGGCCGCGCGCTGGACGCTGCTGCTCTCTCTGATTGCCTTTATTTGCGGCACCCTGGTGACTTTGCCTCTGCTGGTGCTGCGCATCAGCCGTTGGGTGTGGCCGAAACGCCTTATTGCGACCTACGCCGCCGTGTTTCAGGGCACACCGCTGTTGATGCAGCTCTTTTTGGCGTTCTTTGGTCTCGCGCTGTTTGGCATTGATGTCAGCCCCTGGACGGCGGCCACGCTGGCACTGACCTTATTCACCAGCGCGTTTTTGCTCGACATCTGGTACGGCAGCATCAAAGCGTTACCAAAGGGGCAGTGGGAGGCGTGCCGTTGCCTGGGGTTGAGCTTCGGTCAGACGCTGTTTCGTGTCATTGCGCCCCAGGCAATACGTATTGCCATCGCCCCGACGGTGGGCTTCTCCGTGCAGGTGGTGAAGGGGACAGCCCTGGCGTCCATTAGTGGATTTGTTGAACTCACCAAGGCGGGCACCATGCTCAATAACGTCACCTTTGCACCCTTTAAAGTGTCTGGCCTGGTCGCGACGGGCTATTTACTGACTGGTTAC
>DFPL01000246.1 GCA_002377245.1 Enterobacteriaceae bacterium UBA3516
TGCTCGTATTATTTTGTGGGAATCTCTCTTTGATTTGCCACTCCAGAAAATAAATAATAAAAGTGTGGATATTAATACCGCCCCCAATAATGTCCCTCACACGACCAGAAATATATTTCCTCTATTCCCGCGTAACCCTCTTCATTATTTCTCCACAATATGGACTTTTGTAAATCCATATTATCTCCTCAGAAAAAGATTCCCCCTTCCGGCAAAATTCATATATTCTTACGGTCAATGAGAATGATCACTCTCAAAACTTATTCGCCCGGAGCCGACATGCAACCCAAAGCCACACAGCAAGAACGCCACCAGATCCGTCAGGACGAAATCATCACTGCCGCCCGGCACTGCTTTCGCGCCAGCGGCTTCCATGCGGCCAGCATGTCGCAAATCGCGCTTGAAGCGCAGCTCAGCGTCGGGCAAATCTATCGCTACTTCACCAGCAAAGACGCCATCATCGAAGAGATGATCCGCCGCATCATCGACTCTCGCATCGCTGAGATGGAAGGTAAAACTCAGACGCAACACCTGGCACAGGTGCTGGCATGGCGGCAAACGCTGAGCCAGGACGACGATGCACTGATGCTGGAAGTAGCCGCCGAAGCGACGCGTAATCCCCGTGTCGCGGCGATGATGGAAGAAGCAGACACCCGAATGTATGAAACCGCCTGCGCCCATCTGAAAAAAACGCACCCACACCTTGATGATGACCGAGTACGTTGCGGCGTGGAGATCATGGCAACCCTGATGGAAGGCACCATGCTTCGCAGTCTGACGCCGCAAAAATGCGATCCGACACAACTACACCAGATGTTTCAGGACATAATGCAAATGCTGTTTGCTGAAAAATAACCTTAATTAAATAAATTACAGGCGGTGCTTAACACCGCCCGTCATCATTTCCGCTCATGCGGAAGTGGCGGCATGCTATTGCCAAAATAAAACGTCATCCGCCTTTGATTTATCAACGGGCAGGCCTTTTACACGCCGGGAAAAATATAATGAAGTTAATAACAACCACCGTTGTGGCCTTATTCGCGCTGACCGGCTGCGACAATGCCACACCACCTGCACAACAACCTACGGCTGCGGAAGTCGGCGTCGTCACGCTCCAGAGCCAACCGCTTTCCATCGTCAGTACCCTGACCGGGCGCACGGCCGCGTCCCTCACGGCTGAAGTTCGCCCTCAGGTCGGCGGTATCATCCAAAAGCGCCTGTTTACCGAAGGCGACACGGTAAAAGCCGGACAGGCGCTCTACCAGATTGATCCTGCCAGCTACCGTGCCACCTTCGATGAAGCCGACGCCTCACTGAAGCAGGCACAATCGCTGGTGGAATCCGATTGTCAGAAAGCGCGCCGTTACGCGCTTCTGGTGAAGGACAACGGCGTGTCGCAACAGGATGCTGACGATGCGAAATCCACCTGTGCGCAGGACCGCGCCAGCGTCAGCGCCAAACAGGCCGCGCGCGAAAGCGCCCGCATCAACCTCAACTGGACCACCGTGACCTCGCCGATCGCCGGACGCATTGGCATTTCATCCGTCACTCCCGGCGCACTGGTCACTGCCGAACAAACCACCGCGCTGGCGACCGTGCGCGGCCTCGACACCATGTATGTCGACCTGACCCGCACCAGCGCCGACCTGCTGCGTCTGCGTAAACAGGCGCTGGCCAGTAACGACAGTACCCTGAGCGTTACCTTGACGCTGGAAGATGGCAGCACCTACAGCGAAACCGGCAAACTGGCTCTCACCGAAGTCGCCGTGGATGAAGCGACCGGTTCTGTCACCCTACGCGCCGTCTTCCCTAACCCGCATCAGCAACTGCTTCCGGGCATGTTTGTCCGCGCCCGCGTCAATGAAGGCGTGATGGATGATGCCATTCTCGCGCCGCAGCAGGGCATCACCCGCGACAACAAAGGCAACGCCACAGCACTCGTGGTCACCAAAGAGAACAAAGTTGAGCAGCGCAGCGTGGAAACCAGCGACACCTACGGGGATAAATGGCTGGTGCTCAAAGGCCTGCAAAGCGGTGACAAGCTGATTGTGGAAGGCACCGACAAAGTCGCGCCGGGCACACAGGTTAAGGCCGTGGAAGTGCAGAAAGCGGGAGGCAACGCCTGATGTTCTCCAGCTTCTTCGTGCGTCGCCCGGTCTTTGCCTGGGTGATCGCCATTCTGATTATGATGGCAGGCGTGCTGGCTATCCGCACGCTGCCCATCGCCCAGTACCCGGATGTGGCGCCGCCGTCGGTCAAAATCAGCGCCACCTACACCGGTGCGTCGGCCCAAACCCTGGAAAACAGCGTGACCCAGGTGATTGAGCAACAGCTTACCGGTCTTGATAACCTGCTCTACTTCACCTCCACCAGCAGCTCCGACGGCCAGGTGAGCATCACCGTGACCTTCGCCCAGGGCACCGACCCGGACACCGCCCAGGTTCAGGTGCAGAACAAAGTGCAGCAGGCAGAATCCCGCCTGCCCTCCGAAGTGACGCAATCCGGCGTGACGGTGGTGAAATCCCAGAGCAGCTTCCTGTTGATCATGGCGCTGTATGACACCACCGATCGCGCCAGCAGCTCTGACATCGCCGACTGGCTGGTCAGTAACGTGCAGGACCCGCTCGCCCGCGTGAGCGGCGTGGGGAGTCTGCAGGTGTTCGGTGCCGAATACGCGATGCGCATCTGGATGGACCCGGACAAACTGGCCTCGTTCTCGTTGATGCCCTCGGACGTGCAGTCGGCGATTGAAGCGCAGAACGTCCAGGTCTCTGCCGGTAAAATCGGTGCGCTGCCCGCGTCCAACAGCCAGCAGTTAACCGCCACGGTGCGCGCTCAGTCGCGCCTGCAAACCGTCGAGCAGTTCCGCAATATCATCATTAAAAGCGAAACCAACGGTGCCGTGGTACGTGTGGGTGACGTCGCCCGTGTGGAAATGGGCAGTGAAGACTATTCGGCGATGGCGAAGCTGAACGGCCACCCGGCTGCCGGTCTGGCGGTGATGCTGGCCCCCGGTGCGAACGCGCTGGATACCGCCACCCTGGTGAAAGACAAAATCGCCGAGTTCCGCCACAGCATGCCGCAGGGTTATGACATCGCTTACCCGAAGGACAGCACCGACTTCATCAAGATTTCTATTGAAGATGTAGTGCAAACGCTGATTGAGGCCATCGTGCTGGTGGTCTGCGTGATGTATCTGTTCCTGCAAAACGTGCGTGCGACCCTGATTCCGGCGATGGCGGTTCCGGTGGTGTTGCTCGGAACCTTTGGCGTGCTGGCGCTGTTTGGCTACTCCATCAACACGCTGACGCTGTTTGCAATGGTGCTGGCCATCGGCCTGCTGGTGGATGACGCCATCGTGGTGGTGGAAAACGTCGAGCGTATTATGCGCGACGAAGGGCTCCCCGCCCGCGAAGCCACCGAGAAATCAATGGGAGAAATCTCCGGCGCACTGGTGGCGATTGCGCTGGTGCTCTCCGCCGTGTTCCTGCCAATGGCTTTCTTCGGCGGTTCGACCGGGGTGATTTACCGTCAGTTCTCGGTCACCATCATCTCCGCCATGACGCTCTCCGTCGTGGTCGCCCTGACGCTGACCCCTGCGCTTTGTGGCACGGTGATGCGGCACAGCACGCCGCATAAGAAAGGCTTCTTCGGCGCGTTCAACCGCTTTTACAACCGTACGGAAAAACAATACGAACACCGGGTTCTGCACGTATTGCGTCGCGCCTTTACGATGATGGCGACCTGGGGGGTGCTCTGTGCGGCGATGGCCTTTGTCATGTGGCGACTGCCCGGCAGTTTCCTGCCGACCGAAGACCAGGGTTCGATCATGGTGCAGTTCACCCTGCCCGCCGGGGCGACCGCACCACGCACCGAAGCGGTTGCCAGCAAAGTGACCGACTGGTTCCTCAATGAAGAAAAAGCCAATACCGACGCGATTTTCACCGTCACCGGTTTTAGCTTCAGCGGCAGCGGGCAGAACGCCGGAATGGCCTTCGTCTCCCTGAAAAACTGGTCCGAGCGTAAGGGGGATGAAAACACCGCGCAGGCGATTGCGCTTCGGGCAAGCCAGCAGCTCGGTAGCATTCGCGACGCCAGCATTTTTGCCATGACGCCACCGTCGGTGGACGGGCTGGGGCAGAGTAATGGCTTTACCTTCGAGCTGTTGGCAAGCGGCGGCACCGATCGCGATGCCCTGCTTAAGCTGCGTAATCAGCTGATTGGTGAGGCCAGCAAAAGCGATGCGTTGCAGGCCGTGCGTGCCAACGACCTGCCGCAAATGCCACAGTTGCAGGTGGATATCGACAGCAATAAAGCCGTGGCGCTCGGCCTGTCGCTAAGCGAGGTCAGCAATACCCTCTCCAGCGCCTGGGGCGGCACCTACGTCAACGACTTTATCGACAGAGGTCGTGTGAAAAAGGTCTACATCCAGGGCGACAGCGAATTCCGCGCGGCCCCGTCGGATCTGAAAAAATGGTACGTGCGCGGCAGCGACGACAGCATGACGCCGTTCTCCGCTTTTGCGACCACCCACTGGGAGTATGGCCCGGAAA
>DFPL01000140.1 GCA_002377245.1 Enterobacteriaceae bacterium UBA3516
ACTGACAAACCGCACTAAACGGTCCCCTCTCCACGGGGAGAGGGAGGAAACCGAGCGAGGGGCGACTAAAAAGCCAACCCCTTACTTCTGGGCGGCCAGCGCTTCTTTCACCCAGCCATCAAACTGCTGCTGGTGCGCTTTGATCCAACCATCAACATGACCCTGGACATCGACTTCTGACGATTTACCAGCGTGCATCATGGCGTTCTGCGCATTGATGTCAGCCAGCGGCAGTTTCATCACTGAGAACAGTTTTGCCGCCGCCGGGTTTTTCTCGGCCCAGGCTTTGTTGGCCACAATGTGCATTGTGTTAACCGGGAAACCATAGTTCATGCTGTTCGGCAGCTTGGTATCGATATCTTTTTGCTCACCCGGCAGAGATGAGAACGGCACCTGCAGCCAGACCACATCTTTACCCGGTTTCATCACATCGCTCACCCAGTAAGGGGTCCAGGTGTAATAGAGCACCGGTTTGCCTTCTTTAAAGCGGGTGATGGTGTCGGCCATCATCGCCGAATAGTTACCGTGGCTGACGGTTACCGTTTTCGCCAGATCAAAAGCGTCGTTCTGATGGTTGATGACCGCTTCACAGCCCCAGCCAGGCGAACAGCCCATCATGTCGGCTTTGCCATCGCCGTTGGTATCAAAGATTTTGGCAATTTTCGGATCTTTGAGCTGTGCAATATTGGTGATGTGGTACTGCTCGGCGGTTTTTTTGTCGATCAGGTAACCTTGTGCCGCGCCGGTCACATAGGTGCCTTCACGATAGAATTTCTTATCACCGCCTGCCGCAGCGTACATGTCGTCATGCAGCGGTTGCCAGTTGACGGCGGTAAAGGTCACGTCGCCTGCGGCCATAGAGGTGTAACCGACGTTGTAATCCACTTCGCTGGGTTTGTTTACGGTGTAGCCGAGCTTTTCCAGCCCGCGGCTGACCAGCAGCGTCTGGAAGGCTTCTTCAGAGATAGTGCTCTGGAACGGTTGAACGGTAATGCCTTTGCCGGGCAGGTCGGCCGCAAATGTGCTGGTGGAGACGAGGGTGGCAAACGCTGTGGCGAGAATAAGGTTCTGTCGCATCGTTGTTATTCCTTCAATTTTAGGTAGGACTCAGTAGGCCCGGAGCGCGTGTCTCCGGGCGAGCTACATCGTTACTTAGTGAATGGGCGAGTGATCAACCCGAGCGGGCCGGTGCTGTACCAGCGACGATTGCCCCTGCTGCGGGCATCGCGACCCATCGCCTGCGTCAGGCGGTCGAGGATGATGGCGAGGATAACAATCCCGACGCCACCGACGGTTGCCAGCCCCATATCGAGACGGCCAATACCGCGAAGTACCATCTGGCCAAGTCCACCGACGGCGATCATCGATGCGATCACTACCATGGAGAGGGCAAGCATAAGCGTCTGGTTGATCCCCGCCATAATGGTGGGCATGGCCAGTGGTAACTGTACTTTGAACAGCATCTGGCGCGGGCTGGCACCAAATGAACGTGATGCTTCAATCAAATCTTCCGGCACCTGGTTAATACCCAGAATGGTCAGACGAACCACCGGTGGCAGGGCGAAGATAATCGTCACCACCACACCCGGCACGTTGCCAATACCGAATAGCATAACTATCGGCACCAGGTAGACAAACGCGGGCGTTGTCTGCATGGCATCCAGCAGAGGGCGAATAATCTTCGCCGCCCGCTCGCTGCGTGCCAGCCAGATGCCAAGCGGCAAGCCGATGATGATGCAAAACAGCAGGGCGGTCAGCACCAATGCCAGCGTGACCATGGCCTGCGACCAGGCGCCAATGGCACCAATCGCTATCAACGAGATCAGCGTGGCAACGCCCATCCCGACGCTGCTGATCTGCCAGGCAATCAACGAGAAGATAATAATGGCCACCGGCGCAGGCATTCCCAGCAGCAACTGCTGGAAGGCGCTCAGGATGTAATCCACGGGCACACGAATCCCCTGGAACACCGGACGGAAATGGGTGACGACCCAATCGATCCCTTCGGTGACCCAGCTATCAAGTGGGATCAGCGTCTTATGGAACGGATCCATGATATTAAAATGTTCTGGCGCCGGTGCCGGAGCGCTGTTCAGCCAGTCCGCACTGCCACCGTCGGTGGGTGCTGGTGCGGATGATGAGCCCCATGCGTCCGCCGATTGTGCCGCGCTGTCTGTTGCGGGTGCGCTATCCCATGGGTTGTTTTGATCAGCCATTGTTTGCCCCCTCGCGATCTAAAGCCTGTAGCAGCATGCGTTTCGAGATGATGCCGACGTACTGTTGTTCTTCTCCCACTACCGGTACCGCGCAGGGTGCCTGGCCAACATGTGAGAGCAACTCGCTAAGTGGCGTTTCTGCTTCCACCGCGAGCGGGGAATCGATGAGCGCCGCATCGATTCCCTGGTTTTGGCTTAGCGCCGTTTTCAGAGAATCAATGGAGACAATGCCGACAAATTTATTGCCGCGTTCAATGACATAACCGTATTCGCGGTCTTCATCCTGCAACATTTTCAGCGCCGAGCGCGGACCAAAACCAGGGGTTCGACGAATAAGGCCAACCGGTGTACGACGGGCAATATCTTTCGCGCTAAACACCTGGCTAATATCCACGCCACGGAAGAAGGTTCGCACATAATCATTCGCCGGATTATTCAGTATTTCATCCGGCGTCCCGACCTGGACGACTTCGCCGTTTTGCATAATGGCAATCCGATCGCCAATACGCATTGCTTCATCGAGATCGTGGGAAATAAAGACCACGGTACGTTGATGACGCGACTGTAATTTCACCAGTTCATCCTGCATCTCGGTACGAATTAATGGGTCGAGTGCCGAGAAGGCTTCATCCATTAATAAGATGTCAGGGTTGATGGCTAATGCGCGGGCCAGACCGACACGTTGCCGCATACCGCCAGAGAGTTCATCCGGATAAGCATGGGCATAATTCTCAAGCCCAACCTGACGCAATGCATCTAATGCTTTTTCCTGACGCTCACTGGCGCTGGCACCCGCTAATTCCATGCCGAACGCAGCGTTATTTAACACTGTCATATGCGGCATCAGGGCGAATGACTGGAAGACCATCGCAATCTTTTTCCTGCGCACCTCGCGAAGCTCAGCATCTGATATTTTGGCAATATCCACGCCATCAATCAGTACCTGTCCGCGGGTGGGTTCAATCAGGCGATTGAGAAGGCGTACCATTGTGGACTTACCCGAACCGGATAATCCCATGATGACAAATATCTCGCCTTCTTCAATGGCCAGACTGGCGTCTTTAACGCCAAGCGATAGCCCTGTTTTTTCCAGAATTTGTTCTTTCGAAAGTCCTTTTTCAATATATTTGAAAGCCCGCTGCGGATGCTCACCAAATACCTTATAGAGATTCTTAACTTCTAATTTAATTGCCATGCAATAAAACGTTTCCTGTTATTTATTTATGTCGATATGTTACCTGATGCAAATAATTGACCGCGTATACCCTAACATACTGAGATTCTGTGACAACCCTCGAAACTGCCATTGACGTAATTTGACAAAACGAAAATGCCGAGAATTTCCCGTGAGATAAGGGCTGAGCGGTGGTTGAATTTTTGTGGGATTTTTCGTATTCGCTGCTGGAATTTCGGTGCGATGATGGTGATTGTGAGTGAATATGACGAAAGAATGACGGAAGAAATATTACGGAATGTTTGTGGTGAGTCAGCGGGAATAATATTGAACAATGTGCGGATATTTCCCCTCACCCTAACCCTCTCCCCCCAGGGGAGAGGGGACTGTCCGAGCTCGTACTCTTTGTGGAGATCCTTCAGTTCCAACGGGGCGAGGGGACCGGATCGGTGCCGGTTAGATAAGCCGGGTACGGTCTGTTTTTCTCCCTCTCCCCTGGGGAGAGGGCCGGGGTGAGGGGAGACGGGCGGCTCAGAAATCCCAGTCTTCATCCTCGGTTTCCACCGCTTTGCCCATCACGTAAGACGAGCCGGAGCCGGAGAAGAAGTCGTGGTTTTCATCCGCACCCGGTGAGAGGGCGGCAAGAATTGCCGGATTCACTTCCGCCATTTCTGCCGGGAACAGCGGCTCATAACCCAGGTTCATCAGCGCCTTGTTGGCGTTGTAGCACAGGAAGGCTTTCACATCCTCGGCCCAACCCGAATCTGCATATAAATCCTCGGTATAGGTCACTTCGTTGTCGTAGAGATCCATCATCAACTCCAGCGCAAAGTTCTTCAGCTCTTCACGCTTTTCACTGCTGACTTTTTCCAGTCCTTTCTGGTACTTATAGCCAATGTAATAGCCGTGCACCGCTTCATCGCGAATGATCAAACGAATCAGGTCTGCGGTATTTGTCAGCTTGCCGCGACTGGACCAGTACATCGGCAGCCAGAAGCCGGAATAGAACAAAAACGACTCCAGAAACACGCTGGCAATTTTCTTTTTCAGCGGATCGTCGTCACGGTAATACGCCAGGATCAGCTGGGCTTTACGCTGTAATGCACTGTTCTCTTCACTCCAGGCGTAGGCTGCATCCACGTCTTTCGTCTGGCAAAGCGTGGAGAAAATCGAACTGTAAGAGCGCGCATGGACCGCTTCCATAAAGCTGACGTTCGACAGCACCGCCTCTTCATGGGTTGGGAGCGCATCGGCCATTAATGTCGGCGCGCCTACCGTGTTCTGAATAGTGTCCAGCAGCGTCAGCCCGGTGAAAACGCGGATTGTCAGCTGCTGTTCCGCATGACTCAGCGTCTGCCAGGCGGGGATATCGTTCGACAGCGGCACCTTTTCAGGCAGCCAGAAGTTACTGGTCAGGCGGTTCCAGACCTCAAGATCTTTATCATCCTGAATCTTGTTCCAGTTGACTGCGCTCACGCGTGACAGTGGTTTCATCCTTATCTCCTTAAAGCGCGCAGGACACGCAGCCCTCAATTTCAGTACCTTCCAGTGCCAACTGGCGCAGACGGATGTAGTACAACGTCTTGATGCCTTTCTTCCACGCATAAATCTGCGCTTTATTAATGTCGCGCGTGGTGGCGGTGTCCGGGAAGAACAACGTCAATGACAACCCCTGATCCACATGACGCGTGGCCTCAGCGTAGGTGTCGATGATTTTCTCTGGCCCGATTTCATAAGCATCCTGATAGAACGCCAGATTTTCATTGGTCATAAACGGGGCAGGGTAGTAAACGCGCCCGGTTTTGCCTTCCTTGCGAATCTCAATTTTCGACACAATCGGGTGAATGCTCGAGGTGGCGTGATTGATGTAAGAAATAGACCCGGTGGGCGGCACCGCCTGCAGGTTCTGGTTATAGATGCCGTGGCGTATCACGTTCTCACGCAGTTGCTCCCACATACTGCGGTCAGGGATGGTGATGCCGCTGCGGGCAAAGAGCGCACGGACTTTCTCGGTTTTCGGCTGCCAGTCCTTTTCCAGGTACTGATTGAAATACTCCCCGCTGGCATAGCGCGACTGCTCAAAGCCGGCAAAACGCTGATTGCGCTCGCGGGCCATCATCATTGAGGTGTTCAACGCATGCCAGGTGATGGTGTAGAAATAGAAGTTGGTAAAATCCAGCCCCGCTTCACTGCCGTAGGCAATCCCTTCACGCGCCAGATAGCCATGCAGGTTCATCTGCCCAAGGCCGATGGCGTGAGACGCGGCGTTGCCCGCTTCCACCGAAGGGACTGAACGGATATGACTCATGTTCGAGACCGCACTCAGACCACGAACGGCGGTTTCCACGGTACGGCCAAAGTCAGGCGAATCCATGGTATGGGCGATATTCAGCGAGCCGAGGTTACAGGAGATATCATGACCGATATCCACGTAATCGAGGTTCTCATCCAGCGTGGACGGGCTGTTCACCTGCAAAATCTCAGAACACAGGTTGCTCATATTAATGCGCCCGGCAATCGGGTTGGCGCGGTTCACCGTATCTTCAAACATGATGTACGGGTAACCCGATTCGAACTGGATCTCCGCCAGCGTCTGGAAGAAATCGCGGGCATTAATGTATTTTTTGCGCACCCTGTCGTCGGCAACCAGTTGCTCATACATCTCGCTCACGGCGATATCGCCAAACGGCTTACCGTACAGACGTTCCACGTCATAAGGCGAAAACAGCGCCATCTCGGCATTGTCTTTTGCCAGACGGAAGGTAATGTCCGGGATCACTACGCCCAATGAGAGCGTCTTGATTCGAATTTTTTCGTCAGCGTTTTCACGTTTAGTGTCGAGGAAACGCAAAATATCCGGATGGTGTGCGTTGAGATAAACGGCGCCCGCGCCCTGACGCGCACCCAGTTGGTTTGCATAAGAGAAGGCATCTTCCAGCATTTTCATCACCGGAATGACGCCCGATGACTGGTTCTCAATGCGCTTAATCGGTGCGCCTGACTCACGCAGGTTGGAGAGCAGAAATGCCACGCCACCGCCGCGTTTGGAGAGCTGCAGGGCGGAGTTCACCGAGCGACCGATGGATTCCATATTGTCTTCAATACGCAGCAGGAAGCAGGAGACCAACTCACCGCGCTGTTTCTTGCCGCAGTTGAGGAAGGTCGGCGTCGCAGGCTGGAAGCGACCGGCCAGCATCTCATCGGTTAACTGGCGTGCCAGCGCGTTGTCGCCCTGCGCGAGCGTAAGGGCTACCATGCAAACCCGGTCTTCAAAGTGCTCAAGATAGCGTTTACCGTCGAACGTTTTTAGGGTGTAACTGGTGTAGTACTTCCACGCGCCCAGGAAGGTCTGAAAGCGAAAACCGCTGGCGTGCGC
>DFPL01000092.1 GCA_002377245.1 Enterobacteriaceae bacterium UBA3516
CATTCGCCGCGCTGGCGCTACGCTGCGCGAGGTTGCGTACTTCACCGGCGACCACCGCGAAGCCTTTACCCTGCTCGCCGGCACGTGCCGCTTCGACGGCAGCATTCAGGGCAAGGATGTTGGTCTGAAAGGCAATGCTATCGATGATGCTGGTAATACTGGCGATTTGGGTCGAACTTTCATCGATGGTTCCCATCATATCGATCATGTTATTCATTACCTTGCCGCCTTTTTCCGCTACGCTGCGAGTGGCCTGAGACAAGGCATTGGCCTCGGCGGCGGTCTGAGTATTACTTCTGACGGTGGCCGCGAGTTCATTCATGGTTGCAGCCGTTTGCTGGACGTTAGCTGCGGCCTGGTCCGTCTGGCGACTCAGGCTGTCATTCCCCTGGCATAGCGCATCTGTTGCCTTAAGTACGCTTACCGCCTGACTGCTGACATCGTTAATCAGCCAGCGAAACATCAGGCCTAGCTGGCTGATGGCGCGTAAGGTCACGCCAACTTCATCAATGCGCGTGGTCTGCTCAACCTGCTGCGTTTCTCCGGTGGCAACCCGTAAAGCCTGTTGGCACAACCGCTCCACCGGACGAACAATTTGACTCTCCAGCCAGGCCATCACCACCAGCATCACTATCGCCATTGCGCCCGCGAAGCCCCCCATCCGGGCGGGTGTCAGTTGGCACATATACCCCGCCAGCATGCTTAACAAAAACAGCGCAATAAAGGCAGAACGCAGCCGCCAGCGAAGCGGCATCGCCACAAGCGATGAGCGCCAGCGCATCAACCCGGTACGCATCACCATTCCTTTGTAGAGTTTTTTGCCCCGCGCCTGGCCTTCGCGGAACTGGCGGTAGAGCACCTCTGCACTCGCCACTTCTGCCGCATCCGGTTTGGTGCGCACCGACATATATCCCTTTACGCTGCCCTGGCGAATAATCGGGATCGCGTTGGCGCGAACCCAGTAGTGATCGCCATTTTTACAGCGGTTTTTCACCAGGCCGCTCCAGGGTTCGCCTTTCTTGAGCGTGAACCACATATCGGCAAACGCTTGTGATGGCATATCCGGGTGACGAACTAAATTATGTGGCTTCCCCTCCAGCTCACTTAATGAAAAACCGGACACCTCAATAAATGCATCATTAGCGTAATTAATATAACTGTTGGGATCCGTTGTAGACATTAGCGTTGCGCCATTGTCAAAAGCGAGCTCTTGCTGTGTGACAGGGTGATTTTCACGCATAGAATATATTCCCGTATGCTTGAGAGAATTATTATTAATATCCAGGACTGTCTTTCACTTTCCACTATTCAAGAAAAAAATCAATATTATTATTAGATTAAATAAAAATCCTTGTGAGCACACACATCATTCACAAACATATTTTGCGGGTACTTGATGGGTAGTTTAAAAGAGTAAATCATTAGGATTAAGAGGAAATAATACTAAGCCTGCTTAGCATTATAGTCGTATTAAAACTGTTTTAGATAACCCATGCTTAAACGATATTTAATGCCGATTAAATTAAAACATCCGGCTTGCGGCTCCGCTTTATCCTGCCGATCGGCCGAATTTTTCCCCCTCTCACTTCCTTCCCCCCTCAGGGCGGCACGTTGAGCAGTGCCATATTCGTAGTATATTAATAAGAGTCTTTCTCTACAGGTGCCCTGCATGTCTTACTCCATCGGCGAATTTGCCACACTGTGCGGAATCAACGCCACCACGCTTCGGGCCTGGCAGCGTCGCTATGGTTTACTCAAACCGATGCGTACCGATGGTGGTCACCGCCTGTACAGCGATGCTGACGTACAGCAGGCTCTGCGCATTCTCGACTGGGTAAAGAAAGGCGTGCCGGTAAGTCAGGTCAAACCCTTGCTGGAACGTCCCGGCGCACGCCGTACCAATAACTGGGTGACCCTGCAGACAACCATGCTTGAGCGGCTTAAAGAGGGGAAAATCGAGTCTCTGCGCCAGTTAATTTATGATTCAGGCCGTGAATACCCACGCCCCGAACTGGTGACGGAGGTGCTCCGCCCGCTCAGGAGCCAGGTATCCGCCAACACGCCTGCGATGATGACCCTGCGCGAAGTACTTGATGGCATTATTCTTTCCTACACCTCATTTTGCCTTGAGGGCGACAAGCGCGCCCCTGGCGATAATTATCTGATCTGTGGCTGGCAACTGACCGATCCTTGCGAAGTGTGGCTGGAAGCGTTGAAGCGCACCGGTCAGGGGCATCGCATTGATGTGCTGCCGATTTCTCCTGCCGCGCTGGCGCCGGAAATCTTTCCTGGTCGTCACTGGCTGCTGGTAACCAGCGGGAAGCTAACCATTGCCCGTAAGAAGCAGGTTGAAAAATGGCGTGAGCTGGTGACGTCGTTGGATGTTATTGCGCTGTAGGCCTGCCGGGTTATTCCGTTTATCTGAATATGTAAGTCTGGCTGATTGTTCCTTTCACCTTACGTTCATTGTTCCTTTGAAGCGAAGCCGCCGCACCTGACCTCCTCTGCAAAAATTCGATTGCCGGATGGCGGCTATCGCCTTATCCGACCTACAGAACAGTCACGCACATGTGCAAAACCCGGCGCGCTTACCGCTCTCCCTCACAAAAACCCGCACAAAACCAATAAAACTCATCTCATTGATTTAAATAATAAAATAAAAAATATCACACAAAAACTTGGACAAATATTTAAGTTTGTGCAAATTTTAAGTAAGCATATTTGATCCCTACTTCTCAGCATGGGTGAAGTCAATGAACACCATAAACGCCGTCATAGACCAATTTGTTGATTTCTATACCGCACTGGATGCCCAGCCGCTGGCGAAGCTGTCTCAGCTCTACCATGCTGACGCCACCCTGATCGATCCCTTCGGCGAGCACCAGGGCGCGGCGGCTATACGCCGCTACTTCACTCATCTGCTGGAGAACGTCGATCGCTGCCGGTTCGTTATCGATCCGCCGCTCAGCAGTGACGATCGTTTTATGGTCAGTTGGACCATGCACTGGTCACATCCGCGCATTGCCCATGGACAGACTCGTGTGTTGCCTGGCTGTTCAACGGTAGAGGTTCAGAACGGATTCATTGTCCGCCAGCAGGATTACTACGACGCCGGAGAGATGATTTACGAACAATTGCCGGTGCTCGGCTGGGCGATTCGCAGCGTTAAGCGGAGGGTTCGCGCATGATGACTGTCCTCATCACCGGGGCGACTTCCGGAATAGGCGAGGGACTGGCGAAATCCTGGGCCGATGACGGCTACCACGTCATCGCCTGCGGCAGAGATGCCGCTCGCCTCGCGGCGCTCCAGCGCCATAGCCCACACATTTCCGTGCGTCAGTTCGACATGAGCGATACCGACGCCTGCCACGATGCGTTAAGAGACAGCCGCCCGGACGTGGCCGTACTCTGTGCGGGCACCTGCGAGTATCTTGACGCCGGCATGATCGATACAGCGCTGGTTGAGCGGGTAATGCGCACGAATTTCCTCGGTCCGGTCAATTGCCTCGCTGCTTTGCAACAGAACTTGCAACCCGGCAGCCGGGTGGTGCTGGTGAGTTCGATGGCGCACTGGCTCCCCTTCCCGCGCGCGGAAGCCTATGGCGCATCAAAAGCCGCGCTGAGCTGGTTTGCAGACAGTCTGCGTCTCGACTGGGAACCCAAAGGCATCGACGTGACCGTGGTTTTCCCCGGCTTTGTTGATACCCCGCTGACCCGTAAGAATGATTTCGCCATGCCCGGCAAAGTGACCGTCGGGCAGGCAGTGAAAGCCATCCGCAATGGCGTAGCGAAAGGTAAAACAGAGATAGCTTTCCCTACCGCTTTCGGCCTGACTCTGCGCCTGCTCGCAGGATTACCGTCAATCATGCAACGTGCGCTGCTGCGCAGGATGGTGCGCTCATGAAAATAGCGATTATTGGCAGTGGCATCGCCGGGCTGACCTGTGCCTGGCGCCTGGCCGGACACCATCAGGTGACGCTCTTTGAAGCGGCACCACAAGCTGGCGGACATACCGCAACGGTGGATGTCGCCACGCCTGCGGGCACGTTTACCATCGATACCGGATTTATTGTTTATAACGACCGCACCTACCCGCGCTTTATGGGTCTGCTGAGTGAACTGGGTATTCCCGGGCAAAAAACAGAAATGAGTTTTTCCGTGCATAACCCGGTCAGCGGGCTGGAGTACAACGGACACTCGCTCAGTTCACTGTTTGCTCAGCGGCGGAATCTGGTCAATCCTCAGTTCTGGGGGCTGCTCAAGGATATCGTGCGCTTTAATCGGTTGGCAAAAGCCGCGTTGCATCAACAACGCGCCGATGGCGATACCCTCGACACCTTCCTGCAGCAACATGGGTTTAGCGCCTTTTTTGCCCGCCACTATATTCTGCCCATGGGGGCGGCCATCTGGTCCTCTTCCTTGCAAGAGATGCGTCGCTTTCCACTCAATCTGTTTCTGCGCTTTTTTGAAAACCATGGTCTGCTGGATATTACTCAACGCCCGCAATGGTACGTGGTGCCCGGCGGCTCGCGCGAGTATGTCCGTGCCCTGCTCACCCAACTGGCGCCGCGTCTGACACTGCGTCTGAACACCCCGGTACAGCGCATTACCCGCCATGTCCGCAGCGTAAACGTTCATCTGGCTGATGACGTGCAAGCCTTTGATGAGGTTATTTTTGCCTGTCACTCCGGGCAGGCGCTGGCGATGCTCGATAAGCCGAGCGAAGCGGAAACTGAAATTCTGGGCGATATCGGTTGGCAGCAAAATGAAGTGGTACTGCATAGCGATAAGCGCTGGCTCCCGGTGCGGGAACGCGCCTGGGCCAGTTGGAACTACCGCCTGAGTGAACGGGATGATGCCAGCGCCTGTGTCACCTACAACATGAATATTCTGCAAGGGCTGCCTGAGGGGAGCCCGCTGTTCTGCGTGACCCTTAACCCCGATCAACCGATCGACGAGCGCTATGTCTGGCAGCGGTTCGTTTACGAACATCCGCTGTTTAACCCTCAATCCGGGCGGGCGCAGTTACGTCGCGCGGAAATCAACGGTCAGCAGCACAGCTGGTTTTGCGGCGCTTACTGGTACAACGGTTTTCACGAAGATGGCGTACGCAGTGCGCTGGATGTGGTGCACAGTATTGCTGCCAGAAAGAGAGCATCTCATGAATAGCTGCCTCTATCAGGGCGTTCTGCGCCATCGTCGCTGGCTGCCTCGCCAGCACCATTTTACCTACCGCATCTTTATGGCGTGGCTGGATCTCGACGAACTGTCACTGCTGCCTGGCGTGGGCGTTCGTCGTAATCGCTTTGCTGCCGCATCGTTTCATGATGTGGATTACCCGCTGGGTAGCCCGCTTAAAGAGAATGCCCTTAACAAACTGGCAGAGCTGACCGGCGAACGTCCTGAGGGGCGGGTAATGTTGCTGACCCAGCTGCGTTACCTTGGTTTTCACTTTAACCCGGTCAATTTTTACTACTGCTATGACCGGCAGGACAGCCTGCGCTGGGTGCTCGCCGAGGTGCGTAATACTCCCTGGAATGAACGCCATTACTATGCGGTCAATGCCCGTGAGACAGGCCCGACAGAAAAGGCGTTCCACGTTTCACCATTTAATCCGATGGATATGCTCTACCACTGGCGCTTTAACCGCCCGGCCAAAAGCCTGCATATGCATATCGAAAACCACCAGCAGGCAAAGGTGTTCGACGCCACGCTGATGCTGACGCGCCAGCCTCTGACGCGCCGTAACCTGAATACCTTACTGGTGCGTATTCCTTTGATGACCCTGAAAACCGTTGTCACCATTTACTGGCAGGCGCTGCGGCTGTGGCTTAAGCGTGTGCCCATCCATGACCATCCCGCCAGCAGGAGTGAACGATCATGAGCGATCCCGTTTACGCGCTCGAACCCGATATGCCGCGCAACGTACGCCTTGCACGCTGGTTGTTATTCCGACTGCTGGCTGGCGTCACCCGCGGCTCGCTAACCGTCCACGAAGGCAATCAGCGCTTTCACTTCGGCGATCCCGCAGCCACCCTGCGTGCGGAGGTTCAGATACTTTCCCCGAAGGTGTACCGACGCTTGCTCACGGGAGGCAGTATTGCCGCAGCGGAAGCATGGATGGACGGGGAATGGGAGACCAACCAGTTGACCACACTGCTTGAGATCCTCGCCATGAACAGCCCTGTGCTCGCAAAGCTGGAGAACGGTTTTCGTCTGCTCAGCAGCCCCTTGCAGCGGCTTCGTCACTGGACGCATCGCAATCATCGCAGCCAGGCACGTAAAAATATCGCTGCCCACTACGATCTGGGCAATGACTTTTACCAGTATTTTCTCGATGAAGATCTGCTCTATTCCAGCGCGATCTTTGAAACAAGCGATCAGAGCCTGGCCTGCGCCCAGCGTGCCAAAATGCAGCGTTTGTGTGAGCAACTGCGTCTTAGCCCGGACGATCATTTGCTGGAGATTGGCACCGGCTGGGGAGCGATGGCGGAATACGCTGCCCGCAATTACGGTTGCCGTGTCACCACGACCACGCTTTCACGCGAGCAGTATCACTACGCCCAGGAGCGCATTACCCGTGCCGGATTACAGGACAGAGTTACGGTGTTGCTCTGCGACTACCGGGATTTAACCGGCGAGTTCGACAAGCTGGTGTCGGTCGAGATGATTGAAGCCGTCGGCAAAGCCTGGCTGCCGCAGTTTTTCCGTACCTGTCAGGCCCGGTTACGCCCCGGCGGCACAATGGCGATTCAGGCGATCACCATTCAGGATCAGCGCTATGACGCTTACAGCAAAAGCGTCGATTTTATTCAGCGTTATATCTTCCCCGGCGGCTTCCTGCCCAGCGTTACGGTGATGGGCGAGACCATGACTCGCCACACCGATTTCGTGCTGCGAAACCTGTTTGACATGGGGCCGGACTATGCGCGCACGCTGGCACACTGGCGGCAACGCTTCCTTCATGCCTGGCCGGACATCGCCCCGTTAGGTTTTGACGAGCGCTTTCGCCGCATGTGGCTCTATTACTTCGGCTACTGCGAAGCGGGCTTTAATGCGCGCACCATCAGCGTGGTGCAGTTGACCGCGGAGCGCGTATGAGCCGCCATCTGCAGGTTTTTCTGTTGGCCATCGCGTTCGATATCTACTGGACGCTGGTGGTGCTGTTTCGCGAACGCGGCACGCTGCTCTGGGTCGCACTGGCCGTCATGGCCTGCCTGCTGCTCAAACCCGCGCGCCGGATTTCGGCCATTCTGCTCGCCATGGCGGGCTGCGCCCTGGACGCCGCCTGGGCGGCAACGGGCATGTTGCGCTTCACGGGTGAAAGCATTTTACCCGTTTGGATGATGGCGCTGTGGCTGATGTTTGCCTGCGTCTGGAACATGTTGACAGAGAAAACTGCACTTCCCGGCTGGCTGCTGGTGGTCATGGCGGCGGTGGGCGGCCCCATCGCTTACTACATCGGTGAACGCCTTGGCGCGATCGCGTTTCTGGCCCCCACGTTTATCGTCATGAGTTCGCTGGCGCTGGGCTGGCTGGTGCTGATGCTCTTCTTCCATATCTTCACCGGGAGGCAACGATGAGACGTTTAGCAACGATGCTGCTTTTGCTCGCCACCTTTAGCCAGGCGTCTGCCGCAGACTGGCTCGGCTGGCAAAAAGTGGGCAGCGCGACCCTCACCTGGGGGCCATTTACCGTCTATACCTCGCAACTGAATACCCCTGATGGGAGGTATCACGGTGCATCAACCGACCGTGCGTTAATTATCACCTATCAACGAAGCATCGACAGCGATGAACTGGTCGACGCCACGCGGGAGCAGTGGCAGGCGCAGGGCATCCTTAAACAAGAGCCGCAGAGCGAAGCCTGGCTGCAGATGCTGGCGAAACTCTGGCCCAACGTGAGCGAGGGTACCCAGCTCGCCTTTGTCACCCACGCGCAGCAGGGCCAGTTCTGGTATCGGGCCTCGCCCGCGCAAAAGACCTTTACGCCCCTGGGCCCACGCCAGTCAGCGGCATTCAGCGAGCGCTTTCTGGCGATCTGGCTCGATCCCCATACGCAGTATCCCGCACTGCGTTCACAGTTGATCGGAGGTAAACCATGAAACGTCTGCTGATGCTTGGCCTTGCCATGATGATGCTGCTGGCAGGGTGTAGTGCTGAGATAAACGATTACCGCACGCAGCAGCCGGCGCTGGATATCTTCCGTTATTTTGACGGGAAATCCGAAGCCTGGGGCATGGTGCAGGACCGCAGCGGCAAACAGATCCGCCGCTTCCACGTTGAGATTACGGGTGAAGTGCTCGGCGACACACTGACGCTTAACGAGCAATTTGTGTATGACGATGGCGAGAAACAGCAGCGCGTCTGGCACATCCGCCGCACGGCGACGGACCGTTACGAAGGCACGGCGGGTGACATCGAGGGCGTTGCCCATGGTCAGTCAGCCGGCAACGCTTTCAACTGGCACTACAGCATGAATGTGAAGGCGGATGGCAGCACCTGGCTGCTCCATTTCGACGACTGGATGTACCTGCAGGACGGTATCCATCTGTTTAATAAAACGGAGATGAAGAAGCTGGGCGTCACCGTGGCAACGGTCACTCTGTTCTTCACCAAAAAGGACATATAGCAGGAGAATGTCTATGAACTCGCAACCTGTACTCGGTATTAGCGCCTGCCTGACGGGCTCGGCCGTACGTTTTGACGGCGGCCACAAACGTATGGATTTTGTCATGAATGCGCTGGGCCAGTGGGTGACCTTCAAGCCCGTCTGCCCGGAGATGGCCATCGGGCTGCCCGTACCCCGCCCGGCGCTGCGTCTGATTCAGACAAAAGAAGAGAGCACGCGGATGCGCTTTACCCATGCGCCGCATGACGATGTTACTGAAAAGATGGCTGACTTTGCGGAACGCTATCTGCCCGGCGTGGCAGAGCTGGACGGCTTTATCGTCTGCGCTAAATCTCCCAGCTGCGGCATGGAACGGGTGCGCCTGTACGATGAAAATGGCAACCGTGGCCGCAAAGAGGGCCAGGGGCTTTTTACCGCCGCGATGCAGGAGAAGTACCCGTGGCTGCCGGTGGAAGAAGATGGCCGGTTGCACGATCCAATGCTGCGGGAAAATTTCGTCGAGCGCGTGTTTGCACTGCACGAACTGAATGCCCTGCGGGCTAATGGCCTCACTCGTCACGCGCTGCTGGCGTTTCATAGTCGCTACAAGCTGCAACTGCTGGCGCACAATCAGGCGGGCTATCGCGAAATCGGGCCGTTCATCGCTCACCTGCATGAGTGGGACGATTTAGAGGCGTTTTTCGTCGCCTACCGGGATAAGTTGATGACGATTTTGCAGCACCCCGCTTCCCGTAAAAACCACACCAACGTCCTGATGCATATTCAGGGCTATTTTCACGAGAAGCTCACCGTGCGCCAGAGAGCGGAGCTGCGTGGCGTCATTATTGATTACCGCAGCGGTTTATTACCTATTCTTGCGCCATTGACCTTGCTTAAACATTATCTGGCAGAGCACCCGGATGACTATTTGTTGACGCAAAACTACTTTTCACCCTACCCGGAAAACTTAGGGCTGCGCCTGGCGGTTAGCTAATTTATTACGAGGAGAACACCCCGGTTTGACCCTTTTTAAGGGGTGCGACTATTCTCATCTTAGACGGCAAAATTTGCCGTCTTTTTTTTGTTCCTGATCTGCGACAACGATCTGCAGGCCAGTTTTTTACCTTCCCCATTAATGTTATTGATACTTAAATAAAAAACAGAAGACAAATTCGGGCACAGCAGCGCATTATCTTTTTAAACCTGCAGTCGGTAACAGACGGGTTAATACAACGATAAAGCGCTGAGTCTCGTCTCGATTGATGATGAAACGCAGTATAGCCAAGGGCGATTAATTCATTTTCATGACTATGCACACACAACGAAACGCATTTATGCGTGGCCTATGCTTTCTTTTTTTTAGTTTGATTATTTTTATCAGCAAGCCGCTTCAGGCTCAGGAATCCCCTGTCGCATTAAGTGAATACTTTGTGGAATCCTGGTCGACAAAAGACGGGCTGCCGCATAACAGTATTAATGCCATTGCGCAGACCGAGGAAGGTTACCTGTGGTTCGGGACCTGGGAAGGGTTTGCCCGCTATAACGGTAAAAGCTTCCAGCTGTTTGAACGTGGCGCGGACACCGGTCTTCCTGATTCAGGTATCCTGGCGCTGCTTGCCGGGCAGGACGGAAGCCTGTTAGTGGCCGGCGCGCGTGGGGGGATCTCCTCATGGAAGGGCGGCAACTGGCACCCCTATGCCCCCGCGCCCACCATGATCGGTTCGGCCATGCAGGACCGCAAAGGCAATCTCTGGCTCTGCATGCCCGGTATGGGTCTTGTCTTTCGCCCCGCCCTTGAGATTAGCGCGCTGCATGATGAACGTGTGCTCGACAATGTCACGGTCAACAAAAGCGTAGAGGATAATAACGGCACCGTTTGGGCGGCCACCGACAAAGGTCTTTACCAGATTGAGGATCGTCATGCGACACGCGTCTCCCCTGCCACCGGCTTGCCGCAGGTGCGTGCTTTTAGTTTGCTGGTAACAACAGACCACACCTTGCTGGTCGGCACGGAAAAAGGGGTATGGAAACGCGTGGGCGAACATTTTGTTCCGCTGCATCCCCAACTCTCCAGCGAAGTGGTCTCCACTATCATGCAGGACAACCGCCAGGACATCTGGTTTGGCACCATTAACCACGGCATTTTCCGCCTCAGCGCCCAAGGGCTTGAGCATCTCAACATCGATAATGGCGTTGTGCATAACCGCGTACAGGCCATCCTGCAGGATAAAGAAAATAACATCTGGATTGGTACTAATGCCGGTTTACTGCGCCTGCGCCGGGCGCCGTTTATCACTTTCAGTACCCGCCAGGGGTTGAATGGCGACTACATTCGTACCGTGATGACGCACTCGGACGGCAGCATCTGGATAGGCAGCAGCACCGGTCTTAACCGCATTCGCGATGGCAATGTCGAACAAATTAACGGGGATCAACACACGCAACCCTCTGTGCTCAGCCTCGGTGAAGCGGCAGACGGCAGCGTGTGGGTCGGCACCTATACCGACGGGCTGCTGCACTGGAAAGACGGAAAATTGTCCCCCGTGTTGCAACAAAAAGATGGCCTGATCAGCAATGAGATCCGCGCCATTTTGCCCGACAGCCAGGGGAATCTGTGGATTGGCACCGCTTCCGGGCTTAGCGTGCTGCGCGCGGAGGCCACTTTACACAATTACGCTTTTGAAGACGGCCTGCCCGCCAGTTTCATTATGGCCTTGCAGGAGGATGAGCAGCACCGTATCTGGGTGGGCACCGGGCTGGGCGTCTCTGTTTTCGACGGCAAGAAATTTACACCTATCAATATCACCAATATGGAAAACGCCGAGTACGTCTTTGGCTTTTACAACGAAGCGGATTATATGTGGATGACCTCTGACCGTGGTCTGATTCGGTATCGCAAAAGCGACGGCGCTATCGGCATGGTCGGGCGCAAAGAAGGTCTGCCTATCGACAAACTCTTCCAGGTGATACCCGACAAGCTTGGCTATTTCTGGCTGAGTTCTAACCGTGGCATCAATCGCATCAGCAAAGCTGACGCCACCGACGTTATCGAAGGGCGTAAGAAACAGATTACCGTAACCCACTTTGGTGAAAGCGACGGCATGATCAGCGCGCAGGCTAACGGGGGCTCGATGCCTGCTGCGACCCTCGATAAACACGGTGGTGTCTGGGTGGCAACCGCGCGCGGGGCGGTCATGGTCAAGCCGGAACGGCTG
>DFPL01000204.1 GCA_002377245.1 Enterobacteriaceae bacterium UBA3516
ATGTACATCATCATGTTGCCGCCCATATCATTGGTGAAGAAATGGGTGCCCAGATAACGATCCAGGGTCAGCAGCGCGACGGTGACGGTCAGAATTGGGAATGATGCGATAATCAGGATGTTGGCGCACAGAGATGCCCAGGTAAATACCGGCATCTTGAACATCGTCATGCCAGGGGCACGCATCTTGATAATGGTCACAAAGAAGTTAATACCGGTCAGGGTGGTCCCGACACCGGAGAGCTGAACAGCCCAAATCCAGTAATCGACCCCTACGCCAGGACTGTACTCGATTCCCGATAGCGGCGGGTAAGCCAGCCAACCTGTCTGCGCGAACTCACCGACGCCCAGAGAAAGGTTAACCAGAATTACACCAACAACCGTGAACCAGAAGCTCAGGTTGTTCAGGAACGGGTAAGCAACGTCACGTGCACCGATTTGCAGCGGTACGACAACGTTCATCAGACCAATGACCAGCGGCATCGCTACGAAGAAGATCATGATAACGCCGTGGGCGGTAAAGATCTGATCGTAGTGGTGCGGTGGCAGGAAGCCGGCTTCACCCGCAGAGGCAAGAGCCTGCTGGCTACGCATCATGATCGCATCCGCAAAGCCACGAATTAACATGACGATACCGACGATGCAGTACATGATACCGAGTTTTTTATGGTCAACCGAAGTCAGCCATTCTTTCCACAGGTAGCTCCACTTACCGAAGTAAGTGATCAGGCCAACTAAGGCCGCACCACCAATGATAATTGCAGCGAGCGTTACCACGATAATAGGTTCGTGGTACGGCACCGCATCCAGTGTCAATTTTCCGAACATTTTCTTCCTCGGCCCCTTAGTGAGAGGTTTCCGCGTGATTCATGTCCATGCCTTCCATCCCTTCATGCGAGCTATGCTCACCTTCTGGTTGGGTCACGTTCATGCTCTTGCCGTGGTCCATAAATTTGTTGATCACATCTTTGAACAAATCAGGTTTCACGTCGGAGAAGTACTCCACCTTGTTATATTCGCTAGGTGTTGCCACTTTTTCGAATGCAGCCATGTCAGACATGGTTGTCGTTGACTGTTTTGCTTTAGCAACCCACTGGTCGAAAGCGGCACGGTCAGGTGTGGCAATGGCTTTGAACTTCATACCTGAGAAGCCCGGGCCACTGTAGCTGGCGGAGATACCATCATAGGTGCCTGCTTCGTTTGCGATCAGGTGCAGGTTAGTCTGCATACCGGCCATCGCATAGATTTGGCTACCCAGACGCGGGATAAAGAAGGAGTTCATCACGGAGTTTGAGGTCACTTTGAACTCTACCGGTGTGTTCGCCGGGAAGGCGATTTCATTGACGGTAGCAATGCCCTGCTCCGGATAGATGAAGAACCATTTCCAGTCCATGGAGACGACTTCGATCGTAATCGGTTTCTCATCGTGAACCAGCGGTTTGCTAGGCTCAAGCGCATGAGTGGTCTTCCAGGTCAGCACGGCAAGGAACACGATGATCAGAATCGGCACGGTCCAGACGACAGCTTCAACTTTGTTGGAGTGTGACCAGTTAGGGCTATACTTCGCATCTTTATTGCTTGCACGATACTTCCAGGCAAAACCAACTGCCATCAAGATGGCGGGAATCACGACAATCAACATCAGGCCAAATGCCGTCAGTATCAGCGAACGTTGCTCCAGTCCAATCTGTCCTTTTGGGTCGAGGAGCGCAGAATCACAACCACTGAGTAAAACAGTACCTGCGATTAATGACATCCATCCCAAACTTTTATTGTATTTCCTGAGTCTCATTTAACGACCTCAATTCCACGGGGGTCTGGTGGCGTTTAAAGTGTGCGGGCATTTTACGGGAAGGTTACATTACTGTAAACATGAATGGCGTAGTGTCAGTAAGGTGTTACTGAGTTCTGCCGATTGTGTCACGCGGAATGCAACAATCTGTAAAATCGGGCGTTCGCACAACCTCTCATCAAGGTTATAACGAAACCACTACCTTACAATAATGGGTGTGGGTTAATTGGTATAACCAATCAAAATAATACACATTTGGTTAACAACAATTCAGCATTTATTGAACATTACTGGAAAGCGTAATTTAATAACGGTGCTGAATCGTTATAGAGTAGCCCTTAATTTATACCGCACAAATTAATTAAAGAAAAAATATTACGACACACATTAATAATCGCAAATGTTGTTTATAAAATGCGATTAAATATTGAACGATATGATACCGAGAAGTAATTATTTAGTTGCGTTTATTTCTTAAGCGACTGATTTTGAAAAAATGAATGTCGTGAAATATTCTGTGGGAGAACCTCCGTCCTGCCGCGTTGGTTGAGGCAGACGGGAGGCCGAGCCCCCCACCGTCAACCAGGCTGCGTTTTGCGCAAGGCAAGCAGATCCAGCAAGCCGCCGAAGACAATTCCCCCGAATGCCAGAAGAACGCCCGATTCAAGCAGCACATTGCCGAACGTGATGGCGGCCAGCCCAGCGGCATTAACGATCACAATCACCAGCCACGCCGCCAGCAAGACACATCCTGCACTCAACACGCGCAGCGCCAGCCGGTAGCTTTGAGCAAACTCCGTTCTTGGCATAAATCGTTCGCTCGATTGGGTAAATTCCAGCGTTTTTTTACACAACAACAGGAGAATCAGGCCCGGCACGGCGGCGGCGATAGAGAAAAGATAGAACGTAGACCAGCCATGCGCTTCAACAAACCAGCCTGCCAGCGGGCCGACATAGACGCGCCCCACCGCAGAGAGCGCGGAGAGAAGGGCGAACTGGGTGGCGGAGAAGGATTTATTGCAGAGCGTCATGAGTAAGGCGACAAAAGCCGATGTTCCCATTCCACCGCAAAGATTCTCAAAGAACACGGCTGACGCCATGCTCAGCATATTTTTGTCGGTCACCGCCAGCAGCCAGTAGCCGGCATTAGACGCTCCCTGCAAAACGCCAAAAATCAGCAAGGCGCGGAACAGTGACAGACGCTGCATTAATACCCCGCCCCAGAGTGCGCCAATGATGGTGGCAATCAGCCCGAGCGTTTTGTTAACCACACCCACTTCGCCAGCGTCGAACCCAACGCCACGAATCAAAAATGTGGTGGTTAGGCTCATCGCAAACGCGTCCCCCAGTTTGTAGAGAACGATCAGCAGCAGAATGAGCCAGGCATTATTACGCCCAAAAAAGTCGCGCAACGGCGCGGCGACAGCCTGCTCAAGACTTCGGGGAGCAGGGATGGCGTCATCCGGTTCGGGAGCGAACCAGGTGGCAACAATACAGGGGATCAATAACGCGGCCATCAGCCAGTACATGCCCTGCCAGCCCAGCCAGCGATCGGCGAGCCACAGTGCCAGCCCCCCGGAAACCAGCATCCCTAAGCGGTAGCCGAGAACGCTGATTGCGGCGCCGGTACCTCGCTCTTCTGCCGCCAGCACGTCCGTTTTCCAGGCATCAAACACAATGTCCTGCGAGGCAGAACAAAAGGCGATGACGACCGCCAGTGCAGCCATCCAGCGTAACTGGCTTAGCGGTTCCAGGAATCCCATTGCCGCAATGGCAATAAGCAGACAGAGCTGAGTGAGAAGGAGCCAACCACGTCGACGCCCCAGAAACGGCGGCGTGTAACGGTCCATAACGGGCGACCACAGAAACTTAAAGACATAGGCCTGGCCCACCAGGGAAAAGAAACCGATGGTTTTAAGGTCGACGTTAGCCACCGTCATCCACGCCTGTAGCGTGCCAGACGTCAGTGCCAGAGGAAGGCCGGAAGCAAAGCCGAGAATCAGCAAAATCGCTGACTTAGGCTGCTGAAAAATGCGTAAGTATTGATTAGGCATGGTTTAAGACTGGCCCGGCGTACCGGGCCAGAGAGCAGAGATTAATGCGCGTTCTGCTTGATGAACTGATGAATAGCGGTGTCCTGAGACATATCGGCAATGGTATCGGTCAGCACGTTGTTAACCGCATTGGCGATTTTGTCATTGGAGGCCTGAAGGGCGCCTTCAACGTTGTAGCTGGCACGATAATTTTTGGTCATCTTGTTACCGTTAGCAGCGGTTGCAATGATGGCGATATCGGCTTTGGTCGAAATTTTGTAACGCAGGTTGCCTTCAGAAACATCAGCAAAAAGCTGGTTAACAATGATTTGCAGGTTTGCCGCACCGTTCGGTCCAATCATGTAACCGCGCGCAGCCATCTGTTTCTCCAGCACTTCCTGCAGCAGGAAACGCAGGTCACGGGATGCGGTAAGGGTAACCAGTTGGTTATCACGGTTTACCTTCGCCAGAGCCTGGTCCTGACGCTGGTCTGCACCGTTAATGCTCACGGTAACGCCCATCAGGCTTGGATCCTGCTGTGGCAGGGTGATTTTAGGCGCTACATCCAGTGTGGTAGGCGGTGTTGCACATCCGGCCAGCATAAACATAGCGACCAGCGGAAGAAGAAGTTTTTTTAACATGTTCAGACTCTCTGCAGACTGTATACGTATACGGGAAAAATTTGCGCCATCATAACATCGCCATCCGCAAGGGGAAGGGTTCAACGCATGTAAATTCATCGCCTTGTGCGTAAATTGCACAGTGGCATAGTTTTACCTCGTTATTGGCGATACTCAATGCGACCTTTAAATCAGAGTTCATACCTTTGGCTGAGAAATGACGACGAAGGCTAAATTTTTGTTGTTTTCTTGTTATGGGCAGGATAAAAGCGGCTAACATTTAAAGGGATGGGTAGCATCTCAGCGTTGCGGAGGAGTCATTTCATGATGATACGTGAACAGATAGAAGAAAAGTTAAGGGCAGCGTTTGAACCCGTGTTCCTCGAAGTTGTTGATGAAAGCTATCGTCACAATGTACCGGCCGGTTCTGAAAGCCATTTTAAAGTGGTGTTGGTAAGCGATCGCTTTAGCGGCGAGCGTTTTCTGAATCGCCATCGCATGATTTACGGTACGTTGACGGCAGAGTTATCCAGCACCGTCCATGCTCTGGCACTGCACACCTATACCATTAAGGAGTGGGCGGGTCTGCAGGACACCATTTTCGCCTCGCCACCTTGCCGTGGAGCAGGCACCATCGCGTAAAACGCATTTGCAACTGCGTGAACTTTTCCAGTATGTTGCGTACAGATTATGTGAAAACGGCCTGCGGGCCGTTTTGTTTTGTCTGAGATTTGAGCGAGATGCGCAGTTTTTAGGTCAAAATTACCTCGGAATTGTGAAAAATGGCGCAACAATGCGGCATTACCGTTCTCGACTCACTAAAGTGATGCCGCTATAATGCCGCGTCTTATATATGAACGTCTTCGGGATGATTCTGGCGACAGGGAATGTTTATCTAATTAAAGAAAGCACCCCGGTTTTGTGAAGCCAACGACAGCTTCCAGTGAAGAGTTGACCGAGCACCGTGATTTTTTGAGGTAACAAGATGCAAGTTTCAGTTGAAACCACTCAGGGCCTTGGGCGCCGTGTAACGATTACTATCGCTGCTGACAGCATCGAGACCGCTGTTAAGAGCGAACTGGTCAACGTAGCGAAAAAAGTACGTATCGACGGGTTCCGTAAAGGCAAAGTACCGATGACCGTTGTTGCTCAACGTTATGGCGCTTCTGTTCGCCAGGACGTATTGGGCGAGCTGATGAGCCGCAACTTTATTGACGCGATCATCCAGGAAAAAATCAACCCAGCTGGCGCACCGAACTACGTTCCGGGCGAATACAAACTGGGCGAAGACTTTACCTATTCCGTCGAGTTCGAAGTGTATCCAGAAGTTGAGCTGAAAGGCCTGGAAACTATCGAAGTCGAAAAACCGGTTGTAGAAGTGAATGACGAAGACGTCGACACTATGCTGGACACCCTGCGTAAACAGCAGGCGACCTGGAAAGATAAAGACGGCGCAGTTGATGCTGAAGACCGTGTTACCGTTGACTTCTCCGGTTCTGTAGACGGCGAAGAATTCGAAGGCGGCAAAGCGACCGATTTCGTACTGGCAATGGGCCAGGGTCGCATGATCCCGGGCTTTGAAGACGGTATCAAAGGCCACAAAGCGGGCGAAGAATTCACTATCGACGTGACCTTCCCGGAAGACTACCACGCTGAAAACCTGAAAGGTAAAGCGGCTCAGTTCGTTATCAACCTGAAAAAAGTTGAAGAGCGTGAACTGCCGGAATTCACCGAAGAGTTCATCAAGCGTTTCGGCGTGGAAGATGGTTCTCTGGCTGGCCTGCGTGGCGAAGTGCGTAAAAACATGGAGCGTGAACTGAAAGGCGCCGTGCGTAACCGCATCAAAACTCAGGCTATCGACGGCCTGGTGAAAGCCAACGATATCGAAATCCCGGCTGCACTGATCGACAGCGAAATCGATGTTCTGCGTCGTCAGGCTGCTCAGCGTTTCGGTGGTAACGAAAAGCAAGCGCTGGAACTGCCGCGCGAATTGTTCGAAGAACAAGCTAAACGCCGCGTAGTTGTTGGCCTGCTGCTGGGCGAAGTGATTCGTACCCATGAGCTGAAAGCTGACGAAGAGCGCGTAAAAGGTCTGATCGAAGAGATGGCGTCCGCCTACGAAGATCCGACTGAAGTTATCGAGTTCTACAGCAAAAACAAAGAACTGACGGACAACATGCGTAACGTTGCTCTGGAAGAACAAGCGGTTGAAGCTGTTCTGGCAAAAGCTAAAGTGACTGAGAAAGCAACCAGCTTCCAGGAACTGATGAACCAGCAGGCTTAATTTACTTCCGTACAAAGAGTAAACAATAAGCCCGTCACCGTCAGGTGGCGGGCTTTTTTTATCGCATTGACGTTATCAGAAGTGTGCTAAAAGGATGTTTCAGTGTTAGCGTAACAGCAAAAGGTTGTTATGCTTGAAATAAGGTGGCGGCATCCCCATAAAGGATGGGTGGCTGTAACACCGTGGTTGATACTCCGTCCGTGTGCCGATCGTAGTCAGACCTGGCTCACTCAAGTACAATCAGTACAGCAGGTTTTATTTTTATATCCAGGAGACGGAAATGTCATACAGCGGCGAACGAGATTCCTTTGCACCCCATATGGCTTTGGTGCCAATGGTTATTGAGCAGACCTCACGCGGTGAGCGCTCCTTTGATATCTACTCCCGTCTTCTCAAGGAACGTGTCATTTTCATGACGGGTCAGGTTGAAGACCACATGGCTAACCTGATCGTCGCGCAGATGCTGTTTCTGGAAGCAGAGAACCCGGAAAAAGATATCTACCTGTACATTAACTCTCCTGGTGGCGTCATTACTGCCGGGATGTCAATTTATGACACCATGCAATTTATTAAGCCTGACGTTAGCACCATTTGTATGGGCAAGGCCGCGTCAATGGGCGCATTCCTGCTAACGGCGGGGGCAAAAGGCAAGCGTTTCTGCCTGCCAAATTCACGTGTAATGATTCACCAGCCGCTGGGCGGGTACCAGGGCCAGGCGACAGATATTGAAATTCATGCCCGTGAAATCCTGAAAGTTAAAGTGCGCATGAATGAACTTATGGCTCATCATACGGGGCAATCATTAGAGCAGATCGAGCGCGATACCGAGCGCGAGCGCTTCCTGTCCGCACCAGAGGCAGTAGAGTACGGCTTAGTCGACTCCATTTTGACCCACCGTAATTGATGCCCACGGCGCGGGTGTGCCGCTATACTATGGTAGGGCGGCACCTTGCTTACGAGCAGCCTGCGTCTGAGAATGGCATTTGCGTCGTCATGTGCGGCACATAGAACTTAAAAAGAGGTTTGGACTCATGACAGATAAACGCAAAGATGGTTCGGGCAAACTGCTGTACTGCTCTTTTTGCGGCAAAAGCCAGCATGAAGTGCGCAAACTGATTGCCGGGCCATCCGTGTATATCTGCGACGAATGTGTCGACTTATGTAACGACATCATCCGCGAAGA
>DFPL01000013.1 GCA_002377245.1 Enterobacteriaceae bacterium UBA3516
GTGAGGGCATCAGACTGCACCCAAGCTAAAGCTAAAAGCGGAGAGCCTTCTCCGCTTTTTTATTGCATCCTTCTCATCGCCACGCTTTTTTTCTTCCGTTGTGCTGCGATAATTAACAGATGGGCTGACGCTAAGCCTGCATGAGGAAGAAATTATGGATTATGAATTTTTGCGTGACATTACCGGTGGGGTAAAAGTCCGTATGTCGATGGGCCACGAAGTCGTGGGGCACTGGTTCAATGAAGAGGTGAAAGAGAACCTGGCGCTGCTGGATGAAGTGGAACAAGCGGCAAAAACCGTGAAGGGCAGTGAGCGCTCCTGGCAGCGTACCGGCCACGAATACACCTTATGGCTGGACGGGGAAGAGGTGATGGTGCGTGCCAACCAGCTTGAGTTTTCCGGCGATGAAATGGAAGAAGGAATGAACTATTACGATGAGGAGAGCTTCTCGCTTTGCGGCGTTGAAGACTTCCTGCAGGTTGTCGCTGCGTACCGTAAATTCCTGAGCCAGCGCTAGTCTCTTCCGTCGGGCAATGAGGCCAGTGCGTGCTCGTTGCCGCCCGACATGCATCTACTGAAAAACGTCAGACGTTTTTCGCATTTCCCTTTGGCCTTAAATTACGTTTTTATGGTCTTCCGGACACGTCACGGAGACGATCATGAAAGCGTTTATTTCTCGTTATTTTTTGGGTAACACCGCGCGTGAACAGCGCGATGATGCGGAACATAATAGTCGGCGCGTCATGGAATCGCTCCTGGCCGTGGCCAGCCTTTATGGCGTAGACATTGCGAATGTGGACGTGGAGTGGTTCCATGACCAAACAACACGCTGAGCATCGCTTCACGCGAGAAATGTACTGGAATGAGCGATGCGCTCTGGCTGAACCTCTTGCGCTTCCCTGCGCCAGCGTGTCTTACACGGCGGGAATATTGCGGCCGTAGTAAATTTCTCGCATCTCTTTCCATAACGCCGCGGTAATCTCTTTGCGCTCCTGCGCGGTCAGATCTTCCGGGCGGGTATGAAACATGTAGTGTTTCAAATCAAACTCTTTGAGTAACATCTTGGTATGAAAGATGTTTTCCTGGTAAACATTCACATCCACCATGTCATACAGCGACTTCATATCATCGGACATAAAGTTCTGAATCGAATTAATTTCATGATCGATAAAATGCTTCATGCCGTTCACGTCGCGCGTAAAGCCCCGCACGCGGTAATCCACGGTGACAATATCGGATTCCAACTGATGAATCAGGTAGTTCAGCGCTTTTAGCGGTGAAATGACGCCACAGGTTGAGACCTCAATATCCGCACGGAAAGTACAAAGTCCGCCTTCTGGGTGGCTTTCGGGATAGGTGTGCACGCAGATATGGCTTTTATCAAGGTGGGCGACCACGGCTTCCGGCAGCGGGCCCGGATGTTCTGTTTTATCTATAAGCTGCGGATCAACGGGCTCTTCACTCACCAGTATGGTGACGCTTGCCCCCTGAGGTTCATAATCCTGACGGGCGATATTCAGAATATTGGCACCAATGATATTGCAGGTCTCGGTCAGGATCTCCGTCAGGCGATTGGCGTTGTACAATTCGTCGATATAGGCGATGTAACCGTCGCGCTCTGCTTCTGTTTTGGCGTAACAGATGTCATAAATACAAAAACTCAGACTTTTCGTCAGGTTGTTAAAGCCATGCAGTTTCAGTTTTTTCAATTTCTTCTCTTCTCCCTAAGACAACGATGACGAGAGCGCGTCTTGCAGGTACTGAGGTAAGGCGAAAGCAGCAGTGTGAATAGCCGGGGTGTAATAACGGCAGGTTAAACCTGCGGCGTGGAACCGCGCCTGAATAATTTCAGTGGAGAGGGTGCGCAGCGCTTCGTTATCCGTCGCCCAGGCAAAGGTCATAATACCGCCATAATATGTTGGGATAGCCGCCTGGTAAAAGCTGACGTCAGCAAAGTAGTGGCCGAGTTTACGGTGGCTGTCGAGTGCCTCATCCTGCTGCAGGAAGCAGACGCCATTCTGCGCCACAAAAATGCCACCGGGGTTCAGGCAGCGTTTGCAGCCTTCATAAAAAGCTGAGGTGAAGAGGCTTTCACCAGGGCCGACCGGATCGGTGCAGTCAGAAATGATCACATCAAACGTTTGTGTCGTTTGGGTGACGAAATTGACCCCATCATCAATCACCAACTCAAAACGGGGATCGTCAAAGGCACCGGCATTGTGTTTAGGCAGATACTGACGGCAGAAAGAGACCACGCCGGCATCGATTTCCACCATGGTGATGGTTTCGATATTTTTGTGGCGGCTCACTTCACGCAGCATGGCACCATCGCCACCGCCGATGATCAGCACATGTTTGGCGCGACCGTGGGCCAGCAGCGGTACGTGGGTCATCATTTCGTGATAGATGAATTCATCGCGCTCGGTGGTTTGCACCACGCCGTCCAGCGCCATTACGCGGCCAAAAGCAGCGTTTTCGAAGATGATAAGGTCCTGGTGCTCGGTTTTTTCGTGATACAGCACCTGGTCTACAGCAAAGTATTGTCCAAACTGGTCGTGCAGCGTTTCATGCCACAGGGTATTGTCGGCCATCGGTTGCTCCTTTGTTAACATCTGCTCAAACAAGGCGCAACATCATAGCTAACTCTGACCGTTGTTGCACGGCCAGGGCGTCAACACACGAAGAGATTACTTGACGTAGGCGAGCAGGCTGAGTGAGTCGCGCGCCAGCGCTTTGCACTTTTTAGCGGTAGGAATGCCAATACCACTCAGATCGCGATAGCTCTCTTCGCCCAGGGATTTCATATCCCAGGTGTCGTAATTCGTGAGATCCCACTGATTCTGTTGCGCGAAAAAGACCAGCGCGCGGCGGATTTGGCCATTAGGCAGGTTATTGTAGCCGCAATCATTTTTCAGAAAGACAAATACCGCCGTAAGATCGGCCATATCTTCCGCTTCGGATTCATTAAGGGCATAGCTATTAGCGGAGACAGCCAGCAGGCTGCCAAACAGGACTGATCTGAAAAGCGTCTTCATTGTTCATACCACGGCGTAACGGAAATTAAACGTTAGCACACTGCAGGCGAGGCGACGATATTTATTATTGTCCGATAATGACCTCTTTTCTTGACCTTCCGCCAGGGGGAGGGTTTATGCTCAAAACCTCGCCTGCAAAAGAAAAGGAAGTGCAGATGCAACGTCGTGATTTTTTGAAATATTCTGCCGCACTGGGCGCGCTCAGTGCGCTACCGCTCTGGAGCCGAACGGCGCTGGCGGCTGACAGACCCGTGTTAGCCATTCCTGAATTGTTGCTGCCCGATGCGCAAAATCACATCCAGCTTAGCGTGCAGGCGGGCACGTCGACCTTTGCCGGTAAACCCGCAACCACCTGGGGCTATAACGGTAACCTACTGGGGCCGGCAATCAGATTACGCCGGGGCAAAACGGTTAAGGTCTCCATACGTAACACGCTTGCTGAGGAAACAACGCTTCACTGGCACGGGCTTGAAATCCCCGGTGAGGTGGACGGCGGGCCGCAGGGTGTGATTAAACCTGGCGCCAGCCGCACGGTCAGTTTCACACCTAATCAGCCTGCGGCAACCTGCTGGTTTCATCCCCATCAGCATGGCAAAACAGGTCGCCAGGTGGCGATGGGACTCGCAGGCCTGGTAGTGATTGATGATGATAATAGCCAGACGCTGCGTCTGCCCCAGCAGTGGGGGATCGATGATATTCCCGTCATCATGCAGGACAAAAAATTCACCGCCGACGGGCAGATTGATTACCAACTGGATGTCATGAGTGCCGCGGTGGGCTGGTTCGGAGACACCTTGCTGACCAACGGCGCTATCTACCCCCAGCATGCGGCCCCGCGCGGCTGGCTGCGTCTGCGTTTGCTCAATGGTTGTAATGCCCGATCGCTGAATATTGCTACCAGCGATAATCGTCCGTTATATGTGGTTGCCAGCGACGGCGGGCTACTCGCGGAGCCGGTCAAGGTCAGCGAGCTGGCGATACTGCCCGGCGAGCGCTTTGAAGTGCTGGTGGAAAACCGTGACCGCGCGCCCTTTGATATTGTCACCTTGCCGGTGACCCAGATGGGCATGGCGGTTGCTCCTTTCGATAAACCACACCCGGTATTGCGCATTCAACCGCTGATGGTGACGGCGTCTGCAACCCTGCCTGATACGCTGGTCACCGTCCCTGCCATCCCCGGACTTGATGGTGTTAGCCAACGCACGCTGCAACTTTCCATGGATCCCATGCTCGACATGATGGGGATGCAGGCGTTGCAGCAAAAATATGGCGATGCGGCAATGGCTGGCATGAGTATGCACCACGGTCAAATGAATCACGGCCAGATGAATCATGGTCAAATGGAACACGGTAAGAGCGGGTTCTATTTCCACAACGGCAACCGGATCAATGGCAAAGCTTTCGATATGACGACCCCGGCATTTGCCGCAGAACAAGGCACCTGGGAGCGTTGGGTGATTTCAGGCGAAGGGGACATGATGCTGCATCCGTTCCATATTCACGGTACGCAGTTCCGTATTTTGTCGGAGAACGGTAAGCCGCCTGCCGCTCATCGCTCCGGCTGGAAGGATATGGTGAATGTGGAAGGGGCGCGCAGCGAAGTGCTGGTGAAATTTAATCATCACGCCCCGAAGGAATCGGCTTATATGGCGCACTGCCATCTGCTGGAGCACGAAGATACGGGGATGATGGTAGGGTTTACGGTTTAAAATGGGGGAGGCCTGATGCCCTCACCCCG
>DFPL01000161.1 GCA_002377245.1 Enterobacteriaceae bacterium UBA3516
CTATTTCTTCAATGCCGGCCTGTTTAATACCGGGCGCGATTTGGCTCTGTTAGGCCGTTTTTACGCCGAAGCGCTGGTGGATTCGGGGATTGATTTCGACCTGCTGTTTGGTCCGGCCTACAAAGGCATTCCGATCGCGACCACCACGGCGGTGGCGCTGGCTGAACATCACGAACGCGACGTGCCTTACTGCTTCAACCGCAAAGAAGCCAAAACGCACGGTGAAGGGGGCAATCTGGTTGGCAGCGCGCTGCAGGGCCGCGTTATGCTGGTGGACGATGTCATCACTGCCGGTACCGCAATTCGTGAATCCATGGAGATTATTCAGGCCAACGGCGCAACGCTTGCAGGCGTGCTGATTTCGCTTGATCGTCAGGAGCGTGGCCGGGCGGAAATTTCTGCGATTCAGGAAGTGGAGCGCGACTACGGCTGCAACGTCATTTCCATCATTACACTGAAAGACTTAATTGCGTATCTCGAAGAGAAGCCGGAAATGGCCAACCACCTGGCGTCGGTACAGGCCTATCGGGAAGAGTACGGCGTCTGATGCTTGATGCCCACCAGGCGTTTGCCTGGTGGGCATTAAACGGTTTTAAACCAGTTTCGCTCCCAGCGTATTCACGTACAGTGAATAGATGGAAGTGCTGGAAGCCATAAACAGGCGGTTGCCTTTTTCGCCGCCAAAACAGAGATTTGCACATCGCTCAGGTAACTGAATGGTGCCGATGTGCTTGCCTTGCGTGTTGAACACACGCACGCCATCGAGTTCTTCGCTGCCCGTTCCCCAGCCGCACCACAGATTCCCGTCCATGTCGCAGGCAATACCGTCTGCCGTACCGTTGCCGCAGTCGATATGTACACGTTTGTTTTTCAATGTGTTATCGACTACATCCCATGCCAGAATTAAGCGGTTCGGCGTCGCCCGGCTTTCCACGACATAAAGGATTTTTTCATCCGGCGAAAAGCAGAGACCGTTAGGCCCTTTCACATCGCCTAAAACCACGGTCAGCTTGCGCGTTTCAGGATCCAGCCGATAGACGTTTTGCGGCAGCTCCGGTGTGGCTTTATGCCCTTCATAAAAACCTGAAATACCAAACGGTGGATCGGTAAACCAGATAGTACCGTCAGACTTCACAACGATATCGTTCGGGGAGTTTAACGGTTTGCCATCATAACTGTCGGCAAGAACGGTGATGGAACCGTCGTATTCGGTACGCGTGATGCGGCGGGTATCATGTTCACAGCTGATTAAACGCCCTTGCCTGTCGCGCGCATGACCGTTGCTATAGTTGGCCGGATGACGGAAAACGCTGGCTTGCCCGGTGACTTCATCCCAGCGCATGATGGTGTCATTAGGAATATCGCTCCACAACAGCATTCGCGTATCGCCAAACCAGACCGGCCCTTCGGCCCAGCGGTATCCGGTGGCAATTTGTTCGACTTTCGCACTGGAGAGCATATAGGGTTTGAAAGTGTCATCGACGGCAATGATGCGCGGATCGGGGTAACGCCCGGCGGGGGCCCAGGCCGCAAAGCTTTTTTGGCTCAGCAGTAACGATGCGGTGGCGATGCCACTCAGCTTTAATAAATCTCGTCTCGAAGTTGCCATGACAACGTCTCCATGTCTGTAGGGATTTTTTCTGTTTATTTGTAAAAGGCAGAAAGGTTATGCCACAGGCAGGTTAAGAGATGTCCATGAGCAGAACATCTGGCAACGTAACGAAATATGTTGGGCTTTTACCCAAGGGCATGTGCGCTGTGCAGCCTTTTCAGGCCGCACAGGGAGATTATTGCAGTTGGGCTTCCAGCAGCGGCCAGCGGGCTTCAAACTCATCGGTAGGGCTGTATTTGAACTCGCTGCGGACAAAGCGGGAGAGCATCCCCTCACAGAATGACAATAGCTGGCTGGCCAGCAGCGCTTCGTCAGTGCTGTAACCTTCGCCTTCGCGCATCTTTTTTTCACGCAGCACCTGACGAATCTGCGATTCGATGCGTTCAAAAAGCTGGTTGATACGCCCTTGCAAGCGATCCTGTTCGAACATCAGCGCGTGGCCCGTTAAAATACGGGTCAGGCCTGGGTTACGTTCTCCAAATCCCAGAATGAGCTGCACAATCAACCGCAGACGCGCCGTTGTATCCTTTTCATCTTTCATGATCAGGTTAATGCGGGTCATCAGGCTGTCTTCGATAAACTCAATGAGGCTATCGAACATGCGTGTCTTGCTGGGGAAATGCCGGTACAGAGCGGCCTCGGAGACGCCCACAGACGCCGCCAGTTTTGCCGTAGTGATGCGTTGACTGCCATCGCTGGATTCAAGCATCAGTGCCAGAGACTGAAGTATTTCTTCGCGACGATTCCTTTTCGCGGTTTGTTTTTCTGCCATGTTGCAAAATACCCCTGAAATAAGCGCTTATCAGGCGAACATCCACGCGACGGCCGCACCCCAGAGTGCGGAAATGTTATGACGTTATTGCGTCGCGGGATGCGTTAAATGGGCTGCTTATTTACGCCCGGAGTGGCCAAAGCCACCTTCACCACGATCTGTGGCATCAAACTCTTCTACCAGATTGAATTCTGCCTGCACAACAGGCACAAATACCATTTGTGCGATGCGTTCACCCGGCTCGATGGTAAAGCTCACCTGACCACGGTTCCAGACAGAGACCATCAGCTGTCCTTGATAGTCGGAGTCAATCAGCCCCACCAGGTTACCCAGCACAATGCCATGTTTATGACCCAGGCCCGAACGCGGCAGAATGACCGCTGCAAGCGAAGGGTCAGCAATGTGAATCGCGAGACCCGTCGGCAGCAGGGTGGTTTCGCCCGGCGCCAGTTCTACGGCGTCATCAAGACAGGCGCGCAGGTCAAGGCCAGCAGAGCCAGCGGTGGCATAGGTCGGCAGCGGGAATTGCTGGCCGACACGCGGGTCCAGAATCTTAACGTCGATTTTTTTCATCATAACGGGTAACGATCTCGTCCAGTAATAAGTGGCCTAACTCTTCCTTGCTTTTTAGCGGTAAATGTTTATCGCCATCCTGCCAGAAAAGATGCAAAGCGTTATTGTCGCTATTAAACCCTTGATTTTCTTGCGAAACGTCGTTGGCGCAGATCAGGTCAAGGTTTTTGCGGGCACGTTTTTGCCGGGCGTATTCTTCCACATTATTTGTTTCGGCGGCAAACCCAACGACATAGGGGCGATGCTCAGTCAGTGCGGCAACCCCGGCCACGATATCCGGGTTTTTGACCATTTTTATTGTTAATTCATCGCCTTGCTTTTTAATTTTCTCTTCGGCTACTGCCGCGGCACGGTAATCCGCGACGGCGGCGCAGCCAATAAAAATGTGCTGCTGCTGAGCACGCCCCTGGACGGCGGCTTCCATCTCCAGTGCTGTGGTGACATCAATGCGTTCCACAAAGGCAGGCGTCGGCAGAGAAACAGGCCCTGATACGAGCGTGACATTGGCCCCGCGACTTGCAGCAGCGGCAGCAATCGCGAACCCCATTTTGCCGGAGCTTTGATTGGTGATGTAGCGCACCGGGTCTAAAGGCTCACGGGTTGGACCCGCGGTAATCATGATGTTGAGATGTTGCAGATCGTTGACAGGCAAGCTGACGGGTGAAAAATGTGCGGCGGCCATATCCACGATGGTCAACGGGTCGAGCATCCGGCCGGGGCCAATGTCCCCGCACGCCTGGCTGCCGCTGTCCGGCCCCCAGAGCAGCAGACCGCGCGAAGCAAGGACCTCAAGATTATGTTGTGTGGCAGCGGCACGATACATCTGTTGATTCATGGCGGGCACAACCGCAACCGGTGAAGGCGTTGCCAGACAAATCGTCGACACCAGATCGTTGGCCATGCCGGCAGCAACGCGGGCAATCAGGTCTGCGGTGGCAGGGGCAAGAATCACAAGGTCAGCCCATTTCCCCAGCTCAATATGCCCCATCGCCGCTTCGGCAGCGGGGTCGAGCAGGCTGTCGGAAACCGGGTAACCGGAGACGGCTTGCAGGCTCAGCGGTGTGATAAAGGCTTTCGCCGCCTCGGTCATTGCCACGCGTACATCGGCACCGCGATCGCGCAGACGACGCACCAGCTCCGGCGCTTTATAAGCGGCAATACCGCCGCTGATGCCGAGAACGATTTTTTTACCCGCCAGACTCACCATGATTCTTTCCTGTAGGATTTCACCAGAAGGCGGGCATTTTATCACAATCCTGGTGTTGTCGTGTTTTTGCCCGTCGTGCGTTTTGCGAGGCGTTACGCAAGGGTGTTCATTGGTTGTCGAGTCGGTGTTTCGCTTATGGCAGCATGAGTAAAAAGGGAGGAGTCGAGATGGAAAGCGAACTGCCCAGAGAAAAAATGATGCACTCGGGGGTTGAGTCATTAAGCGACGTTGAACTGTTGGCGCTCTTTTTACGCACCGGCATGCCCGGTATACCCGTCATGGCGCTGGCAACGGAGCTACTGGCTCACTTTGGTTCGCTTTACACCCTGCTGACGGCGGATTATCGCGCTTTTCGGCATGTAAGCGGCATTGGCGTGGCGAAATATGCCCAGTTAAAAGGCATTGCAGAGCTGGCCCGGCGTTTTTACAGCGTAAAGATGCTTGAAGAGACGGCGCTCCTCAGTCCCGAAATGACGCTGGAATTCTTGCAAAGCCAGCTTGCAGGCGAGAATCGTGAGATCTTTATGGCGATCTTTCTCGATAACCATAACCGGGTGTTGAAATACAGCCGCCTTTTTACCGGGACAATCGACCAGGTTGAGGTGCATCCACGAGAAATTGTGCGAGAAGCGATGAAAATTAACGCTGCTGCCGTGATCCTTGCACATAATCATCCTTCGGGTAGCGCTGAACCCAGCAAAGCGGATAGAATCATCACCGAAAAGGTGGTGAAGTGAAGTCAGCTCATGGAAATACGTGTGCTCGATCATCTGGTGATAGGTCGTGGAGAGTACGTTTCGTTCGCGGAACGTGGGTGGATTTAGACTTCTTTGCGCGATCCATCGGGATCTTTGTCTGTTCGGGACTTGAGCACATCGCTGAGTCAGCGTATACTACGCCACCTTTGAGAATCTCGGGTTTGGCAATTGGGCCTGGCTACACGAGTTCGCTTAGAACCGTCAGACCAGGCTGTGAAAGCCTGACGAGGCGCCAATACCCCATACGAAGCTCGAGCTAATTTGATTTTTGGAGAATAGACATGTCCCGAGTCTGCCAAGTTACTGGCAAGCGTCCGGTGACCGGTAACAACCGTTCCCACGCACTGAACGCGACTAAACGCCGTTTCCTGCCTAACCTGCACTCTCACCGTTTCTGGGTTGAGAGCGAGAAGCGTTTTGTCACCCTGCGTGTATCTGCTAAAGGTATGCGTGTAATCGATAAGAAAGGCATCGATACAGTTCTGACCGAACTGCGTGCCCGTGGCGAAAAGTACTAAGTACTTAGAGGAAATAAATCATGGCTAAAGGTATTCGTGAGAAAATCAAGCTGGTTTCTTCTGCTGGTACTGGTCACTTCTATACCACCACGAAGAACAAACGTACTAAGCCGGAAAAACTGGAACTGAAAAAGTTCGATCCAGTTGTCCGTCAGCACGTTCTTTACAAAGAAGCAAAAATTAAATAATTTTGGCTTTCTTGTACGAAAACCTCGCTTCGGCGGGGTTTTTGCGTTTTCAGACCCGGAGAATGCAACATGCCAGAATTACCTGAGGTAGAAACCAGCCGCCGTGGCATTGAGCCGCATCTGGTGGGTGCCAACATCCTTCATGCCATTGTTCGCAACGGTCGCCTGCGCTGGCCTGTCTCCAGTGAGATTCATAGCCTGAGCGACAAGCCCGTGCTCAGCGTGCAGCGCCGTGCGAAGTATCTGCTGCTCGAGCTGCCTGATGGCTGGATAATAATTCACCTCGGGATGTCTGGTAGCCTGCGTATTCTCCCGGAAGAACTGCCCGCCGAAAAGCATGACCATGTCGACCTGGTGATGAGCAACGGCAAAGTCCTGCGCTACACCGACCCCCGTCGCTTTGGCGCCTGGCTGTGGACGAAAGAGCTGGAGGGCCATAACGTTCTGGCTCATCTCGGCCCTGAGCCGCTTAGCGATGCGTTTAATGCAGACTACTTGCAACAAAAATGCGCGAAGAAAAAGACCGCCATTAAGCCGTGGTTGATGGATAACAAGCTGGTGGTGGGCGTGGGTAATATTTACGCCAGTGAATCGCTCTTTGCTGCGGGCATTCACCCTGACAGGTTGGCCTCCTCTCTCTCCCGAGCGGAATACGAACTGCTGGTACGGGTCATTAAAGCGGTGTTACTGCGCTCGATAGAGCAGGGCGGCACTACGCTGAAGGACTTCCTGCAAAGTGACGGGAAGCCTGGCTACTTTGCGCAGGAGCTGCAGGTTTACGGGCGTAAAGGGGAACCATGTCGGGTGTGTGGCACGCCGATTGTGGCAGCGAAACATGCGCAGCGGGCGACGTTCTATTGCAGGCAGTGCCAGAAGTAATGAATTAGTTTGCCGGACGAGCGAAGTCGCTATCCGGCATACTGGCGCTACTTCAGCTTTTCCATCAGCGCCTGATGCACATTCTCCGGCAGGAAGTGGGTCACATCGCCTGCGTGGCGGGCCACCTCTTTGACCAGCGTGGAGGAGATAAACGACCACTCCTTCGACGGCATCAAAAAGACGCTTTCCAGATCCGGCATCAAATGGCGATTCATGTGCGCCAGTTGCATTTCATACTCAAAATCCGCCACCGCTCGCAAACCACGAATCAAAATATTGGCCTGCTGGGCGCGGGCGAAGTTGGCCATCAGGTCGCTAAAACCGGTCACCGTCACGTTGGGAATATGTCGGGTTGCTTCTCGCGCCAGGGCGACGCGTTCATCGAGCGTAAACATCGGCTTCTTGCTGGGGCTGGCGGCAATCGCCAGCACCACCTCGTCAAACATGGTGGCGGCACGGGCGACAATATCAATATGTCCGTTGGTAATCGGGTCAAACGTACCGGGATAAATCGCTTTTGTGCTCATCCGTTACCCTTTCGCAGAAAAGCCGTGGTTCAGCGCCCACAGCTCGGTGTATTTATTGAAAGTATACTGCGCGTTGACCACCGCCAACAGCCAACCCTGTTTACCGTCCAGTACGCCGCCGCGCAGCACCAGCGTTTTGAAAAAGGCCCCCAGCGTGTGGGTGAAAATACCGGCGAGCGAGGTTTTCTTGCCTTTCTGGTGCCGTTCTTTGGCCCAGGCGGTGGCGTAATTCAACTGTTTACGCTGGAAACTGGCAAAGTCGCGACAGGTCAGATGTAACAGATCGCCACTGAGTTCAATGACTTTAGCGCCCTGGGTTTCCAGGGATTCGTGCACCAGATTGTCGTTGTACTGATAACGCTCACGCGGGTACAAACGCATCACCCGGTCCGGGTACCAGCCGCTGTGGCGCATAAAGCGCCCGAGGAAATAGTTACGGCGGGCGATGCTGTAGACGGCATCGGGGTGCGGGGAAGCGAGTGTGGCACGCAGCGCATTGGCCAGTTCAGGCGTCACACGCTCGTCGGTATCAATCATCAGCACATACTCGCCGGTGGCGTGGCTCTGGGCGCGTTGCCGCTGGATACCATAGCCCTGCCAGTCGGTATGGGTAAAGACCTTCACACCTGCGGCACGCGCCACGTCAACGGTATCGTCTTCACTGCCCGAGTCGAGCAACACTATTTCGTCTGCCCAGGCGACCGAGGCAAGGCAATCCGGCAGCAGATCCGCCGCGTTTTTGGCGATCATGACCACCGACAGGCGTGGCGACATTAATGACTCCGTTGCGGTAGATACGGTTGCAAGAGTTGCAGCAGACGCGATAGCGCGCCCTGATTCTGATGCAGCACTTCCACAGCATGGCGACCGCACCATAAACGGTAGTCTTCATCGGTCAGTAGGGTGGCAATCTCTTTGGCGAGGGAATCTGCATCCGTCACGGTGATCAAGCCATCCGCAGCCTGCAGGCGCGCACAAATGTCTTTGAAGTTAAAGGTGTGTGGCCCCATCAGCACCGGAAGAGCGTGGGCTGCCGCTTCGAGCGGGTTGTGTCCGCCGCGCTCCACAAGGCTGCCACCGACAAAGGCGATGTCAGCAATGCCGTACAGCATCATCAGTTCGCCCATGGTATCGCCAATCACCACCTGCGTACTGCCAGAGGGGATTTCGCCAGAGCTGCGGGTAATAAAGCTAAAGCCGCCTTTACGAGCCATCTCGCAGGCGTCCGGGAAGCGCTCTGGATGCCGTGGCGCCAGGATCAACAGTAAATCCGGGAAGGATTCCAGCAGCTTACGGTGAGCCTGCAAAATAATGGCCTCTTCACCGTCGTGGGTGCTGGTGGCAATCCACACTTTACGCCGAGGCGCCCACTGGCGGCGCAGGGTAATGGCCCGGGCCGCCAGTTCAGGCGTCACGGAAATATCAAACTTCAGGCTACCCGTAATCGCCAGCTGATTGCGCTTCAGGCCGAGCTGCATGAAACGGTCACCGTCTTCCTGAGTTTGTGCCGCCATCAGGGTAATTTTGCTGAGCAGGCGACGCATAAACTTGCCGAGCTTGCCATAGCCTTTCGCAGAACGTTCAGACAAGCGGGCGTTAGCAATGACCAACGGAATTTTACGGGCATGCAGAGCCGAAATCATATTCGGCCACAGCTCAGTTTCCATCACGATCACCAGCTTCGGGCGGACGGTGTTGAGGAAACGACGCATGGCGCAGGGCAGGTCATAAGGTAAATAGACGTGATGCACGTCTTTGCCAAAGGCCGAGAGCGCACGCTCTGAGCCCGTGGGGGTCATGGTGGTGACGGTGATCGGTAAGGTGGGGTAGCGATGGCGCAAAGCGCGCACCAGCGGCACCGCAGCCAGGGTCTCTCCTACAGAGACGGAGTGCAGCAAGATCCCGTCCGGCTTCACTTTATTTTGACAATAGCCATAGCGTTCGGCCCAGCGTTTACGATAGGCCGGGGCTTTACGGCTACGCAGCAGTAAGCGCAACCACACCAGAGGCTGAATTAAGTAAAGGAGGAAGGTATACAACAATTCCAAGC
>DFPL01000135.1 GCA_002377245.1 Enterobacteriaceae bacterium UBA3516
GGTGACTATTTTATTCTCATGGAGCGATGTTATCGCTGCAAAACGTAAGATTACTGGGGATCTCTCAGCCCTGAGGGAGAGGGTCGGGGTGAGAGGGAAATGCACATCATCTTTCCCGCATGCGGCCCCGGCATTTGCCTAAATCTTATCCCTGAAACCTGGTTACCCTTCCCTGCTCCCTTACCCTCGCTTGCTTTCACGCCACCACCTGACGTATACATAAAAGCCTGTTTCTTACAGGGAAATCCCATGCCTAATATTCTCATGCACTACACCGCCAACCTGCCCGCACAGGATAAGCTCGAAGCTTTTGCCCAAAAGATACACACTCTGCTCGCACCCGTTTTGGTCACCGACGTCGGCAATTTCAAAACCTTCTTTATTCCCGTATCCCGCTACGTCTCAGGTGAAGGCATTGCACACAAAGCCTTCCTGCAAATCGACTTTCGCATGCTACCGGGGCGCAGCCCGGAAGTGAAAAAAGCCGCTGCCGATATCGTGCTGGCGCAGGCGGCTGAACACTTCTCCGTTGAGAACGGCGTAGAAACCAACATCACCGTTGAGATTGGCGATATCGATAAAGAGAACTACCACAAAGTAATCATTAACCCGTAATCACTGACACTGCGGCAGTGTCGTCAGCAATACCGGCCAGCGCGCTGCCCAGTCTGAACCATGCTCCATGCCCGTAACCTCCACGACCTGAACACATCGCTTACCGGCCGCCTGCTGGAATCGTCTTGCCACTAACGTTGGAACCGTGGTGTCTTCAGTGCCGCTAAAATGCACCTGCGGCAACGCAGATAGATCTGAAGCTACATCTATTGCGCTGAGTGACTCAGGCATTGGCGTGACGTGATGCAACGCATTAACGTACGCAACATCCAGATTCCCGGCGACCGTGCGCAACGAACGGACATCATGGCGACGTGCTGCAAGCAACGCAGCGAGGGTTGCCCCGCCTGAATATCCCACCAGCTCTAATTGCACGCCCGGATACCGATTAGCAAACGTTGTGAGCGCTTCATCCATCGCGCTGACCACCTCCGGCGCAAAGCGTTTGTCCGTCCACCAGGCTGTTGTACAAACGGCGGGCAGCGGAAGATCAGTGAACTGGCAGGGGCGGGCCAGATAAAGGATGTTGGGCGACGGATCCGCAGCCGCGAGTTTTAATCCTACCGGGTTACGCGGTGTCGGGTCATCTGAAGGGGTTGAGCGATTAACCCAGGCGAAACCATCGCCTTCGATATAAACCCGCAAAATGTTAACAGGTGCTGAAGTTTTACTTAAGGCGCGTAGCACAAATGTCTTAGTTTGTAAATTTTCACTGGTAAGACCAGTTATTTTTGTGAGCGCATCAACATTTGCCTGACGATTGGTAGTACCACATCCGCTTAATAAAAAAACCATAGCAATCAACAAAAGACTTACTTTCTTTCCTGGTTTATTACGCATTAAGCCTTCTCTTTGCAGGGTTTTATCATGCATAAAATGGCATTGTCAGAGCTTGTAGCGAAGCTTAAACATCATTTAGCACGGATTGTGTTTTTTGCAACCAAATGTATATTCTGCATCTGGATAAATATCAGACGAATCTGAGATCCAATTTCACCAACACCAGGAATCTTTTAAAAATATAACGCAACGGTACATCATGAAGAAATTACGACTCGGCCAGCATGGTTCATTGCTGGTGGCACTCACCTCTGCGCAAGGATTGCTGGCGACTTATGCTCACGCCATTACAACGAATGAAACTATTAGCACAGCTGTTAGTACAAGTCGTGAAATTTCATTTACTTTCGATAATTTAGATATTACCAACCAGGGTTCATTGATTGCTTCTGGATTTTCTGCACTCCAGGTGACTTACGATGGAAACCTCAATTATTTAAATAATGCGGGCACGATTTCCGGCACCAGCGGATATTCGGTCTATAACGCTGGCACTATCGGTACGATTGCGAACAGCGGCACGATTGCGAACGCCAGTGCCTATGGGGCGATCTACCTGGAAAACGGCAGTCAGACTGAACTTATCAGCAACAGCGGGCTGATTGGCGACACCAGCAGCAGCAACTATGGATACGCCATTCATAACTATGGCTATATCAACACGCTGAATAACAAAGCCGATGGCACCATTATTGGCGCTATGGGTCTGTATAACAACGGATATATCTACCAGGTCGAAAACGCCGGTACTATTTCCAATAATAATAATGGTCACTCAGGTGACAGTGCTATTTTTAACGAAGGCAGCATTGATACCATTGTTAACACCGGAACGATCTCTTCCAATTACAGCGATGGTCTGGTCGGCGGCAGCGTTGCCATTCGAAATTATGGCAACATTGGTACGCTGAACAACAGCGGAACCATCAGCAGCAATTATTTCGGCATTTTAAGCGACAGCACCCAATATAATGCCATTGGCGAGATCATTAATAGCGGGCTAATTAAAGCACCGCAGGCCATTTATACCTATAATAACAATAGCTTTAGCGACGCTATAAAGATTACCAACAGCGGAACCATCGCCGGTAATATTTATAATTATGGCGCAACGCCGATCGTTATCTCCGGCGGCAAGGACGGGCAAGGTGTACTGACAGGTTATAATCCAGGCGCAACCGGGTATATCTTCACCAACGGCGGAAACGTGACCTTCAGTTCCGGTTCATTACTGTTGAACAACCATGTTTATGCCTCGGGGGGGACGGTCCTTAACGACGCTGCACGTCTCCAGGTGAACGCGCCGCTTATCATTTATGGCAATTATCACCAGAATGCCACCGGCTCCCTGATTCTGGGCGTCAGCGATGGTGCTAATGCCTCTGAAGACACGACGACGGCCTCTGGCTACGGTCGTCTTACGGTGAACGGTGCCGCAACGATCGACCAGGGTTCCCACATCTCGCTGGCCCGTACAGGCAACACTTATTCGTTTGCCACCGGTCAGCGCTATGTGGTGATCAGCGCAAACAGTGCCGATACTCAGTACAACGCCAGCAGCCTGAATTATAAAGCCGAGGGCTATAACGGTGCCGTGAAGGGAACGGAAGTTAACGACGGCACGCGCAGCGCGTTAGTGCTGAGTCTGGAAGAGGCGCCGGTTATCGTTACCCCGCCGCAGACATCCAAACCGACGCCGGTGACCCCAGAGCCTGTTACGGCCCCTGTTACCACCACCCCGGCAACACCGGTGGTTACCACCCCGGTAACGACGGAACCGACCACAACGGCACCGGCAACGCCTGCCGTCGAAACGCCGGTTGTTGTCACGCCCGTTGAGGCGACGCCGGTGGTGGCGCCCCCTGTTGCTGTGGCACCGATTGTTGTGACACCGATTGTCGTGACGCCAGCGCAGCCGCAAGCTGAGCCGGTAAAACCAGTCCTGAAAAACCGGGCAACCACGGAGGGTGCAACGTCAACACTGACCGGCCTGACGCAGTATTCCGGTATTTCTCCGCAACTGTTGGAGTTGTATAACGCCTCACTGGCCATTAACGGTACCTCTGAAGCAAACCGTGTTGGCGAGCAACTCTCCTCCAGCCAGAACATCAATGCCAGTACTGCCACCAGCACCGCAGTCACCAAAGCGATGAGTGTTGTCGGTAACCACATGAATACGGCGCGGAATCCGCAAACCGCGGGCATGAGCGGCGTTTCTACCGGTGATGCTTATGATGAGTGGGCCTTCTGGGGTCAACCGTTTGGTGGCTTTGCCCGTCAGGACAGCTCTCGTGAAGTCAGCGGTTATAAAGCGAAATTCGGCGGTCTGCTGCTGGGCGCCGATCGTGCCCTGGGTGACAACTGGCGTGCCGGTGCGGCGGTGAACTACAGCAACACCTCCGTTCATGGTACCGGCAACCTGAATAACGATCGCTCGACTGCCGATAACTACGGTGTGATTGGTTACGCTGGCTACACGGGCAACCCGTGGTACCTGAACCTCTCTGC
>DFPL01000252.1 GCA_002377245.1 Enterobacteriaceae bacterium UBA3516
ATCGACGTGCGTAACATGCCTGAATCGCCGGAGATCTTTGAGCAGGCGATGAACAACCTGCCGGAGTATTTCTCACCGCAGCTGCTGTTTCTCGATGCCGATCGCAATACCCTGATTCGTCGCTACAGCGATACGCGTCGTCTGCACCCTCTCTCCAGTAAAAATCTGTCGCTGGAAAGCGCCATTGATGAAGAGAGTAACCTGCTTGAACCTCTGCGTTCGCGTGCCGATCTGATTGTCGATACCTCTGAGATGTCGGTGCATGAACTGGCAGAAATGCTCCGCACGCGCCTGCTCGGCAAACGTGAGCGCGAGTTGACCATGGTGTTCGAGTCGTTCGGTTTCAAACACGGTATTCCTATTGATGCCGATTACGTGTTCGACGTGCGCTTTCTACCCAACCCGCACTGGGACCCTAAACTTCGTCCCATGACCGGTCTCGACAAGCCTGTTGCCGCGTTCCTCGACAGGCATACTGAAGTGCATAACTTTATCTACCAGACGCGCAGCTATCTGGAGTTGTGGCTTCCCATGCTGGAGACCAACAACCGTAGCTATCTGACCGTCGCCATCGGTTGTACGGGTGGTAAGCACCGTTCCGTCTACGTGGCGGAGCAGCTTGCTGATTACTTCCGCTCGCGCGGTAAGAACGTTCAGTCTCGTCATCGCACGCTGGAAAAACGCAAAACATGACCGTAAAACAAACTGTCGAAATCACTAACAAGCTGGGCATGCATGCACGCCCGGCGATGAAGTTATTTGAACTGGTTCAGGGGTTTGACGCGGAAGTGCTTCTGCGCAATGACGAAGGAACGGAAGCCGAAGCCAGCAGTGTGATAGCCCTGTTGATGCTGGACTCGGCGAAAGGACGTCAAATCGAGGTTGAAGCGACGGGTCCGCAGGAAGAAGAAGCTCTGGCAGCCGTTATCGCGCTATTTATTGCCGGATTTGACGAAGAATAAATCTGTAACATCGAGCGGTGCATTTTCATTAGTGTGGGCATGTTTGTAAAATGCTTATACTAAGGAAAGTATCATATGAAATTTATGTTTAAACTCATAGAGATAACATTCAGCGTTAGCCTCTCACTTCTAATCAAAAACATAATAACTAATGAAATAAATATCACTATTTATTTATAAAAGAATAGCGGGCTGCGTTTGTCAGCCCGCTTCATCAATGCAGCCTGTTGCGCTGCAGAAATTCTTCCCCGCCTAGCTGACGCATCTGGCGCAGGATCCACGCCTGCCGACTACGTACATAACCTGAAGGGGCATCTGCCCGAAAGCGAACCGGGTTCGGTAACACCGCTGCCAGCAACGCGGCTTCCGACATGGTGAGTTTGCTGGCGGGTTTATGGAAATAGCGCTGAGAGGCCTCTTCCACGCCAAAAACGCCCTCGCCAAATTCAGCAATATTGAGATAGACGGTGAGTATGCGCCGCTTGGTCCAGACCACTTCCGTGGTCAGCGTCAGACCGGCCTCAAGCCCTTTACGAACCCAGCTTTTACCGTCCCATAACAGCAGATTTTTCACCGTTTGCTGCGAAATGGTTGATGCGCCGCGAATGCGATTTTCATGCTGCTCATTATGAGAAAGCGCCTTTTCGATTGCGCTAAAATCCAGCCCCCAGTGCTCGGGGAAACGCTGATCTTCTGCAGCAATCACGGCCAATGCAGCCCAGGGGGAAATATCGTCCATGCCGACCCAGTCGGAATGTGCAACATAGCCGAAATCTCCGGTAAGCCAGGCGCCCAACTGCCGTTCTACCATGACTGCGGAAAACGGCACCGGCAGAAAACTGAACAGGACGATGCCGCCCCCCCAAAAAAGGGCCAGTGCCAGCACCACCCGCAGGATCATCCGCTTAAGACGAACTTTCAGTGGACCGCGCAGCCCCTTCATTCCGTCAGCACCAGCACGCGCGCCACCAGTTTTTCGATACCGGTAGCGGCTTCAGCGATATTTTGCGCCAGCATATAAGCCGGCGTGGTGACCACTTTGTTGTCCTCATCAACCACAATATCGTCTACCGGGCAGGAGACATGTTCGGCCCCCATATCTTCCAGAATTTCAGCGGTATCAATATCTGTACCGATGGTTAAGCGCAGGGGGAAATCAAAAATTTTTGGCAACATCGCCGGCGCAATACAGATAAAACCAAGAGGCTTACCTGCACGATGCATCTCCAGCGCCAGACGTTTCAGCCCCTCATCCACCACGCACTCACTTCCCTGACTGGCAAAGGTGCTAAGATTTTTTGCCGCCCCAAATCCCCCCGGGACAATCAACGCATCCAGATCGTTTACTGATGCATAAGCCAGCGATTGAATGGATCCACGCGCAATACGGGCCGCTTCGATCAACACATTGCGACTCTCGTTCATAGGATCACCGTTAAGATGGTTGATCACATCGCTCTGGATCTTATCCGGTGCAAAACAGACGGCTTCAGCCCCTTCACGGGCAATGGCAAGCAGCGTCAGGACTGCCTCATGGATCTCCGAACCGTCATAAACTCCTGCGCCACTGAGAACAACACCGACTTTTTTCATTTTGCTCATCCTTTATGCAACGGTCAGTAGATAATTAATTATTTTGATAAGGGCGCTATGCTTCACACATTTCGCTGATTGATGTAACAAATCGTTTAAGATTTGCTATCTTATGTGCGTGCAGTTCAAATTTTCAGACTGCGCCCTTGTAATAAATAACTATAACATTACGGCGCAGCCACGATTTCCCTGGTGTTGGCGCAGTATTCGCGCACCCCGGTTAATCCGGGGTCATTTTTTTCCAGCGTCCGCTACCCAGGCTTTGAGTACCGCTACATCCTGCGGCCATTCCTGCTTCATCTCTTCGATCCATTCACCAACGTTATCCCACCATGCCGGAAGATCCGGGGACTGGATCTGCTGTCCTAGCTGTTGCAGGTGACGTAACCCGATCGAGCCAGCCGCGCCTTTGATCTTGTGCCCCTCCTCGACGATCCCTTTTTGATCCCGGGCCGTCAGGTTCGATTCCAGCACGCTGACATAGCCTGGCATCATTTTCTCAAAGACAGCCAGCCCATCGGTAATGAGCTTCGGTCCTACCAACTCGATATACTGTTCGAGCATCTCTACATCCAACAGATTTTGCGATTTAGTGTCCGTGGTGGTCATCGTTTCATCCTCGTCGTCGCAGGTATCCCAGAATTTTTTAATCATGGCGGTGAGTGCCGGAACCGCCAGCGGCTTGCTCAGTACGTCGTCCATACCGGCTTCAAGGTACTCGTTTTTATCTTTCAGCACGTTGGCGGTAAGGGCCACCAACGGCGGCAAATCGTCGCGGGCGAACTGGCTGGTGAGCAAGCGGGAGATATCGAGTCCCGTCATGTCCGGCAACTGAATGTCCAGTAGCACCAGGTCATATTCACCGGGCTGGAACATCTCCAGCGCAGCCTTACCGGTCATCGCCACATCCACGCTGCAGCCCAGTTTTTCCAGCACCGAGCGGGCAACAATCACGTTAAGTTCAATGTCCTCCACCAGCAGCACATGCAGCGCTGGCAGTGGCATATCATCGTCTTCAAAGGCATCTTCAACCTCTTCCGCCACCGCAGGGGCATGCACGGTCAAAGTAAAGAGCGAGCCCTTGCCCGCCTGGCTGGTGACAACTATATCCCCGCCCATACTTTTCGCCAGACGACGGGATACCGCAAGGCCAATCCCGGTTCCGGTGGCAGGCTTCCCGCCGTGACTGTCTTTTACCTGATAATACATAGCGAAAATTTTATCGAGCTCGTCACGCGGGATACCGATACCCGAATCTTCCACCTCAAAGTGCAGCATGTCGCCAGCGTCAAAGCGCACGCGTACGGTCACCTGCCCTTCACGGGTAAATTTGACGGCGTTGCTGATCAGATTCCACAGGATCTGACGCAGACGCGTTCCGTCGGTGACCACCTTATGCGGCAGCGGTAACTCAGGTTCCATGACAAACCGCAGCCCTTTCTGATGGGCCTGTAGACCCGACAGGTTCTCGAGATCCGCCAGGAAACTGGTGAAATCAACAGGCTGATTATCCAGTTGCACCTTACGCCGCTCCATTTTATCCATGTCGATAATATCGTTGAAGATATTACCCAGCGTGACGGCTGAAACATGGATAGTTTTGAGATATTTTTCCTGCTCGCTGGTTAACTCGGTGTCCAGCAGGATCCGGCTCAAACCCACGATGCCATTTAATGGCGTACGCAGCTCATGGCTAATCGTGGAGATAAAGGTGGTCTTATCACGGCTGGCACGCTCCAGCGCGTCCTGGTAGCGTTTACGCTCGGTAATATCGCGTCCAAAGCCCATTAGCCCGTGGCGCTTGCCTACACGGTCGTAGTAAGGAACTTTGCGAATTTCAAAACAGGCTTTACGGCCGTCGGGGTAATCGAGCCATTGCTCATAGGTGAGTGACACGTTATGGCGGAAAACTTTTTCATCGGTTTCAATGACTTTTTCCGAGGCCTCAGGGGAATAAACGTCCTGCGGTTTGAGGTTAATGAGCTGCTTTTCACTCTTTCCGGTCAGCAGTTCCATGGCACGGTTGCAGCCGGAAAACTCCTTATCCTCGTTACGATAGAACACCAGATCCGGCGAGGCGTCGAGGAAAGACCGTAAGAACGTCGACTGCTGCTCAAGCTGGATCTGGGTCTGCTCGCGCTCCTGCATCTCGATCTTGAGTCGTTCAAAGGTGGCCTGACGTTCGGCCTCCGCTTTCTCGCGATCGGCCATCTCCTGATTGAGACGCGTGATGTTCTCTTTTAGCTGAACGTTGAGTTTGAGGTCACGTTCGCGCATCTCTTCCAGCTTATCCACCAGCCGTGACAGACGCTGGCGCGACTCCTCTAGCTGTTCCACCACCACCGAGAGAAAGTAGACCGCCCAGGGGGTGATCAATAAGCCAAAGAATATCGAGCGGATAACGTCGATATTTTCCACCTGCCCCTGCAACACCATGGTCACCGCCATTTGCACCACGATGGCGAGAACCACCAGCGCCAACGCCAGCAACAGGGAGAAGCGTACCAGGCCGAGCTTCATCATCCGATCGACATAATATTGCGCCAGTAACCGAATTTGCTTCATAGGGGATCTCTTCACGACGTCATCGCACAATAATACTCAAATTCCAGGCAAGACGTTGAAGGTTGTGCAAAAAAGTGAGGGGTAAAACAGAGGATACACCTCACCTCCCAAAGAGGGAGATGAGGTGTCAGGGGTCAGGAGCGCTTCAGGAGCATCCAGAGGCTAATCAGGAAGAAGGAGGCGCTCGGCAGCAACGCACCAATAACTGGCGGGATACCGTAAACCAGAGTCAGCGGACCGAAGATCTGATCGAGAACGTAGAAGACAAAGCCGAAGCTGATACCGGTTACGACACGTACCCCCATGGGAACGCTACGCAGTGGGCCGAAGATAAATGACAGCGCCATCAGCATCATGACCGCCACGGAGAGCGGCTGGAAGATCTTGCTCCACATATTGAGCTGGTAACGTCCGGCATCCTGGCCGCTCGACTTCAGGTACTTCACGTAGTTGTGCAGGCCGCTGATGGAGAGCGCATCAGGATCCAGCGCCACCACACCGAGCTTATCGGGGGTCAGGTTGGTTTTCCAGGTGCCAGTGACCGTCTGCGAACCGGTGATCTG
>DFPL01000250.1 GCA_002377245.1 Enterobacteriaceae bacterium UBA3516
TTACCAGGTTCAGACTCATCGTTAGCTACTCGTCGTTGCCGCCACAAAGGGCAGTAAAAATGTCATATAAGAAGATTGAGGCAATTCTTAGACGCCGTCAAATCATTGCTTTTTATCCGCACGGGTCTCGCGAAGCACTTCATTGATCTGCGGTTTGTCCACCGGACCGGTTATCTGGTAGCGCAAAATGGAGACTTTATTCCACAGCGGCCCCAGAACCTTGCTGGCAGCAAAGACGGCAGCACCGACAATCGGGTTAACCGCAAACGCCGCCGCAACCCCCACGGTGGCCGAAATCTCCGGTGCGACTACGGCTTCCACGTTCAGTCGTCGCTGCACCAGATCAACCGAGCCTTTCATGGCAATGTCTGCCTCGAGTCCGTCCACCAGCGTGTCATCGGTGTGCAGAATGCCGTCTTTAATCCAGGCCGTGCTGCGAATAGAGTCAAAGAAAAAGCTGTCGTTACTGAAGGTGTCGCTAAAGTCAAAACGCAGCTTACGCAGTAGCGCATCCACGCTGAAGAGACGCAGCAGCTGACCTGCATGGCCAGTGCTGACATCCGTGATCTCCCCTTTCCCCAGACGGGTACGCAGGATGCCGTTAAGCGAGGCTTCCTGCGGCTGCCACGGTGGGCTGCGCCAGTGCAAATCGTAGTTCACATCAAAGGATGCATTACGCATCGGGGTCGAGATACCAAAGAAACTCATCGCCGCATCGATCTTTTCCCCTTTCAGGGTGCCTTTGACAGAGGTGCGCTCACCACCGGTACGATTGACCCACTCACCGTCTGCGGTCAGGCGCGCAAAGCCGGTGTCAACCAGCCCTTTGGTCAGCGTCAGGGTATCTCCTTTGATATCAACATCACCGTCTATGCGACCGTATTTTTGCCCCCATAGCCAGCACTCGGCACAACGCAACCGCAGATCTGGCCAACCACTGAAATCCACCTGCGATTTGCCACTTAGCAGCGTCGTGGGTGACGAAATGTCATTATCTTCGGATACGGCCGCCGCGGGGTTGTAATAGAGATAACGAATGGCCGCTTCCCAGGGGGCATTATCCCGCAGGGTGAGGGTGCCGTTAATTTCTCTACCCTGCGCTTCGATAACTGAGCCGGAGGATTGCGGCTTTGAGACAAGGCTTAGATTATTCCACTGCTGACCGGCCAGGGTTAGCGCTGGCGTGCGTAAAGTAATACGCGACGGGAAAGCGGTAGAATCGCTGACATTACTGGCGACACCCTGGCGGAACAGCGCCAGCCACTGCGCACCGTTCATCGCAGGCAGGTTGAGTTCTACCCCTTCTTCATCCGGTAACGGCGGCAAAGTATGGCTATCGGAAGCCCAAATGGCGCGATCAAGGGTCAATTTACTGTTAAGCAACCACCGGCTGTTGAAGTGATTGGTGCTTCCCGCGCTGCCGGTGAGATCAAAGCTGTGCAAGTTTCCTTCAACCTTGAGCTTAACGGGCAGCGCTTTGCCCGGCTGCTTATCCATGGGTGGTGGTAACTTACTGGCAATGTTGGTTAAATCGCCATCAATATTGACGGCATACTTCGCACCTGAGCGGTAGGGAAGGTCGATGTCCACCTTTCCTTTCCAGCCAAAGCTCCCACTGAGCGCATTATTCAGTTGCTGCGGTAGAACGCCCGTGCGTGCCGGCTGCCAGTTTCCGTTCAGATTCACCGCCACCTGGTAGGCTTTCTCACCCTCAGTGGTTGTGAAATCAATATTAAGCGGCTGATTAAACCAGGTGGCCTGTAACGGTTCGCTTTTCAAATTGCCGTTCACGAAGCTGAACTTGCCGCGCAGATCGTTGACTGTGCTGTTAATAGGCTTGATAAACAGATTATTGTGGTTCAGCGTGACGTCGCCCTTCGCGGTTGTCATTTCGCCATCAAGCGGAATGTCGAGATGTAAGCGAGCATTCACCTCGCCGTCGAGTTGCAACTCATCAAGCGCAGTCGACAGCGTCTCTTTCAGCGGGGTATCTTTGAAATAGGGACCCACGGCTTTGCCTGGCCCTTTAACATCGGCATCGATCAACAACTTCTCTTTGAGATAATCCGGGATAGTGGCCGACAGGTTAGTGGCCTTTACGCCGCCTAACGCCACCTCATCGGTCTTCATCCATAAACCATCGTTGATAAAATCGAGCTCGATATCAAAATTCTTCAGCGCGGGCCAGTCGGGCTGGAAGGCAAAGGTCGCGTTGCGTAGCGGAACCAGTACCTCAAACTGCCCTTCATTATGTTTGTATGGGAAAAGTTTCGGATTGCCGCCATACACCAGCGTCGCATTATCGGCCTGACCGCCCTGGATAGCCCCACTCAGGTAGTCCACCAGCGCCTTGCCCATTAAATTTTCCGGGAAGTAGCGCCAGGCCTGACCGCCGTCGGTGACGTTAATACCCGCCAGAATACCCAGCCATGGCTCGTCATTCGCCGGTTGCAGGTAGCGGAAATCACCACGGGCATGAATGGCATTCGCCTGCACATCAATATTGCGTCCATCCAGCTGCAGGCCACGCTCATCCTTTTGCCAGTTGAGGGTGGCAGCACCTTTTTCAATTTCAAGCGGAGCGCGGAAGACCGTGGCATATGGCATTTTTGCCTTCACCATCTCGGCAGTTATGCGCCCATTCTCTACGCTTCCGCTAAGCGTACCGGAGAGATTTTCGACACCCGGCAGTAGCTGCCACTGTTTCCAGGCAAGGTTTTTCCAGTTCGCCTGAAAGCGCGTTTTCTCCGTCGCTTGCAAGGGGATGTCGAGCGCCAGGTTGTCCAGCAAACCGGAAGGATTCATGGTGCGCCAGATGTTGCCGAGTTCCGGGGAAATTTTTTCCGCAATCGGTAGCAGACCGTCCAGGTTATCAAGCTCAAGGCGGCTGGCGCGCACGCGCAATTCATCACTACGGATACCGTCAGGTCCACCGGCTTCCTGTGCTGGCACCCAGGCAAAGGCCAGTGACCCTTTAGGCCATGGGCGCTCGTCCAGCGTAATACGTGTTTCCGGGATATCAAACTGCCAGCCCTGCTGCTGGCGTGAAACATGGGCCGTTAGATTGTCGACAGTCATCTCATGGACTGTCTTATCGCCCTGCCAGCTGGCTCCCCCTTTTTTCAGCCAGACATCGCCGCTTTCAACTTCGCCTTTGTTGAGTGTCATCCACCCTTCAAGGCTGAAACGGGCAGAATCCAACGCAACGTTGTCCTGCATCCATTTACCCAGCCACGGCTTCACATCGATATCATCAGCCTGCAACCACACTCTGCCATTATTGAGGATGCCGTTGTCGTCACGCAGATCCATGCGAACCTGCATAATGCCATGCTGGCCCGTCAGGCTGGAGAGGCTTAACTGACCTTCCGCACGATGACGCTCATTGCTGTTTAGCCAGGTCAGTTGGGGAATGGACAATTCGGCGCGCTGGCCGGAAAGGGTCAGAAAACTGAGACTACTGTCGCGCAGATCGAAGTGATCGAACTGGCGAAGAAAGAGATCGCTGATGCGATCGGTTTCAAGCGTATCGCCGCTATTGTTGCGTTGCAGAGGGGTATTACTTCGGACCGCCAGTTGGTAAAAGGTCAGGTCGCGGAACTGCCAGCGCAAGTGCAGCAGGCTTTGCCAGATATCCAGCGCCAGGGTAAGGCGTTTTACGGACAGGCTCCCACCATCATTCAGTACCGCACTGATATCACGCACGTCCAGGGTAGGGCCAAAATTCTGCCAGCTTGCCTGCAGATGACCGGCATCAACGTCGACACCTGTTTCTTTCTTGATGATGGAGAGGATCTCAGGACGCCAGTTGTCCAGGTGAGGCAACATAAGACGCAGGCCACTCACCAGCAACGCCACAATTACGATAAGCGTTGCCACTGTAAGCAGTAAAATCCCCGGCAATCGCCTCACGCACCTCTCCTTGTCAGCAAAACATCTGGACCCCGTCTTGGGTCTTACATCATGACCACGTCAAACTGCTCTTGGTTGTAGAGCGGTTCTATTTGCACCTTAACCTGCTTGCCGACGAAGATTTCCACCTCTGCCAGCGCATGGGACTCTTCCCCTTTCAGGGTTTCCGCTACCGCAGGAGAAGCATAGACCAGGAATCGGTCAGAATCGTAAGCATGGTGCACACGGACAATTTCACGCATGATTTCATAGCAGACGGTTTCCACCGTTTTCACGGTTCCGCGACCGTGACAGGTTGGGCACTCGTTGCACAGCACGTGCTCAACGCTTTCGCGGGTACGTTTGCGGGTCATTTCCACCAACCCGAGCTGTGAAAAGCCGTTGATGCTGGTTTTGACTCTGTCCTTACTCAGCGCCTGCTCCAGGGAATGCAGTACGCGGCGACGGTGATCTTCATTATTCATATCAATGAAGTCGATAATGATAATCCCACCGAGATTACGCAAACGCAGCTGACGAGCAATGGCCTGAGTCGCTTCGATATTGGTATTAAAGATGGTGTCATCAAGATTGCGGTGCCCCACAAAGGCGCCGGTATTGATATCGACCGTGGTCATGGCTTCGGTCTGGTCGATCACCAGATAGCCACCGGACTTCAGCTCCACTTTTCTTTCCAGCGCGCGCTGAATTTCATTTTCAACGTCAAAGAGATCGAAAATGGGCTGGCGACCACTGTAGTGCTCAATCTTGTTGGTCATTTCCGGCATGTATTCTGCGGTGAACTCCAGCAGCATGTCGTAAGTCAGGCGTGAGTCGACGCGGATCCTGTCGAGCTGCGCATCAGCAAAATCGCGCAGCACACGTTGCGCCAGCGCCAGCTCACCGNNCAGGTAGGCGGCATCCGAGGAGAGATCGTCTTCACACACCCCTTCAGCCGCGGTACGGATAATAAAACCACCCTGCTCATCGCAGTATTCCGCCACGACCTGTTTGAGTCTTTCACGCTCGGCTTCGCTGTCGATGCGTTGGGAGACGCCGACGTGCGAAGCGCCCGGCATAAACACCAGGTAACGGGAAGGCAGGGTAATGTCGGTTGTCAGTCGTGCGCCTTTGGTGCCCAGAGGATCTTTCACCACCTGCACCATCAAATCCTGGCCCTGACGCACCAGTTCTGAGATGTCGCGTACGGTAAAGTTCTTCTGCTCTTCCCCGGCAACGCATTCGGTATGCGGCATAATGTCCGAGGCATGAAGGAACGCCGCCTTATCCAGACCAATATCTACAAAAGCCGCCTGCATCCCAGGAAGTACTCGACTTACCCGACCCTTGTAGATATTGCCTACGATCCCGCGTCGCGCCTCACGCTCGATGTGGATCTCCTGCAGGATCCCACCATCGATGTAAGCCACACGCGTCTCCGATGGCGTTACGTTAACTAACAATTCAGCCGTCATGATTATCTTTTCCCTCGCGCAGTGCGTTAAAGTTGCTCAACAGTTCCCACGTTTCCACCAGCGGCAAACCGACGACGGCATGGTAACTGCCATTGATTTTTCTGACAAAACAGCCGCCCAGTCCCTGGATGCCATATGCCCCGGCTTTATCAAGCGGCTCGCCAGTTGCCACATAAGCGGCAATATCTTCGTCAGATAGCACGCGAAAAGTGACTTCCGTCACCACAAGGCAATCCAGCAGATGCTGGCTGTCTGCCAGTGCCACCGCAGTCATCACCTGATGGGTTTGACCGGAGAGTTGTCGTAACATTTTAGCAGCATGCGAGGCGTCTTTCGGTTTTTCAAGCACTTCACCATTAAATATCACAATGGTGTCGGCCCCCAGAACCGGCAAGTCACGCGTGACCATCGCTACCCCGGCCTGGGCTTTTTCTCGCGCCAGTCGCAACACGTAATGATGGGCGCTCTCTTGCGCCCGACGCTGCTCTTCAATACCAGGGATAATGCGTTCGAAGCTCACGCCCAGTTGGGTGAGCAGTTCCTGACGGCGTGGGGAACCGGAGGCAAGCCAGAGAGTTGTCATAAAAAACCTTATTGCACGGCAAACTGCTGACGAATCTTACGCATCAACAGAAATATCCACGGCCAGAGCACACCATTAACGAGACTGCTCCAGAAAATATCGGGTTTAAAGGAAACGTTAATGACCAGGAACTCGGCCCAGAAGATAACCACTTCAGTGGCCAGCGACAGTACCATCACCACCAGCGCCTGTTGCCATAGCGCCAGATTACGAAACAGTTGGTATTTTAGTGCGACCAGATAGGCGACGATGCTCAGGGATAACGCGCGTACGCCAAGCGTGGATCCGCTGATGAGATCCAGTATGGCACCCATC
>DFPL01000306.1 GCA_002377245.1 Enterobacteriaceae bacterium UBA3516
TTCGCCACCGAAACGCTTAACGCCCAGGCGTTTAGCTTCTGAATCGCGACCGTTACGAGTCGAGCCGCCAGCCTTTTTATGTGCCATTTAATCTGCTCCCCTGTCTTAAGCGCTGATGCCAGTGATTTTCACATCAGTGAACCACTGACGATGGCCCTGCTGCTTACGATAGTGTTTACGACGACGAAACTTAACGATTTTAACTTTCTCGCCACGACCGTGAGCAACGATTTCAGCTTTGATTACGCCGCCATCAACGAAAGGAACGCCGATTTTGACTTCTTCACCGTTTGCGATCATCAGAACTTCAGCGAACTCGATAGTTTCGCCAGTTGCGATGTCCAGCTTTTCCAGGCGAACGGTCTGACCTTCGCTTACTCGGTGTTGTTTACCACCACTTTGGAAAACCGCGTACATAAAAAACTCCGCTTCTGCGCACACCTTATGAATGATTAAGAGCGCGCTATAAATATTCACAATAGGGCGCGAATATTACGCAAAACGCGAGGCTTTGACAAGTGCTAGCATCACTCCATGAAGAAAAAAAACACAACGTGTACGGCGACGTTTATCTGGCGCGTTTTTTCAGTACAATCAGCAATACTATTCTAACCCGTAACCCTTCGTTATCCCATTTTGATATGTGGTAAACAGGACTGAAAGCCCGGCTTTTGCGATGAATTTAGAAAAAATCAATGAGTTAACCGCGCAAGATATGGCGGGTGTTAATGCGACAATCCTGCAGCAGCTCAACTCGGATGTTCAGCTAATCAACCAGTTGGGTTATTACATCGTCAGCGGAGGCGGTAAACGTATCCGTCCGATGATCGCCGTCCTTGCCGCGCGAGCAGTGGGCTATGAAGGTAATGCACATGTCACCATTGCCGCCTTAATCGAATTTATCCACACCGCCACGCTGCTGCATGACGATGTTGTGGATGAGTCTGATATGCGTCGTGGCAAAGCAACGGCCAACGCGGCCTTTGGCAATGCAGCCAGCGTTTTGGTGGGTGACTTTATCTACACCCGTGCGTTTCAAATGATGACCAGCCTGGGTTCATTACGCGTGCTGGAAGTGATGTCAGAGGCGGTCAACGTTATTGCAGAAGGTGAAGTGCTGCAGTTGATGAACGTCAACGATCCGAACATCACCGAAGAAAACTACATGCGCGTGATTTACAGCAAAACAGCGCGTTTGTTTGAAGCAGCAGCGCAGTGTTCAGGCATGCTCGCAGAGTGTAGTCCTGCACAAGAAAAAGCCTTACAGGATTATGGTCGCTATCTGGGTACGGCGTTCCAGTTGATTGATGATCTACTGGATTACAGCGCTGATGGCGAAACACTCGGTAAAAATACGGGTGATGACCTCAACGAAGGTAAACCTACCCTCCCGCTTCTTCATGCCATGCATCATGGCAATGCAGAACAGGCGAGTATGATTCGCGAAGCCATTGAGAACGGAAACGGGCGTCACCTGCTTGAACCGGTTCTGGAAGCTATGGCCGAATGCGGTTCGCTTGAGTGGACGCGCCAGCGTGCAGAGGAAGAGGCTGACAAGGCGATTAGCGCGTTGCAAATCCTCCCTGACTCCCCATGGCGTGAAGCGCTTATCGGACTGGCCCACATCGCCGTTCAGCGCGATCACTAATCTCCCCCTGACTTTCCCGCTGCTGGCGGGAAAGTTTCAATAAGTTCCAAAAAATACTCTCTTGGTTTATAAAACCCCTAAATACCGCCCTGGCAGAATCCTAAAGTTAAAAAACCTTACATGAACTTTTTAGAGCTTTCGTTCTTATATGCGTATATTAAGCGTGCTTATTTACTGTCATGTATGAACAGGTTTTGTTACAGGGAGGAGTAATGGAAGGTAAATTTATCGACTGGCACACCGCAGATATCATTGCAGGTCTGCACAAAAAAGGAACATCACTCGCGGCTGAATCACGCAAAAATGGGCTGTCGTCTTCGACGCTGGCAAATGCGTTAAGTCGTTCCTGGCCCAAAGGTGAGCTTATTATTGCCCGTGCGCTGGATACCGATCCTTGGGTTATCTGGCCTTCACGCTATCACGATCCGGTGACACATGAATTCATTGACCGGACCAGCATGATGCGGCAAAAAAGAGTGAAATAAGAAATAAAAAAGCCCCTGACCAAGACCTGGCAGGGGCTTTTGCAAACGGAAAAAGTTATTCGCCTTTTACGCGTTCGATATTTGCGCCAAGCGCACGCAATTTATCTTCGATACGTTCATAGCCGCGGTCGATGTGATAGATACGGTCAACAATCGTGGTCCCTTCCGCAATACAACCCGCCAGCACCAGGCTCGCAGAGGCTCGCAGATCCGTCGCCATAACTTGCGCACCGGAGAGTTTTTCCACGCCGTAGCAAATGGCCGTATTGCTCTCGATTTCCGCATGCGCGCCCATACGGATCAGTTCAGGAATGTGCATGAAACGGTTTTCGAAAATCGTTTCAGTGATCACACCCGTTCCTTCAGCGACCAGGTTAAGCAGCGTGAACTGGGCCTGCATGTCGGTCGGGAATGCCGGATGTGGCGCGGTACGTACGGTCACAGCCTTTGGACGTTTGCCATGCATGTCCAGGCTGACCCAGTCTTCGCCGACTTCGATATCCGCACCCGCTTCACGCAGTTTAGCCAGGACGGCATCAAGCGTATCAGGCTGAGCATTACGGCATACAATCTTGCCGCCAGAGATCGCCGCAGCCACCAGGAAAGTACCGGTTTCGATACGATCCGGCAGTACGCTGTAAGTGCCACCACCAATACGCTCAACGCCCTGGATGGTGATACGGTCGGTACCCTGACCGCTGATTTTTGCTCCTAACACATTCAGGAAGTTGGCGGTATCAACAATTTCCGGTTCACGCGCAGCGTTTTCAATGACGGTCGTTCCCTCTGCAAGGGTAGCCGCAGACAGAATAGTCACCGTCGCACCGACGCTGACTTTATCCATCACGATATGCGCGCCTTTCAGACGTCCGGCAACGCTCGCTTTAACGTAACCTTCTTCCAGTTTGATCTCAGCACCGAGCTGCTCCAGACCGGAGATATGCAAATCAACCGGACGTGCGCCGATAGCACAACCGCCAGGCAGAGAAACCTGACCCTGACCAAAACGCGCCACCAGTGGACCCAGCGCCCAGATAGAGGCACGCATAGTTTTCACCAGGTCATAGGGAGCACAGAAAACGTCAACCTTGCTCGCATCGATCCAGACGGATCCATTACGCTCCACTTTGGTACCCAGTTGGCTGAGTAACTTCATGGTAGTGTCGATGTCTTTCAGTTTCGGAACGTTGCGGATTTCTACCGGTTCTTCAGCCAGCAAAGCGGCAAAGAGGATAGGCAGCGCGGCGTTTTTTGCGCCTGAAATTGTGACTTCGCCCTGGAGCCGGGTCGGCCCCTGTACACGAAACTTATCCATTCATCTGTTCTCTGTTAAGAATTCACACGCGCTGCGGGCCTGGGCCCGTAGCTCAAAAACCGTTTAGCTTGCGATCGCGCGCCCATTCCTGCGGCGTAAATGCTTTGATCGACAGAGCGTGGATGCGGTTATCCGCAATGTATTCCGATAAAGGGCCATAAACCGCCTGCTGTTTCTTGACGCGGCTCATCCCGTCGAATACCTCACCCACAGCAATAACCTGAAAGTGACTGCCATCGCCAGAGACGTGGGCTTCCTGGAGAGAGAGTGCATTCATCAGCACTGTCTGAATTTCATGATTTTCCATGGGCGTTAATTTCATCTAATAGTGAAAACAGCCACACATCTTAGAGGAAAGTGCGGCGGTCTTAAATAAGCAAAAAGCCTCGCTGATAAATCAAACGAGGCTTTTAAGAGTAACGTACTGAAAAAATTAGCGAGGCAATACTTCAACCGGCAAATTATAGAGCTCAGCAAGCGTTCGTAAATTTTCGCTGATACCTTCAAGCGAAACCTTATGCCCTTGCTTTTTCCCCAAATCAACAAGGTGGATCAGCAACGCAACGCCAGCCGTATCAATGCGGGTAATCCCCTGAAGGTCGATGCAGTGCACGCCCTTCATCGCCTCAACGCGCGTGTCCCATAATGGATTTAGCACGTCCTGATCGAGCTCACCCTGTAGTGCCAGTCGATCGCCTTCGCGCGTCCAGCTAAGCTGAACAGCCATTATTTTTTCTCATCCAGCGTAATTTTCTGGCGGGAAATAGACTGCAGCTGAGCTGTCAGACCATCAATGCCTTTTGTGCGCAGCAGGTCGCTCCACTCATTCTGCTTGGTGGTGATCATACTGACGCCTTCAGCGATCATGTCGTAGGCCTGCCAATTACCAGACTGGCTATTTTTACGCCACTGGAAGTCAAGACGGACAGGCGGGCGGCCATTCGGGTCGGTAATGGTAACACGAATCGGGACAATCGTCGCATCGCCCAGCGGCTTTTCAGGAGCAATCTGGTAGCCCTGACCGTGATACAGAGCCAGCGCCTGGCCATAAGCCTGCTTCAGGTATTCACGGAAGGCAGCGAAATAAGCTTCACGCTGCGCCGGCGTGGCGTCTTTATAGTAACGCCCCAGCACCAAAGCACCGGCATACTTCACCTGCACGTAAGGCAGCAATTCCTGATCGACGATCTCACGCAGATAATCGGGGTTGGAACGAATTTTAGGCTGCTCATTTTTAAGACGATCGAAAGTCTTTTGCGCCGCTTCCTGCATCGCTTTATAGGGATTGCTCTGCTCTACTGCGTTGGCAAGGCCCAGGGGGGCGATAACCAGCATGGCCACCATTAATAGACGTTTAAACATGCGTCAATTCTCCTCGTTAATTCGTCGAACCAGCTGACGGTGCGCTGGAAGTATCATCCTGCTGCTGCGGCTGCGCATCGCCGGAATTCTTATTGTCGCTTCCCTTACTGCTGTAAAGGAATTGTCCGATAAGATCCTCAAGAACCATAGCGGACTTGGTATCCTGGATAGTGCTGCCTTCTTTAAGCATAGAAGTTCCCAGCTCAGGATCCTCAAAACCAACATTCAGTGCGAGATATTGCTCACCCAGCAGTCCAGAGGTGCGAATAGCTAATGAACTGGTATCCGGGATCTGGTTGTAACGCTCTTCAATGTCCAGCGCAACGCGCGGCAGATAGGTCTTTGCATCAAGCTCAATGTCGGCGACACGGCCCACCACGACCCCACCAATACGGACCGGTGAGCGTGCTTTAAGACCACCGATATTATCGAAGGTAGCGTAAATACGGTAAGTTGGCTCTGTACGCATCGAAGCCACATCCGCCGCTTTCAGACAAATGAAGAGCGCGGCAAGCAGTGCCACCAGAACAAAAATGCCAACCCAAATTTCACTTTTTTTCGTTTGCATGAACTCAATTCCCAAACATCAATGCGGTGAGCACAAAATCAAGGCCGAGTACGGCCAATGAAGCGTGCACAACGGTACGTGTTGTCGCCCGGCTAATCCCGGCAGAAGTCGGAATCGCATCGTAACCGTTAAATAAGGCAATCCAGGTCACGGTGATAGCGAACACCACACTTTTAATCAGACAGTTAATCAGATCCAGACGCAAGTCGACAGCATCCTGCATGGCCGACCAGAAGAATCCCGAATCGATTCCTTTCCAGTTCACACCCACCAGTGAGCCGCCCCAAATGCCTACGGCAACAAAAATGATCGTTAGCAGCGGAAGCGAGATGACGCCGGCCCAAAAACGTGGCGCAATGACGCGACGTAAGGGATCAACCGCCATCATCTCGAGGCTGGAAAGCTGCTCCGTGGCCCGCATCAGTCCGATTTCCGCCGTCAGCGCCGAACCTGCACGGCCGGCATAGAGTAACGCCGCGACAACCGGCCCAAGCTCACGCAACAGGGATAGCGCAACCAGCATGCCAAGGCTGGTTTCAGCGCTGTAGGTCGTAAGCACCAGATAGCCTTGAAGCCCAAGCACCATACCAATGAACACCCCAGAAACCAGGATGATGAGCATCGACAAGACGCCCACATGGTAGAGCTGACGCATCAGAAGAGGCGCATGCTTACGGAATTCAGGCTTACCGACGATCGCGTTAAATAGCATTAAACCGGCGCGGCCAAACGTCGCGATCGTTTTGATCCCGCGGTGCCCGAGCGACGCCAGTGCTTGTAGCAGCATGAGTGGCTTAACTCCCTGTCTCTAATAAATCGAATTGATACTCACCGGCAGGATAGCGGAAAGGAACCGGGCCATCGGCAATACCGTCAAGAAACTGGCGAACGCGAGGATCGCCGTTCTCTTGCAGCCCCTGTGCGCTGCCATGGGCAACAATTTTTTTATCCGCCACGATATACGCGTAATCGGCAATACTCAGGACTTCAGGCACATCATGCGAGACCACAATGCAGGTCACGCCCAACACGCTGTTCAGCTCGGAAATCAGTTTGACCAGCACGCCCATCGTGATCGGATCCTGGCCGACGAAGGGTTCGTCGAACATGATCAAATCCGGCTCCAGCGCGATAGCACGAGCCAGCGCAGCACGACGTGCCATCCCCCCCGAAAGTTCAGAAGGCATGAGTTTGGCTGCGCCACGCAAGCCAACGGCTTCCAGCTTCATCATCACCGTACTTTTCAGCAGCGACTCAGGTAAATTCGTATGTTCACGCAACGGGTAAGCCACGTTTTCAAATACCGTGAGATCGGTAAAGAGCGCACCGGATTGAAACAACATACTCATTCTTTTACGAACGGTGAACAGTCGGGATCGACTCATCTCGGGTATGTTTTCACCGTCGAAGAGGATCTCACCTTTATCTGGAGGAATCTGACCACCGATAAGGCGTAATAGCGTTGTTTTGCCGATCCCTGACGGCCCCATGATCGCAGTGATCTTTCCGCGTGGCACCGTCAGAGAAATATTGTCAAAAATCAGACGGTTACTCCGTGAAAAACTCACGCCATGGATATCAACGAGATTCGCCACTGTCTGGCTCATTCTTTCATCCTTATAAGCCCTGTCGGGTTGTGCATCATGGTCGATAACATCAAGAACCCAACATTTTTACAGAATATTACCTGCTTGAGTTAGCGAAAGCTGGCATTTGTTTTACTTTTGAGCCGCATAAAGTCAAAATTAAGACTTGTTTACGCCGCTCGAAACTCCCGGTATTTCCCGGCGATCGCAGCCTGCGGACCGGCAGATTATACCTCAAGAAAGGACGTTAGATGCTTTTAGCGACGGCGCTATTAATAATTGGTTTACTTTTGGTGGTCTACAGNNTGCCGGAGATCATCGTCTCTGTCGCCGCCTCCATGCACGGTCAGCTTGATCTGGCCATCGGAACGGCGATCGGTTCCAATATCACCAACATTCTTTTAATTCTCGGTCTCGCCGCCTTCCTGCAACCCTTTACCGTGCATTCCGATATCTTACGTCGCGAGTTGCCGCTAATGTTGTTAACCAGTGTACTGGCAGGTCTGGTGCTTTACGACGGGCAACTGAGCTGGATTGACGGCATCTTTTTACTGCTTCTCGCCGTGCTGTGGCTGGTGTTCATTGTTAAAATCGCCCGCCTTGCTGAGCGTCAGGGCAATGATAGCCTGACGCGCGAGCAACTGGCTGAACTACCGCGAGAAGGTAGCTTGTCGGTGGCGTTCTTGTGGCTCGGCGTAGCATTAATTATCATGCCCATGGCCACAAGGATGGTGGTAGATAACGCGACCGTAATGGCGAACTATTTTGCCATGAGTGAGTTGACGATTGGCCTGACCGTCATTGCTATTGGGACGGGCCTGCCCGAGCTTGCCACCGCCATTGCCGGGGCACGTAAGGGTGAGGACGATATTGCCATTGGCAACATCATCGGCTCGAATATTTTCAATAT
>DFPL01000298.1 GCA_002377245.1 Enterobacteriaceae bacterium UBA3516
CCCGGCGAGGGTGGCGTCGCACTGGGCTTTGAAATGCTGCAAGGTATACAGCCCGTCAAAGGTGCTGACCGCATCGGTTCCCGGCGCTTTTTGTAGCACGTCACGGATAACCGGCAGCACGGCGTCGGGCTGCTGTTCAATCAACGGCCCGACCACGTGATAGCGCTCCGCCACCCACGGGCCTTCATAGAGCAGCTTCGCCGCGGTCATAAAGGGAGTGAAATCAATGCTCACCGGCACGCCACCCAGCGCCTCAAGCTGCGCCTTAGCGGTGTGGAACAGGGCTTCGCTCTCCTGACAACCGAGAAATTCCAGCGTATCCGGCACGCCAAAACGAAAGCCTTTTTCAGGTGAACCAAAGGCCTGCGCCCCGTTCCAGGCCGGGTTCTGACGGCTGTAATCATCGGTGGGATCCAGCCCGGCGGTGAGCGCGAGTAAACGGCTGGCTTCGGCGGCGGTCGCCGTGAAGAAAGTTACGCAATCCAGGGTGCGGCAGGCGGGCAAGACACCCGCCGTGGAAACCAGCCCCTTAGTGGCTTTAAGTCCGACCAGATTGTTAAGAGAAGCCGGAACACGCCCGCTACCTGCGGTATCGGTGCCCAGCGCAAAACTGGCGACGCCCAGCGCGACCGCAAGTGAGGAACCCGCGCTTGAGCCGCCCGACGGATAGTCGGGATGCACGCTGTTGCGGCAGGCGCCGTAGGGAGAACGCGTGCCGTTGAGCCCGGTGGCAAACTGATCGAGGTTGGTTTTGCCCATCGGAATAGCGCCCAGGGCAATCAGTTGACGCACAATGGTGGCATCCTGCTCTGCAATACGGGCAAAGGCCGGGCAGGCCGCGGTGGTGGAAATGCCCGCGATATCAATATTGTCTTTAATGGCAAACGGCACGCCATAAAGCGGCAGCTCGTCGGGTAGACGGGCATCGAGTGCTGACAGGTACGGCTCCAGCTCCTCTTGCGTGAGAATATGAATGAAAAGATTAAACACCGGGTTGAGCGCGATGGCGCGTTCGCGAAGCGTTTTTATCAACGCACGCGGCGTCAGGGTGCCGTTGCGGTACTGCGCTGCCAGCGTATCGAGTCGTAAATCAAAAGAATTTGTCATTGTGCTTTCTCCATCACCACTACGCATTGCCCGGCGCGCACGGAGCTTCCCGGCTGCACCCGAACCTGACTGACCACACCGGCATGAGGCGCGGTCAACGGAATTTCCATCTTCATGGACTCAAGGATGACCAGCGTCTGGCCCTCACTGACGCTGTCGCCCGCTTTGACATTTACCTGCCAGAGGTTGCCGGAGACCGGGCTGTCGACCCCGCTTTCGTTTGCGTTAAGCGGTGCCTCTTCCCCTTCATCACTCACCACATCGGTGCTGTCGAAATGGGCCTGGCCGCTGGCAATCCAGCGATCGCGCTCGGCGGCAAAAGCCGCCTGCTGGTGGGTGCGGTTAGCGGCAATGCTCTCGGCTTCATCGGCAAGGAACTGCTGGTACTCCGCCAGTCGCAGGGTGGTCTGCTCAATACGCAGCGGATAGCGCCCGAGCGGGAAGTCGCGGCGAATAGTCAGCAACTCTTCAGCAGAGACCGGGTAGAAGCGGATCTGATCGAAGAAGCGCAGCAGCCAGGGCTTACCACCAAAATCGGCCACATCGCGATAGCGGTTCCACATCTGCAGCGTGCGCCCGACAAACTGATAGCCTCCCGGCCCTTCCATCCCATAGACACAGAGATACGCGCCGCCAATCCCCACCGAGTTTTCAGCCGTCCAGGTACGGGCCGGGTTGTATTTGGTGGTCACCAGGCGGTGACGCGGATCGAGCGGAGTGGCAACGGGTGCGCCGAGGTACACATCCCCCAGCCCCATCACCAGATAGCGGGCGTCAAAAACGGTTTTGTAGACCTCGTCGATATTTTCGAGATCGTTGATGCGGCGGATAAACTCGAGGTTACTCGGGCACCAGGGGGCATCGCGGCGCACGGTGGTCATGTATTTTTCGATGGCTTTCTGGCAGGCCGGATCGTCCCAGGAGAGCGGCAGCCAGACGACGCGCGAAGGCACGTCCAGATCCTGACTCTGACAGACCTCGCGCCACACTCCCCGAATCACCGCCAGCAGCGCGCCGAGCGGCAGCGTTTCCGGCTGATAGTGCACCTGCAAAGAGCGGATACCCGGCGTCAGGTCAATGACGCCGGCCAGCGCGCGGGCCTCCAGCGCCTGCATCAGGGCATGAGCGCGAAAACGCAGCACCAGATCCAGCTCCAGGGCACCCACCTCCAGTAAAAGATGGGTATCGCCAGACAGACGAGCCACCAGCCGTTTGTCCGCCTCGCCCGTGTCGAGTACCACTGGCGACACCGGCCGGGCCGGCTGCCAGTTCACGACAACGGGTTGCAGGGTTTCCACTTCCTGCTTTTCCGCCTGTGCCAGCAGGCGCGCGGTCGCCACATCCACTGGCGCAAAGCGCACCCTATCGCCCGCTTTCAGTTGCCCAAGCTGCCAGAGATCGGCTTCGATGATAGTCACCGGGCAGACAAACCCGCCGAGGCTTGGGCCATCCGGGCCAAGGATAACCGGCATATCGCCGGTGAAATCCACAGCGCCTATGGCGTAGGGGTTGTCATGAATGTTGGAGGGATGCAGCCCCGCCTCGCCGCCACTGTCGCGCACCCATTCCGGTTTCGGCCCGATCAGGCGGATGCCGGTACGGCTGGAGTTGAAGTGCACTTCCCAGTCGGTAGCAAAAAAGGTGGTGATATAATTTTCCGAGAAATATTCCGGTGCGCCATGCGGTCCGTAAATTACCCGCAACTCGCGTACGGCAGCTAAATCGGTGTGCAAGGTCCTGGGTAACACGGCCCCGCTCCGGCTCCCTTTCAGCGCAGGGATGTGTAGCACATCGCCGGTGCGTAATGCCCGCCCGGCGTGACCGCCAAACTGACCGAGGGTGAAGGTGCTTTTGCTGCCGAGATAGTCGGGCACATGAATACCGCCGCGCAGACACAGGTAACTGCGGACACCCGCCCCGCTCACCTCACCCAGTCGCAAGATACTTCCCGCCGGAACCGTAAATACGGTGTTCATCGGGACATCGTCGCCATCAAGCGTGATGTTCATCACCGCCCCGGTCACCACCACAACCGCATCGGTATTGAATTTCAGCGTCGGGCCACTGAGCGTCATCTCCAGCGCCGCCTCGGTTGAGGCATTGCCCAGCAGCGCATTGCCCAGGCGCAGTGCACGGGAGTCCATCGGTCCTGATGGCGGCACGCCGACCGCCCAGTACCCCTGACGACCGGGGTAATCCTGCACCGTGGTCTGAGTACCGGCACTTAATACCTCAAAGGTGGTGGCATAGTAGCTGAGCCCTTCCAGACAGCGGGTCCAGGGTTCACCCTCGGCAAAAGGTGCGAACGCCAGAATCTTTTGCAGATACTGGCGGTTGGTCTCGACGCCGTACAACCGGGTCGCCCCCAGCGCCGCATCCAGTTGGGCAATCGCCTGGGCGCGGGTCGGTTGCCAGGTAATGATTTTTGCCAGCATCGGGTCGAAGAACGGCGGCACTTCGCATCCGGCTTCTACCCACGTGTCGATACGCAACGCCTGGCGATCGTCAGCCGGGAAAATGACCTCGGTCAGCAGGCCCGGCGAAGGCTGAAACTGACGGCCCGGATCTTCGGCATACACGCGCGCCTGCACCGCATGGCCCTGCGGAGCAAGCCCTGCGGCCAGTTCAGTCAGCGGCGGCAACTCACCTGCCGCCAGCTCAATCATCCAGCGCACCAGGTCCACGCCCCACACCTGCTCAGTCACGCCGTGCTCCACCTGCAGGCGAGTATTGACCTCCAGGAAGTAAAACTGACGGGCAAGGCTGTCGTAGACAAACTCCACGGTGCCGGCGCTGCGGTAGCTGATGGCTTTACCCAGTGTGATCGCCGCCTCGCACAGTGCGGCCTCCATGCCCTGCGGCAGATTCGGGGCGGGCGTTTCTTCAAGCACTTTCTGGTTACGGCGCTGGACCGAGCAGTCGCGAACGCCGAGAGAAATGACGTCGCCTTTGCCATCACCAAAAATCTGCACTTCCAGATGGCGCGCCCGCTCGATGTATTTTTCGATAAACACACCGGCATCACTGAAGTTGTTTTTGCCCAGCCGCACCACGGCATCGAAGGCTTCCGCCAACTCCCCGGCGTTATAGCAAACGCGCATACCGATCCCCCCGCCGCCCGCAGTGCTTTTCAGCATTACCGGGAAGCCGACGAGGCGTGCGGCCTGTTGCGCCTCGTCAAGGTTAGCCAGCAGTTCGGTCCCTTCAAGCATCGGCACGCCGTGGGTTTTTGCCAGCGCACGTGCAGTGTGTTTTAAGCCAAAGACGCGCAGTTGTTCCGGCGTGGGGCCGACAAAGGCAATCCCCGCCGCTTCACAGGCTTCGGCAAACGCGGCGTTTTCCGAGAGGAAACCATATCCGGGGTGAATGGCCTCGGCACCACTGTGGCGGGCGGCAGCAATAATTTTGTCGATGACCAGATAGGTTTGTGCCGCCGGGCCCTCGCCCAGGCTGATGGCTTCGTCAGCATCACGGATATGTAAGCTGCTGGCGTCGGCTTCAGACCAGACGGCCACGCCGCCCACCTTCATGGTGCGCAGCGTACGCAGGATACGGCAGGCAATCGCGCCACGGTTAGCAATCAGGAGTTTCGTAAACATAGTCAGAACTCAATGGTGGCGGGTCGTCCCACCGAAAATCGGCTCACCTTATGGTCGTCCATAAGGGGCGATATCCCTTACGGGCGTGGCGTCGTGTTGGGGGCCTGATTCAGGGGCAGACGTGCGGCACGGACGGCAAACAGGTGGTAAATCAGGCTGCGCAGGCGCGCCCAGCGTGTCAGTTCCATACCAGCACCTCCGCGGGCGTCGGGTTCCAGCCATTGCAGGGGTTGTTGAGCTGCGGGCAGTTGGAAATCAGCACAATGACGTTACATTCGGCACGCAGCTCGACATATTTGCCGGGGGCCGAGATGCCATCTTCAAAGGTCAGCCCGCCTTCTGGCGTCACCGGAACATTCATAAAGAAATTGATGTTGGCGCCGATGTCCCGTTTGTGCAGGCGGCCATCGTGCAGGCAGGCGCAGAGGAAGTTGTCGCGGCAGCTGTGCATCTGACGTTTGTCCAGCGCATAACGCACCGTATTGCTCTCCTGAGCACAGGCTCCGCCGAGGGTGTCGTGACGGCCACAGGTGTCGGCCACAATGGTCAGTAGCGGATTACCGAGGTTGGAGTACAGCACGCTGCCGGTGGTGAGGTAGGCGTTGCCCTGGCGGCGTAAGGTGCGCTGCGGATCGTAGCGCTCACGTGACTGGTCAGCGTTATAAAACAGGGTATCTACGGCCTGGTTGCCCTCCAGGTCCAGCAAACGCACGGTCTGGCCTTTTTTCACTTCAAACAGGTAGGGCTCGCCCGCCGGGATCACATGGCGAAAGACGGCCTGGTCGGGATGTTTCTGGCTGGTGACATTCATCATGCGACTCCTTACAGGGCAAATAAGCGGGTGTTAGCGAATGCGCGTTCGTTTTCCGGGCGGCTGAGCAGCGTATCAATGGCGGCATGTTCGTCACCTGCCTGACGCCAGGCCAGCTGTATCGGGCGCGGCGCGTACTCGCTTGCCGGATCCATCGGGTGTTGCAGCGCGGTCATCACCAGCAGCACATCCATTGGCGCATACAGCTCCACGTGGCTGCCCGGCTGCGAGAAACCGTGGTGGAAGGTGAACGCGCCGTCTTCAGCGACCGTCACTTTGCTGAAGAAATTCACCACCATCAGCAGGTCTTCAAGGCTCAGATCCCATTTCCCCATCTCAACCAGCAGGTTGTCCGCGCCGTTGCGGTAAAAACCGTTACGCAGGCTCTGATAGCGCCCGTCGCCATATTTATCACTGACTTCGGCAGCATTGAGCACGCCGCCGAACGGGTCATGCCAGCCGCAGGTGTCGGCAGTAATGCCTGCCAGCACGCGTCCCATATCGGAGTAGAAACAGTGGCCGGCGGTCAGGCGTGCGGTGTGCTGGCCTTTCAGGGTGTCCGGCAGGTTCAGACGTTCACTCTTCTCATGCGGGTTGAGCATCATCAGGCTGACGTTGGCCCCGCCTTCAATGTCGGTCATGCGCAGAATTTGCCCACGCTTGAGGATGAAGGAGAGCGTGCCGCCGCCGGGCAGCGTCTCTTCTCGCAGAATAGCGGTCGATTTTTCTAATGAAGTCATCTTGTTAACTCCTTAACGCATAGACGTTTTCAGGCGCGGTGCCGGTCATTTCGGCCAGTCGCGCTTCGTTAAGCGGAATGTCATAAGTAATGCGCGCCCCATAAGCATTGGGTTCGTGCGGGTCGATGCGCACTTTGTCGAACACCAGCAGGCGGGTGCCGAGGTTAAAACCTTCGGACAGATCGTGCGTGACCATAAAGACCGTCATGCGGGTTTCGCTCCACAGCTGGAGCAGCAGCGCATGCATGTCTTTGCGAATGCCGGGGTCCAGCGCGCCAAAGGGCTCATCCAGCAACAGCACACGCGGCTGCATAATGAATGCCTGGGCGATGGCGAGGCGCTGCTGCATGCCACCGGAGAGCTGCGCCGGGTATTTGTCCAACGCCTGCCCGAGACCGACTTTCTCCAGCATCCACACCGCCCGCTCACGCGCTTCACGTTTACGCGCACCAAACAGGCGACCAAGAAGACGGGCCTGCGGAAACTCAAGGCCGATCGCGACGTTATCCAGCACGCGTAAGTGCGGAAAGACCGAATAGCGCTGAAACACCACCCCACGACTGCTGTCAGGCTCAGCCGGTAGCGCTTTGCCATCCAGCAATAGCGTGCCGCGGCTCGGCGCTTCCTGCCCCAATAGCAAACGCAGGAAGGTGGATTTACCGCAGCCGGACGCCCCGACCATTGAGCAAAATTCCCCGGCATTCACCTGCAGATTGAGCCGCTCCAGCACCACGTGCGATCCGTACTCCTGCCAGACATTGTTGATGTCGATAAAGCTCATGCCTTCCCTCCTTCCGCCCAGGGAAAACAGGTTTTATGAAGCTGACGCAGGCCTAAATCCATCAGCCACGCCAGTAACGTAATCCACACCACGTAGGGGATGATGACGTCCATCGCCATATAGCGGCGCACCAGGAAAATGCGATAACCCAGACCTGCCGTGGACGAGATCGCCTCTGCTGAGATGAGAAACAGCCACGCAGAACCGAGCAGCAGACGCAGCGAGGTCAGCAGGCGCGACAGCAGTTGTGGCAACACCACGCGCAGGACCAGCGTCCAGCTGGAGGCCCCCAGCGTCTGCGCCTTGATCAAGATTTCAGGGGGGATTTCTCGCGCGCGGTGTTCGAGATCCCGGGCCAGCATCGGCGTAATGCCAATCACAATCAGCATCACCTTCGAGAGCTCATCGAGCCCGAAAACAATGAACAGCACCGGCAAAATCGCCAGCGGCGGGATCATCGATAGCACCGTCATCAGCGGCGACAGTGAGGCGCGCCACATCGGGAAGACCCCGGCGGTGATGCCGATGCATAATCCCACCAGCGAGGCGATGGCAAGCCCGGTCAGCAGGCGGACCAGACTCACCAGGGTGTCCATCCAGAAGAGATAATCGCCGCTGCGTTTATCCGGGCTAAAGGCCATGCGTGAGAGGGCGTCGAGCATTTGCTGCATACCCGGCAGGAGCTTGTCCTGCGGGTTAGCCTCAAGGCGTACTGCCGATCCCAGAAAGTAGGCCGCCAGCAAAATGACAAAGGGCAACAGGACGAGCGTAAAGCGCATGCCCCGGGTCGGATGGCGATTAATGTGTCGCATGGCGTCGTTTCCCGTCAGTCAATCAGTCAAAGCTTGCCGTCGGCGGCCATTTTCACGAAGCTGTCGTCAAAGCGCAGTTTGACGTTCCCTGCATCGCCGAGGGCTGCGTTACCCGGGAAAGCCATGCCGATGAAATCGGCACTTTGTGCGCCGTCACCGAGCAGCCCCTTATCAAAGGAGAACTGCGCCACGCGCTGCATGGTCTTCGGCAAATCAGCTGAGGCGGCAAAGGCCAGATTGTCAGTCGGGGTGTAAAAGAGATGCGTGGTCTTAAGCTGTGCCTGATAGCCCGCCAGGTCGGTGCCCGACGCGGCTGCCATTTCACTCAGCACCGCCTTATCCTGCGCCTTCATTTTCGCCATCATTTCGTACCACGCGCCGGTCAGAGCTTTGCCCAGCGCCGGGTTGTCTTTCAGGGTCTCGGTATTCACTACCATCATGTCGATGAGTTCACCGGGCACCTGAGAAGAGCTAAAGACTTCAGTGGTGTCTGGCGTCCCTTTAATGACCGAAAGCTGCGGATTCCAGGCCACGGCAGCCTGCACTTTCGGCGTGGCAAACGCGGAGACGATGTCGGCATCCGACGTGTTCACCACGGTGACATCTTTCTCAGCCAGCCCGGCTTTTTCGAGCCCGCGCACCAGCAGATAGTGGGAGACGGAGAGCTCAGGCAGGTAGATTTGCTGCCCTTTTAAATCCTTGAGGGTTTTGCCCACACCTTTCATCACCACGCCGTCGTTGCCTTCGGAGTAGCTACCGAGAATCAGCGCGGTGGTGTCCACGCCGCCTGCCGCCGGAATGGTCAGCGCGTCCATATTGGTCATGGTGCAGCCATCAAACTGACCGGCGGTGTACTGGTTAATGGATTCGATGTAGTCATTGAGCTGAACAACATTGATCTTGATACCGTATTTATCGGCCCATTTATCAATGATTTTGCTGTTACTGATGGTGCCCCATGGCATCCAGCCCGCATAAATAGTCCAGCAGACGTTAAATTCTTTCTTTACCGCAGCAAAGGCAGGGAGAGTGGTCAGCATGACCAGCGACAGCACGAGGGAGCGGAGTAATGGCGTTTTCTTCATGCTTGACCTCTGAGTGGCACAAAATAAGGGGGCAGCGCGACACCTTCTGNNGGAACCCTAGCCAGCTATTTGCAAATTGTGTGTTGCACTGCTCTCTTGCTACTGCAAGCGGTGTGCCAGGTTATAATTTTATTAAAATTCAGTGAATTACTATAATGCCTCTGCGGATACTCACTATTTTGGTGAGCCAGCATCAGGCAGTGCACCATGCTGGTGCCTGGCTGGAGGTAGCAAGACGCAGTGCGATTGATGTATTGTTTTTAAACGATTAATCCTGCAAAGAGCGACCTGCGATCATGATAAGAATTCTGGGGAAAACCTCATCCCTTAACGTGCGAAAAGTCTTGTGGACCTGCGAGGAAGCAGGCCTTGACTATCAGCAGGAAGATTACGGCAGCGG
>DFPL01000296.1 GCA_002377245.1 Enterobacteriaceae bacterium UBA3516
CCCAGGCTCCTGGCCTGTGAGACGCGCGCCATTTCCCCTCCCGGGAAATTAACCGATAAATTCCCTTCCATTCTGCCGCTGCGCCGAGCCTTTTCCCATCGCAAAGATGACAATATTTTTTTATCAAAATCGGGCTTTCATTCAGACTTCTCATCGAAAACAACTATGACGCGTGAAAATGCAGGTTGTTGTTTTCACAGAGTCTCTGCGCAAAGGTATAGTAATGGGAAAGGGTATAGAGACGTAAACCAAAAGAGAGGGAATACATGTTTGGCTATCGCAGTAATGTGCCCAAAGTACGGCTGGTGACAGACCGGATGGTCGTTCGGCTGGTTCACGAACGTGATGCCTGGCGGCTGGCGGATTATTACGCGGAAAATCGCCAGTTTTTAAAACCCTGGGAACCGGTTCGCGACGAAAGCCATTGTTACCCTTCAGGCTGGCAAGCTCGCCTCGGAATGATCAACGAATTTCATAAGCAGGGGACCGCATTTTACTTTGCGTTGCTTGACCCCGAAGAAAAAGAAATCATCGGCGTGGCGAACTTCTCTAACGTGGTCCGTGGGTCTTTTCATGCCTGCTATCTCGGCTATTCGATTGGGCAAAAATGGCAGGGGCAAGGGCTGATGTTCGAAGCCCTGACCAGCGCGATCCGCTATATGCAACGTACGCAACACATACACCGTATTATGGCCAACTATATGCCGCACAATAAACGTAGCGGGGGGCTTTTGGCGCGCCTGGGATTTGAAAAAGAGGGCTATGCGAAAGCGTATTTGCTGATTGATGGGCAGTGGCGTGACCATGTGTTAACGGCGCTGACGACGGAAAACTGGACCGCAGGTCGTTAAGGAGAAACCATGAAATATCAACTCAGTGCGCCGGAAGCGCGCGTGATCGGCTGTTTGCTGGAAAAGCAGGTGACGACGCCAGAGCAGTACCCGCTGTCGGTGAATGCGGTCGTGACCGCCTGCAACCAAAAAACCAACCGTGAACCGGTGATGAACCTCAGCGAACACGAGGTGCAGGATCTGCTCGATACCCTCGTCAAACGTCATTATTTACGCACCGTTAGCGGATTTGGCAATCGGGTGACCAAATATGAGCAGCGTTTTTGTAATTCCGAATTTGGCGACCTCAAACTGACATCGGCCGAAGTGGCGCTGGTAACGACGCTGTTGCTACGTGGCCCCCAAACGCCGGGTGAATTGCGCGGGCGTGCGGAGCGGATGCACAAGTTCACTGATATGGCTGAAGTCGAAAGCGCCCTGGAAAACCTTGCACAACGTGAAGACGGTCCCTACGTGGTGCGTTTGCCACGCGAAGCGGGCAAGCGTGAGAGCCGCTACATGCACCGCTTCAGCGGTGATGTCGAAACACTCATCAACGTAGTGGAGGCCGTCAGCCCCTCTTCTGAGGATCTCGGTGCGCGCGTTGAGGCACTGGAAATGGAAGTGGCAGAGCTGAAGCAGCGTTTAAACTCACTGCTCGAACATTTGGGAGAGTAAGCGTGACAAAATTACGAATCGGGGTGGTTGGATTAGGTGGCATTGCACAAAAGGCGTGGCTGCCGGTGCTTGGCGCGGCCAGTGACTGGACGCTGACCGGAGCCTGGTCGCCGACGCGTGAGAAAGCGCAACCGGTATGTGACACCTGGCGTATTCCTTATGCCGGATCATTAACGGAGTTGGCGGCGCAGTGTGATGCGGTTTTCGTTCACACCTCCACGGCCTCGCATTATGCCGTCGTCAGCGAACTGTTAAACGCAGGGGTGAACGTCTGTGTGGATAAACCGCTGGCTGACAACCTCGCTGAGGCTGAAAAACTGGTTGAACTCGCCGCGAAGAAAAAACGGACGTTGATGGTGGGCTTTAACCGCCGATTTGCCCCCCTCTATCAGGATCTTAAATCCCGTTTAACGACGGCGGCGTCGGTGCGTATGGATAAGCATCGCACAAACAGCGTGGGTCCTCATGATTTGCGCTTCACGCTGCTGGACGATTACCTGCATGTCGTGGATACCGCGCTCTGGCTGGGCGGCGGCAACGCGCAGCTGACCAGCGGCACCCTGCTGACCAATGACGATGGCGAGATGGTGTATGCCGAGCACCACTTTACAGCTTCAGGTTTGCAGATAACGACCAGCATGCATCGCCGTGCGGGAAGCCAGCGCGAGTGGGTACAGGCCGTGACCGACGGCGCGTTGTACGATGTGACGGATATGCGTCAATGGCGAGAAGAGGCCGGGCAGGGAGTGATTGAGCGGCCGGTTGCCGGCTGGCAGACCACGCTTGAGCAGCGGGGCTTTGCGGGATGCGCCCGCCATTTCATTGAATGCGTGCAAAATCAGACAGTTCCGGAAACCGCCGGAGAGCAGGCGATTCTCGCGCAACGAGTGATAGACAAGCTTTGGCGCGATGCCATACGTGAATAATTCCCGGTAACATATGCCGGTAGTAATTCGTGCTATTCCCGGTAGACTAAGCGCTTCGCTATACCAACGCCTGCTTTGCAGGCGTTGTGCCTTATGGAATCCTAAATGAACTTATTAAAATCACTGGCTGCGGTCAGTTCAATGACCATGTTTTCTCGCGTGCTCGGCTTTGCGCGTGACGCCATTGTGGCGAGGGTGTTTGGTGCGGGTGTGGCGACCGATGCCTTTTTTGTGGCCTTCAAATTGCCTAACCTGTTGCGCCGTATTTTTGCGGAAGGCGCGTTTTCCCAGGCTTTTGTCCCCATTCTTGCTGAATACAAAAGCAAGCAGGGCGAAGATGCCACACGCGTCTTTGTCTCGTATGTTTCGGGATTACTGACCCTGGCGCTGGCGGTGGTGACCGTCGTCGGGATGCTGGCTGCCCCGTGGGTGATTCTGGTCACCGCACCCGGCTTTGCCAATACGGCGGATAAGTTCGCGCTGACTTCTCAACTGCTGCAAATCACCTTTCCTTATATTTTACTGATTTCGCTCGCCTCGCTGGCCGGCGCTATTCTCAATACCTGGAATCGATTCTCCGTACCGGCATTTGCCCCTACGTTCCTTAACATCAGCATGATCGGGTTCGCCCTTTTCGGCGCACCGTATTTTAATCCACCTGTGCTGGCACTGGCCTGGGCGGTAACCGTTGGCGGCGTATTACAGCTGGTGTATCAACTGCCGCACCTGAAAAAAATTGGCATGCTGGTCCTGCCGAGGATTAATTTTCGCGACGCGGGTGCTATGCGGGTGGTGAAACAGATGGGGCCGGCCATTTTAGGCGTGTCGGTTAGCCAGATTTCTCTCATCATTAATACCATTTTTGCCTCTTTCCTGGTCTCCGGTTCGGTCTCATGGATGTACTACGCCGATCGTCTGATGGAGTTTCC
>DFPL01000220.1 GCA_002377245.1 Enterobacteriaceae bacterium UBA3516
ATCATCAAAGCGGCGATTCTGGGAGCGGAAAGCTTCGGCTTTGGTACCGGCCCGATGGTTGCGCTCGGCTGTAAATACCTGCGTATTTGTCACCTCAACAACTGCGCAACCGGTGTGGCAACTCAGGACGAGAAACTGCGTAAAAACCACTACCACGGTCTGCCATTCAAAGTGACCAACTACTTTGAATTTATCGCCCGTGAAGTACGTGAGTTAATGGCGCAGCTGGGTGTGAAACGCCTGGTCGATCTGATTGGTCGTACTGACCTGCTCAAAGAGCTGGACGGTTTCACCGCCAAACAGCAGAAACTGGATCTGTCGAAACTGCTGGAAACTGCCGAACCGCATCCGGGCAAAGCCCTGTTCTGCACGGAGAACAATCCGCCGTTTGATAATGGCGTGCTCAATGCGCAACTGTTGCAACAGGCGAAACCGTTTGTGGACGAACGCCAGAGCAAAACTTTCTGGTTTGACATCCGCAACACGGACCGCTCCGTCGGTGCATCGCTGTCGGGCTACATCGCGCAGTCTCACGGCGATCAGGGCCTGGCCTCTGACCCGATTAAAGCGCACTTCAGCGGCACCGCAGGCCAGAGTTTCGGCGTGTGGAACGCAGGCGGCGTTGAACTCTACCTGACTGGCGATGCCAACGACTACGTGGGCAAAGGCATGGCAGGCGGTTTAGTGGCGGTCCGTCCGCCAGTGGGCTCGGCGTATCGTAGCCACGAAGCGAGCATTATCGGTAACACCTGCCTGTATGGCGCAACCGGCGGTCGTCTGTATGCCGCGGGCCGCGCAGGTGAGCGTTTCGGTGTGCGTAACTCTGGCGCAATTACCGTGGTTGAGGGTATTGGTGACAACGGCTGCGAATACATGACCGGCGGTATCGTCTGTATCCTCGGCAAAACGGGCGTCAACTTTGGCGCGGGTATGACGGGCGGCTTCGCCTATGTACTGGATGAAGACGGCGAATTCCGCAAACGCGTGAACCCGGAACTGGTGGAAGTGCTGAGCGTTGATGACCTCGCCATCCACGAAGAACATCTGCGCGGTCTGATAACCGAGCACGTACAACATACCGGTTCTTCACGCGGTGAAGAGATTCTGGCGAACTGGCCGACCTTCTCAACGAAGTTCGCACTGGTGAAACCAAAATCCAGCGATGTGAAAGCTCTGTTAGGTCATCGTAGTCGTTCCGCAGCTGAGCTGCGGGTGCAGGCGCAGTAAGGGGTAGCAATGAGTCAGAACGTATACCAGTTTATAGACTTACAGCGTGTCGATCCGCCGAAGAAACCGCTGAAGATCCGTAAAATTGAATTTATTGAAATTTACGAGCCATTTTCGGAAGGCCAGGCCAAGGCGCAGGCAGATCGCTGCCTCTCCTGTGGTAACCCGTACTGCGAGTGGAAATGTCCGGTCCATAACTACATCCCGAACTGGCTGAAGCTGGCCAACGAAGGACGTATTTTTGAAGCCGCTGAGCTGTCACATCAGACCAATACCCTGCCGGAAGTTTGTGGGCGCGTTTGCCCGCAGGACAGGCTGTGTGAAGGTTCCTGTACGCTGAACGACGAATTCGGTGCGGTAACCATCGGTAACATCGAGCGCTACATCAACGATAAAGCGTTCGAAATGGGCTGGCGCCCGGACCTGACCGGCGTGAAGCAGACCGACAAACGCGTGGCGATTATCGGTGCAGGCCCGGCAGGCCTGGCCTGTGCGGACGTGCTGACCCGTAACGGCGTCAAAGCCGTGGTGTTCGATCGCCATCCGGAAATCGGTGGTCTGCTGACGTTTGGTATCCCGGCCTTCAAGCTGGAGAAAGAGGTGATGACCCGCCGTCGCGAAATCTTCACCGGCATGGGTATCGAGTTCATACTGAACACCGAAGTAGGCCGTGACGTTCAGCTCGATGACCTGCTGAAAGATTATGACGCCGTATTCCTGGGCGTGGGCACCTATCAGTCAATGCGCGGTGGCCTGGAAAACGAAGATGCCGATGGCGTGTTTGATGCGCTGCCGTTCCTCATCGCGAATACCCGGCAGATCATGGGCTTTGGCGACACCGAGGAACAGCCGTACACCAGCATGGAAGGTAAACGCGTAGTGGTTCTGGGCGGTGGCGATACCGCGATGGACTGCGTGCGTACCTCCATTCGTCAGAACGCGAAGCATGTTATCTGTGCTTACCGTCGCGATGAAGAAAACATGCCGGGCTCCCGTCGTGAAGTGAAAAACGCGCGTGAAGAAGGCGTCGAGTTTCAGTTCAACGTGCAGCCGCTGGGTGTGGAAGTCAACGCCAACGGCAAAGTCTCTGGCGTGAAAATGGCGCGTACCGAAATGGGTCAGCCGGATGAAAAAGGTCGTCGTCGTGCAGAAATCGTGGCCGGTTCTGAGCATGTGGTACCAGCCGACGCGGTAGTCATGGCGTTTGGTTTCCGTCCACACAGCATGGAATGGCTGGCGAAGCACAGCGTTGAGCTGGATTCCCAGGGTCGCATCATCGCGCCAGAAGGCAACGAAAATGCGTTCCAGACCAGCAACCCGAAAATCTTTGCCGGCGGCGATATTGTCCGTGGTTCTGATTTGGTGGTAACAGCTATTGCTGAAGGCCGTAAAGCGGCTGAAGGCATCATGAACTGGCTGGAAGTGTAACCAGCATGCCGGATGGTGGGGCTATCCCGTCATCCGGCACACTCTGCTGATGCAGAATTTTTCACATCACGCCCTGACCTACCCTCTCTCAACACTTAGCCCTGATAGATCTCATCCGTGAGAAATGCGGGCCAGTTCTTCTCAAAAAAGATGGTCGACAGGTCATCAAGCGTACGCAGCGGCCTGGTTTCCACGCTGAATTCCCCGTTATGCCAGCTCACCTGCAACTGCTCCTGCCGGTGCTCGGGTTTCTCTGAGAGAAAACGAAAGGCAGACAGTTCGCCTTCACGGGTGTGGGGCACTACGTCGCCCGCATTTGAGCACAACATACGCGCCCCCCGGCTGCCACCGCCTTTAGCGATATACGCGTCCAGGGCCACCAGCAGCGCTTCCGAGGCCAGCGCCATGTGTCGCCATTGCAGGCTGAACGCCGCCTTGTTGGGATGGTCGATAGCTACTCCATACTGGGCGATACGTTGGTTCAGCCGTCGGGCGGCCTGAAGGGCCTCAGGAACTAATGCCGCATCGCAGACAAAGCCGGCGCGTTCACTCATGCGCTGCTGGATCTCATCACGAACGGATTCGATGGAAAGCGCCTCAGGACGCTGACTGTCGCGCTGAATCTGGCGCAGTAATTCCGTCGTTTGCGTTTCGAACAGTGCCTCTGACGCTTCACGCGTCGTGGCAGCGATGTGCTTCGCACAGCGCAGACCAAACACCTGCCCGGCATTCAGCGCGGCTCCGCCAGGTCGCGTCACACCATGTGTCCCCGCCGCTTCCCCCACTGCATAGCAGCCGTTTAAGGATGAATGTCCCCAGGTATCTACCGCAATCCCCCCGTTCATATGCTGGTGGTTAACGTTGAAGGGCAGCGGCTGGGTGGTGAGATCGTGCCCGTGATGCTTATAAAGCTCGATAGCCAACGGATTCATGCGCTGCAAACGCGCAATGGGAAGCTCAAGACAGGCATCGTTGTTTCGCAGATAGTGATAGACGTCTTCATCCAGATTGCCGAGGGCAAAAGGTTCATCCCCCGGCACCGGTAACGGATTACGGTTGAAATCCATCAGAATGGTACGCCCGGCCTGAGATTCATTATAAATCGCCAGATCCACCAGGCTTGAGCCAAAATCCAGCATCCGCGTGGCATGAATCGGCCACTGATAGCCCTTGCGGAAGATGTTCGAGGCCAGTTCCCGCGTAGTGCGATAGTACCGGGCGAGGAAATTATGCTCTTGCCCGTGCTCATCGACGGAGTAGATATAGGGCATGCTCTGCACGTAAGTCCCTGAGAGATTCCATGGAAACTCGTCGCGACGGGTACCGATGCCAAACTGGTGCTCCGTCAGGTTGACGGTGGCAATACCCGCCTCCAGCGCCAGCCCCAGTGAACCGAAGCAGCGTTTCGGGTAGACGCTGTCCCTGAACAGCTCTCCGGGCCCACCCGCTGCGAGCACAACATTCGGGCTACGCATCAGGCACAATCCCCACGGGTTATCCTCCGACCTTGCCCCTTTGACGATGGCCAGGAGCCCCGCCACCCGGCGCTGCGCACCTTCCCCCTCGGTCAGCAGCCGGACTGCTGTGGCATGATCCACAAAAGGCACCTTCAGCAGTACGGCCTCTTCTGCCAACACTTTGACCATCAGTCTTGAGGTGCGTGGGCCGCAGCTGGTGGCGCGCCCAACTTCATCGTGGTCAGTCTGATAACGAAGTACTGCGCCATATCTGTCTTCCGGCAAAGGCAGGCCAATACTTTTCAAGCCAATAAAGGCTTCCACTGACCCCACGGATTCCACATAGGCGGTATCCGCATCCATCGCCCCACCCGCCCCAATGGCGCTGGCAAGGGCGGTGAAGTTATCACCTTTGAAACTGGTCGAGGCGGTGTGCAGCGTCTGTTTATCCGATCCCGAACAGGCAGAGGTTCCCCAGAACAACGTCTGGGTTGCCACCAAGACATCCACTTTCCTGCGCTTTAACTCCACCGCTGCACGTAACCCGGCGGCCCCACTACCGACAACCAGCGCGTCGCTGTGATAGACCGGGATGCGAAATCCATCGAGCTCAAGGGTCTGCTGCGGCGCTGCCAGTGAAACATGGCGCGGCATGGTCACGTTGGTCAGTTTTTCCAGGATCGACTGCGGGATCGTTGTTGCCATGTTTTACCTCGTTAAACGCGTGAAGACAGTCCGGTTATATCCATCTCTTTGACGGGCTTCGCCGCCTTACGGACGCCAAGCAGCAGCACCGAACTGACGACCATGACGCAGGCCGCGACAAACCAGACCGCTGACATGGAGTACTTGTCGGCAAAATAGCCCGCCAGAACCGGAGAGATCCCCCCTGCGGTCATGCCGACGTTCATGACAAAACCGATTGCCGAGCCACGAAGCTGTGGCGGCACCAACTCTGCCGTGAAAGAGAGCACCAGCGGCGTGACCGGATAGCCCAGCAGGCCAAGCAGCAGGACCAGGATAACGACAGCAAAAACGGGCAGTTGCAGCACCATCGCGGCCATCAACAGACTACTTGCTACCGTGATGCCTATCAGGATGCTGCGTTTACGGGAAAAATCACCGCCATCGCAAATACGGCCCAACAAGAAACCGCCCAATGCCCCCGTCAGCCCAAGCAGACTGGCAATCGTTCCAGCAGTGCCGATAGTGAGCTGTTTAACGTTCATCAGGAACGTCGGCGCCCAGAGCAGGACAATCCACCAGCCGCTGAGTAACAGGAAGTAGTAGAACGCCATCAGCATCACGGACTGATTGCGGAAAAGCTGTTTTAACGGAATTTTTTCATGCGCCGCGACGGTAACCACCTTTTTCGGTTCAGACTTCACCAGGATGGCATAGGCGATAGCGACGAGAATGCCGAGCCCACCGGCGACATAAAAGACCACGCGCCAGCCATACTCCGGGCCCAGTACCGCTCCTAGCCAGGTGCCAAAGAATCCGCCGATCGGATAGCCCATCCAGTAGAGAGACATCACGGTGGTGCGCTGCTTTTCGGTGGTGACGTTCGCCACTTCCAGCGAGGCGGCGGGCCAGAAGACCCCCTCGCCAATGCCGGTCATGACGCGGTAAAAAATCAGCGAGCTCAGGCTTCCGGCCACCCCTGTCAGCATGGTGGCGACGGAGAACATAACCAGCCCCAGGATCAGCACCGGTTTGCCGCTGAGCTTGTCGGCGATAATGCCCGACAGAAACAGAAAGCCAATAAAGCCGTAGAAGAAGGAGCTCAACAGGATCCCGGACTGGCCTTTACCCAGCCCGAAATCCGTGGCGATAAGCCCGATTGCAGAGGAGACGGTCATGCGATCCACGGAGTACATCATGTAGCCCAGGCCGCACAGTACCGACACCAGTATCATCTTTTTTGTATCTGTATTCATATTTCCCTCGACTAACCTGGTAAGACTGACGAGACATCAGATACAGCCAAAATCTGATTAACAATGCGTCAAATGACGCGCTTTGCAGGTAGCGAGCACCGTATCCGGATCGCGCTGCCACCAGTTGTGTTCGGAAAAAATCTCAACTTCATGCGCGCCTTTATAGCCCAGGGCTTCTACGGCCTGACGGGCGGCGCGGATATCAATCACCCCATCGCCCATCATGCCGCGATCGAGCAGCAGATGTTGCGTCGGCACCAGCCAGTCGCAGATATGAAACCCCAGGATGCGTTTAGATCCCGCGCGGGTAATCTGTTGGAAGAACTTAGGATCCCACCAGGTGTGGTAGAGATCGACGGCCATACCGAGACCATCATCACCCAGCTCATCACAGAGATCGTTGGCCTGCTCCAGGGTGTTTATGCAGGCGCGATCGGCGGCGTACATCGGGTGCAACGGTTCAATGGCCAGCGGCATGCCTGCTTTACGGGAATACTCCAGTAAGCGTCCCAGCCCGTCCCGCACCTGGCTACGTGCGCCGGCAATATCTTTTGACTCTCCCGGCAGGCCACCGACCACCAGCACCAGACAGGCGGCGTTAACGGCCAGCGCTTCATCGACGGCCCGTCGGTTGTCGTCATCGGCCGCACGTCTTGCCGCATCGTCAATACCGGGGAACATCCCGCCGCGGCAGTAGCCGCTGACGGTCAGTTCATTAGTGCGAATCAACTGCGCCGTACGCTCAAGCCCCAGCGCCTGTACCTGATCGCGCCAAGGTGAAATGCCGCGAATTTCATGGCGGGCGCAGCCGTCGATAATTTTATCCAGCGTCCACTGTTGGCGGACGGTGGCAGTATTCAGCGATAAACGCCGTGGATCAGGTTGTTGCATAAGGCCCCCTTAACGCACCAGTGATGGAACATCGACCCAGCGGCGCTCTTTCCAGCTCTGCAGGGCCAGTTCAACCAGCTGCACCCCTTTCGCCCCTTCAAGCAGGTTCCAGCGGAAGTCAATTTCACCGTGAACGTGACGCAGGAAGAGTTCCCACTGCACTTTGAATGCGTTGTCGTAGGAGGTGGTATCCGGGACCGGAGACCAGTCCTCATAGAAATTGTGCGTCTGACGAACGTCCGGGTTCCAGACAGGTTTCGGCGTGTTCACGCGGGATTGGGTCAGGCAATCGGTGAGGCCCGCCACGGCGGAACCGTTTACGCCATCGACCTGGAAGGTCACCAGATCGTCACGGCGTACGCGCACGCACCACGAGCTGTTGATCTGTACAATGGTGCCGTTTTTTAGTTCAAAGGTGGCGTAGGCTGCGTCATCGGCGGTGGCTTTATAGGCATTACCCTGCTCGTCAAACCGTTCAGGAATATGGGTTGCCCCCAGGCAACTGATGCTCTTGATTTCGCCAAACAGATTATCGACGACGTAGCGCCAGTGGCAGATCATATCGAGGATGATGCCGCCGCCATCTTCCTGACGATAGTTCCAGGACGGGCGCTGGGTAGGTTGCAGATCACCCTCAAACACCCAGTAGCCAAACTCACCGCGCACCGACAGCACCTGACCAAAGAAGCCCGCCTGATTGAGCATCTGCAGTTTGCGCAGACCCGGCAGCCAGAGCTTGTCCTGTACCACACCGTGACATACTCCCTGCTGTTCGGCGTAGTGGTAGAGTTCCATCGCCTCAGACAGGCTGACCGCCACGGGTTTCTCACAGTAGATGTGTTTCCCGGCAGCAATGGCTTTTTTCAGTAAAGTGGGACGCGCCTGGGTGGTCGCCGCGTCAAAGAAAATGGTGTCGTTAGGGTTGGCCAGAGCCGCATCCAGGTCGGTACCCCAACGGGAAATGCCGGTCTGTTTTGCCAGCGCGGCGATTTTTTCTTCATTACGACCAATCAGGATCGGATCCGGCAGCAGGCGATCGCCATTGGCCAGCAGAACTCCGCCCTGCTCACGAATCGCCACGATCGAGCGGATCAGATGCTGATTCTTACCCATCCGACCGGTTACACCATGCATGATAATGCCAACGGAAATTGTAGCCATTGTTGTGCCTCGTGATTAAAAGTGGGATTTGTTCAGGCCGCCATCGACATCAATAATCTGACCGACGGTGAAAGGAAGTTTGCCGCTCGCCAGCGCATCGACAACAACCGCGATATCGTCAGGTTGCCCCCAACGCTTCATCGGTACCAGGCCATCGCTGATGAGCTGATCATATTTGGGTTTGACGCCGCTGGTCATGTCAGTGGCGATAATGCCTGGACGCAGTTCGTAAACGCCCACGCCCTCCTGCGCCAGACGCAACGCGAACAGTTGCGTCACCATGCTGGCCGCTGCTTTCGACACGCAATATTCACCGCGAGAAATCGATAAGCTGTGGGCGCTACAGGAAGTGATGTTGATAATGGAGCGATGCTGATGATTTATTTCACCCTGGTGAAGCATGGCGCGCGCCGCTTTTTGACAAAAGAAGAACATCGCCCTGGTGTTGACGTTCTGACAGTATTGATAATTTTCCGGTGTGACTTCCAGCAAGTCGCCGCGCTGTTTAGCCGCCGTTCCGGCATTATTGACGACGCAATCCAGTCGGCCCCAGCGTGCCAGTACCTTGTCAAACATCGGCTGCTGGAGCGGTAGTTCCGATACATCGCCCGGTAATGCCAGCGCTTCGGTGCCAAACTGTTCTATTTCCGCTACCATGGCTTGTTGCCGGGCGCGGCCTTCTTCGTTATCACGTCCGTTAATGGCGACATGAAACCCGGCTCTGGCCAGCGCAAGCGCACACGCTTTACCAATTCCCCGTGTGGAGCCTGTCACCAGTGCTACCGGACGCTGCGAATGGATCATGAGGATACTCCCTGCTGAAATTGATACATTTCAACTAAACAGTTGAAATTTCGAAATCAGTATAGAAAGAGTTAAAAATTAAAATCATGATCGACTTCTCAAAATCAACTAGATGGTTGATTTATTTAAAACTACAATTAAAACAATAAATTGAATGGAGATTCTATGAAAGGGGAATCGAGAACCAAGCGCAGGCATGATCCCGATCTCACAAAATGCCTGATCCTGAACGCGGCGAAAAAGGAGTTTGCGGAAAAGGGTTTTGATGGGGCAAGGATCGATCAGATTGCCGCGACGGCAAAAGTGAACAAGCAGCTGATCTATTACTATTTCGAAAATAAAGACACGCTCTTTACCCACGTGCTGCAGGAAGCCTATCAGGATATCCGCACAAGGGAAGCGGCGCTGGAGCTGGACCATCTACCTGCCCGTGATGCGGTGCTTGAGTTAATGGATTTTACCTGGCACTACTATCTTGAGAATCCGGAATTTATTCAGTTGCTCAACAGCGAGAATCAGCTTAAAGCGCGGCACCTGAAAGGCGTGGATACGATCGTGCCGATTAACAGCACCTGGCTTGCAATCACCCAACGTATTCTCGATCGTGGGCAGGAAGATGGCACCATCCGACCGGGGATCGACGCGATGCAGTTGAATATCACCATGTCGGCGCTGGGATTTTTCTATCTCATCAACCAGTCAACGTTGTCGATTATTTATCAGCAGGATTTGAAGCGGCCGGAAGCGTTGGCCATCAGGAGAATGGTGATGCGAGAAACGATTGCATGCTGGCTGATGCCGGGAAGTCAGGCATAAAAAAAGCAGGGCTTGAAAGCCCTGCCTGGAGTTTACTTCACGACGCGTAGCGAAGGACGTCCACCGCGCGGCGGGGGATCATCGTCAGGCTCGTTATCGTCTTCGTGATCGGGTTTATCGCCATCAATCACCGACATCACCGATGTTACCGTCTCGTTTTCCGGGAGCGTTGCATCGTCTTCATCGTTCAGACTGACCACGTCTTCATCGTAGGCAACTTCCGGCTCGAACATCGTACCGGCACCGTTTTCACGTGCGTAAATTGCCAGTACCGCAGCAAGCGGAACGGAAACCTGGCGCGGGACGCCGCCGAAGCGCGCATTAAAACGTACCTCGTCATTAGCCAGCTCAAGATTACCTACGGCACGAGGTGCAATGTTCAGGACAATTTGCCCGTCACGCGCATACTCCATCGGCACACGCACATCCGGCAACGTTACGTCGACTACCAGATGCGGAGTGAGCTGGTTGTCCAGCAGCCACTCATAAAATGCACGCAGCAGATAGGGACGACGCGGTGTCAGTTGCGACAAGTCCATTCAATTAACCCCGACCAAGGCGCATCTCGCGCTCAGGTTCAGTCAAAGATGCGAGGAAGGAGTCACGCTCGAATACGCGTGTCATGTACCCTTTCAGCTCTTTGGAACCTGCACCGCTCAGCTCGATACCAAGAACCGGTAAACGCCATAACAGCGGCGCCAGGTAGCAATCGACGATACTGAACTCATCGCTCAGGAAATACGGCTTCTGGCCGAAGACCGGAGCAATCTGCATCAGTTCTTCACGCAGCTGGCGACGTGCGTTATCCGCCTGCGCGCCGGTGCTGTTCTTGATGACTTCCATCAAGGAGTACCAGTCTTTCTCAATGCGATGCATGTACAGGCGGCTTTCGCCACGCGCAACCGGGTAAACCGGCATCAGTGGTGGATGCGGGAAACGCTCATCCAGGTATTCCATGATAATGCGTGATTCCCACAGAGTGAGTTCACGATCGACTAAGGTCGGTACGCTTTGATTCGGGTTGAGGTCAATCAGATCCTGTGGAGGATTATCCTTTTCCACGTGTTCAATTTCGAAGCTGACACCTTTTTCGGCCAGCACGATACGGACCTGATGGCTATAGATATCAACAGGACCAGAAAACAGCGTCATTACCGAACGTTTGTTGGCAGCGACAGCCATGAAAACCTCCAGGTATATTCAGAATTTTACTGCTACCAGCCCTACTGCGACTGGCCAGATGTTAGTTACCTACCCACGCGCACCGTCACTCTCGTTCAAAAAACAAACAAAAAATGAACAATCCCAGGCATTTGGGCAGAAAATTGGATGATAGTTTACCAGATTTTGAAGGCTTTGTGGTGAGGGGATTCCGGAAATGCTGAAAAAGAAGAGGGAATCAACTCGTTACTGTGGATAACGTGATTTTTATCCATAAAAAAACCCGGCATAAACCGGGTTTTTCGCCAATCGTTCTGCTTGCGCAGGACAAATTAACGTTTGGAGAACTGCGGACGACGACGTGCTTTACGCAGGCCGACTTTCTTACGTTCAACCTGACGAGCATCACGAGTAACGAAGCCAGCTTTACGCAGTTCGCCACGCAGGGACTCATCGTACTCCATCAGAGCGCGGGTGATACCGTGACGGATCGCACCAGCCTGACCAGAGATACCACCACCTTTAACGGTGATGTACAGATCCAGTTTCTCAACCATGTCGACCAGTTCCAGCGGCTGACGAACTACCATGCGGGCAGTTTCACGACCGAAGTACTGTTCCAGAGAACGTTGGTTGATAACGATTTTACCACTGCCCGGTTTGATGAAAACGCGAGCTGCGGAACTTTTGCGGCGACCAGTGCCGTAGTATTGATTTTCAGCCATTGCCTATAATCCCGATTAGATGTCAAGAACTTGCGGTTGCTGTGCCGCGTGGTTGTGCTCGTTACCCGCGTAAACTTTCAGTTTACGGTACATAGCACGACCCAGCGGGCCTTTTGGCAGCATGCCTTTAACCGCGATTTCAATCACACGCTCAGGACGGCGGGCAATCATCTCTTCAAAGGTCGCTTCTTTGATACCACCGATGTGGCCGGTGTGGTGGTAGTACATTTTGTCAGTACGCTTGTTGCCGGTTACAGCAACTTTTTCTGCGTTCAGAACGATGATGTAGTCACCAGTATCAACGTGCGGAGTGTATTCCGCTTTGTGCTTACCGCGCAGGCGACGAGCCAGTTCGGTAGCCAGACGGCCCAGAGTTTTACCGGTCGCGTCAACAACATACCAGTCGCGTTTTACGGTTTCTGGTTTAGCTGTAAAAGTTTTCATTAAAAGCTTACCCAAATAAATAAGTTACACGTTGGTGAACACCCAAACGTTTAGTCAGTTGAGGTTCACACGACAGAGTCCGGCAAACCTACCCCTTCGAATAGCCTATGCCAGCACATAGAAAGTTTTGGGAAAAAACCTTCTCGTAACGTGGGGTCGCAAGATTATAGAGAAGTCGAGGTCAAAGATCGACCCCTAATTGTGATTCGACGCGGGTTTTTCCGGGGGTGGGGTTTGTGCGCCCGAGTGCCCTCACCCGAAGCCCCTCTCCCGCGGGAGAGGGCAGCGTTTATTACGGCATGTGCGAACGCTTGAGGTACTCCTCGCTCTGCATCTCCTGCAAGCGTGACAGACAGCGCTGGAACTCAAACTTGAGCCGCTCACCCTGATAGATGTCGAATAGCGGCACTTCCGCACTGATCACCAGCTTGACGTGTCGTTCATAAAACTCATCGACCAACGCAATAAATCGCCGCGCTTCGCTTTCCATTAGCGGCGTCATCACGGGAACATCAAACAGCATCACCGTGTGGAACAGGCGTGACAGTGCAATGTAGTCATGTTGGCTACGGGCATCCACGCATAAGGTCGTAAATGACACCGCCAGCGTTTGGTTTTCGACGCCCAGCGTCGCCATCGGACGATGGTTGATGTCGAGCGTCGGTGCGTTGCCTCGCGGCGCGCCCGCCAACGCCTGCCACAATTTATCCATTTGCTGCGTCGTTTCATCCTTCAGGGGCGAAAGCCACAGATGCGCCTGGGTCAGCGTACGCAGACGATAATCAACGCCAGCATCCACATTCATGATGTCGCAGTGCTGTTTAATCGCGTCAATGGCCGGCAGAAAACGCGCTCGTTGCAAACCGTTACGATAAAGTTCATCAGGCGGAATGTTTGACGTTGCCACCAGCGTAATGCCACGAGCAAACAGCGCTTTCATCAGCCCACCGAGCAGCATGGCATCCGTAATGTCTGAGACAAAAAACTCATCAAAACAGAGCACATCCGTTTCTGCTTTGAAGCGGTCAGCCACACTCTCCAGCGGATCGCTATGCCCTTGTAATTCTCCAAGTTCTTCATGAACACGAAGCATAAAGCGGTGGAAGTGAAGCCGCTGTTTACGCGTTCCCGGCAGGCTCTGATAGAAGAGATCCATCAGCCAGGTTTTACCGCGTCCGACGCCGCCCCACATATACAGACCGCGAACCGGAGCCTGTAAGGCAGGTTCGCGTTTACCCAGCAGTTTGCCAAATTTCGCCATTAAACCGCCCCGCTCTGGGGCCGCTTCTTCTTTGGTCACAATCTGTTGGTATATGTTGTCCAGCCGGGTAACGGCCTCTTTTTGCACATCGTCTGATTGATGGCTACCCTCGTTCAGGGCATTGATATATCGCGAGGTTGGGGAAAGACTCTGCATAGTGTAAAAGTTGTTCCTTGAAAATCGATCCTGCCCACAGGGTTGACCAAAAAAAGGTCGCTCTACCCTACGCGATGCCGCGCCGGGATTCCACTTCTGCGCGATTAGCGGTTATAGTGGCATAATCAGGCGCAGGCAAGGAGCTTGCAGCCACCACCCTACGGAATCATAAGACAATGGGAGAAGTACATGACCTGGGAATACGCGCTAATTGGGTTAGTTGTCGGTATCATAATTGGTGCCGTGGCCATGCGTTTTGGAAACCGGAAATTACGCCAGCAGCAGGCCTTGCAGTACGAGCTGGAAAAGAACAAAGCGGAGCTTGAAGAGTACCGTGAAGAACTCGTGAGTCACTTCGCTCGTAGCGCAGAACTTCTGGATAACATGGCGGACGATTATCGCCAGCTGTATCAACACATGGCAAAAAGTTCCAGTAGCCTGCTGCCAGAAATGTCGGCCGAAGAGAACCCCTTCCGCAATCGTCTGGCCGAGTCTGAAGCGGGTAACGATCAGGCACCGGTGCAGATTCCTCGTGACTATTCCGAAGGCGCATCGGGTCTGCTGCGCGGGGGCGCACCCCGTAAATAACCCTCTTTTGCTTTGCATTTTTAACGGGCGCACATGTTGCGCCCGTCCTGTCTTAACAAACCCAGCTATTATTTAGTCATATCCGCATTGTTCCTGGGTTGAAATTTCAATAACATCAACCTGTTTTACGTCGTTTTTTCCCCCTTTCACTTTAGGTTACGAGAGCCAGCATCAATGAAGAAACAAACCCTGCTGTTGAGTGCGTTAGCGTTAAGTGTCGGGTTATCTCTTTCGGCACCCATTCCGACTCTGGCGGCAATGCCGTCACAGATACCGGGCCAGGGGGCGCTGCCCAGTCTTGCGCCAGTGCTGGAGAAAGTCTTACCTGCGGTGGTCAGCGTGCAGGTGGAAGGGACGGCGGTACAAGGTCAAAAAGTCCCTGATGAGTTGAAAAAATATTTCGGTGAAGAGCTGCCCGACCAGCAAGCCCAACCGTTTGAAGGGCTTGGCTCCGGCGTAATCATCGACGCAGCGAAAGGCTATGTGCTCACCAATAATCACGTGATTAATCAGGCGCAAAAAATCAGTGTGCAGCTTAATGACGGGCGTGAATTTGAAGCCAAACTCATTGGCGGCGATGACCAGAGCGACATCGCGCTGCTGCAATTACAGAACCCTACCAACCTGACGCAAATTGCCATCGCCGACTCCGATAAACTCCGCGTAGGCGATTTTGTTATCGCGGTGGGTAATCCATTCGGGCTGGGGCAAACCGCCACTTCCGGCATAGTCTCTGCCCTGGGCCGCAGCGGGCTAAACCTGGAAGGCCTGGAGAATTTCATTCAGACCGATGCCTCTATCAACCGGGGGAACTCCGGCGGTGCGCTGCTGAATCTGAACGGTGAGCTGATCGGGATTAATACCGCTATTCTCGCGCCCAGCGGCGGCAGCGTGGGTATCGGGTTCGCTATCCCGGGTAATATGGCGCAAACCCTTGCCCAGCAGTTGATTCAATTCGGCGAAATCAAACGCGGTCTGCTCGGTATCAAAGGGACCGAAATGAGCGCCGATATCGCCAAAGCTTTCAACCTGAACGTGCAGCGTGGCGCGTTTGTTAGCGAAGTGCTGGCGAATTCAGGTTCAGCGAAGGCTGGCATCAAATCCGGCGATGTCATTGTTAGCCTCAACGACAAGCCGCTGAACAGCTTTGCCGAACTGCGTTCGCGTATTGCGACAACCGAACCGGGTACCAAAGTGAAGCTGGGCCTACTGCGTGAGGGGAAACCGCTGGATGTGGAAGTGACGCTGGATAAGAGCACGTCATCCTCTGCCAGCGCAGAGCTGATTTCTCCAGCGCTTCAGGGTGCCTCGTTGAGCGATGGTCAGTTAAAAGACGGCACCAAAGGCATCAGCATTGAAAATGTAGAGAAAAGTAGTGCTGCCGCTCAGGCAGGATTACATAAAGATGATGTCATCATCGGCATTAACCGCACGCGCGTACAATCCATTGCTGAGCTACGCAAAGTGCTGGAGTCCAAACCTGGCGTCATCGCGCTGCAAATTATTCGCGGCAACGAAACTCTTTATTTATTGCTGCGTTAAGCAAATGCGATCCCGGACATCACCGCTGCATGTGATGTCCGGATAAGTCATGCTATGCTGCTGCCGATCCCTTAACAACGACGCCCGCATCATGTTTTTGAAGTTCTTACGCTCGGTAGTACTCGGTTTAATTGTCGGTGGCCTGATCCTCGCCGCCGTGCCCTCATTACGCCAGAAAATCACTTTTTCGACACCGCAGTTCGACAGCTCCGGCGATACGCCTGCCAGCTACAATGCGGCGGTTCGTCGCGCCGCGCCTGCGGTGGTGTACGTGTATAACCGGGGTCTGAACAATTCGTCACATAACCGTCTGGAGATTCGTACCCTGGGCTCCGGGGTTATCATGGATCAGCGCGGATATATTGTGACGAACAAGCATGTGATCAACGATGCTGACCAGATTATCGTCGCTCTGCAGGACGGCCGCGTGTTTGAAGCACTACTGGTAGGCTCTGATTCCCTCACCGACCTGGCGGTACTCAAAATCAACGCCAACGGCGGGCTTCCTGTGATTCCTATTAATACCCAGCGCGTGCCGCACATCGGCGATGTCGTCCTGGCGATCGGTAACCCTTACAACCTCGGGCAGACCATCACTCAGGGGATCATCAGCGCTACCGGGCGTATCGGGTTAAACCCAACCGGTCGACAGAATTTCCTGCAAACCGATGCATCCATCAACCACGGTAACTCCGGTGGCGCGCTGGTCAATTCGCTCGGTGAGCTGATGGGGATAAACACCCTGTCATTTGATAAAAGCAACGATGGCGAAACGCCTGAAGGTATTGGTTTCGCCATCCCCTTCCAGCTTGCTACCAAGATCATGGACAAGCTGATCCGCGATGGGCGCGTGATCCGTGGCTACATTGGGATCGGCGGACGAGAAATTGCGCCCATGCACACTCAGGGCGGTGGCATTGATCAGATCCAGGGGATCGTGGTCAATGAAGTGGCACCGGATGGCCCGGCCGCCCAGGCCGGTATTCAGGTCAATGATGTCATTGTTTCAGTGAATGGCAAACCGGCCATATCCGCCCTGGAAACGATGGACCAGGTGGCGGAAATTCGTCCCGGCTCGGACATTCCGGTGGAAGTGATGCGAGAAGATAAGAAGCTGAAGCTTCAGGTCACTATTCAGGAATATCCGGCGACAAATTAAAGGAAATAAAAAACCGGAGCGCAGAGGGCTCCGGTTTTTTTATGCTCACCCCTGGCGGCAAACGGCACACCAGGCAGCGTTCATCCTCATTTGTTGACGAAGTCTTCGCCCAGTTGAATATCTTTATTGAGCGTGTCTAACATCCCTTCCAGCGCTTGCTGTTCAAAGGCGCTCAGTTTGCCAATCGCCTGACGCTCCTCAATACCGTTTTTACCCAGCAACAGCGGCTGTGAGAAGAAACGTGCATAGTGCCCGTCGCCTTCCACATACGCGCATTCCACGACGCCTTTCTCACCTTGTAGGGCGCGTACCAGTGACAGACCAAAACGTGCCGCAGCCTGCCCCATAGAGAGCGTTGCAGAGCCGCCACCCGCCTTCGCTTC
>DFPL01000218.1 GCA_002377245.1 Enterobacteriaceae bacterium UBA3516
TCCCAGTAAACGTTTTGCAGATCGCCGCTGTTGCTCCAGACGCGAACCACAAAGTTGATGGAAGAGGCGCCCAGTTCGTTCAGGCGCACCGTCATATCGCGATCTTTCAAAATGCGATCGTCGGACTCAATAATCTCAGTCAGCAATCTTTTGACCAGATCGATATCCGAATCGTAAGCCACGCCAATAATAAACTCGTTACGACGCACCGGCTCGCGAGAGAAGTTGATGATATTCCCGGCAATAATTTTACCGTTAGGGATAACAATGATGCGGCCATCTGCGCTGCGCAGCGTGGTGGAGAAGATTTGCACCTGCAACACGGTTCCTGCCACGCCACCCAGGTCAACATACTCACCAGAACGGAATGGACGGAAGGTCACCAGCAGCACCCCTGCCGCGAGGTTGGACAGCGACCCCTGTAGCGCCAGACCAATGGCTAAACCCGCCGCACCCAGTACCGCGATCACCGATGCAGTTTGCACCCCGACTCGCCCCAGAGCGGCAATCAGCGTGAAGGCAATGATGCCGTAGCGCACCAGTGCAGAGAGGAAATCCGCCACGGTGGCATCAATATGCCGTGCGCGCATCAATTTGTTTACGGTGTTTGAAATCATACGGGCAATGATCATACCCACGATGATGATGGCGATGGCGGCGACGATGTTAACAGCGTAACTCAGCAGCAACGCCTGGTTTGTGACTAACCAGGACCCCGCATTGTTGATACTGTCGACGACGTTAAGATCTTCCATTCTTCATTCCTTATGTTAATTCGTGCGGGAATATTCCAACCCGACGGTGGCGGACAGACTCCTAAAGGGTAAACAAAAAGCGGCATTTTTGCCAAATGGATCACATTTAGTAACCGCGCATGCCCTTGAACAACCAATAAAAAAGCCCGCACTTGAGGCGGGCTTTAGGCGTAAGGGCTAACGCAGATTACAGAACGTCAACCGCGTTCAGTTCTTTGAAAGCCTGCTCCAGACGGGTGATCATAGAGGTCTGAGCGGAACGCAGCCATACGCGCGGATCGTAGTATTTCTTGTTCGGCTGGTCTTCGCCTTTCGGGTTACCCAGCTGACCTTGCAGATACGCTTCGTTGGTTTTGTAGTAGTTCAGAATACCTTCCCAGGTCGCCCATTGGGTGTCGGTATCGATGTTCATTTTGATAACGCCGTAGCTTACGGAGTCTTTGATTTCCTGAGCAGTAGAACCGGAACCGCCGTGGAACACGAAGTTCAGGCTGTTGTGCGGCAGGTTATGTTTCTTGCACACATATTCCTGAGAGTCGCGCAGGATAGTCGGGGTCAGTTTCACGTTACCCGGCTTGTAAACGCCATGCACGTTACCGAAGGAAGCAGCGATGGTGAAGCGTGGGCTGATTGCGTTCAGTTTGGTGTAAGCGTAATCAACGTCTTCTGGCTGAGTGTACAGGGCAGAAGCGTCCATGTGGCTGTTGTCCACGCCGTCTTCTTCACCACCGGTGCAACCCAGTTCGATTTCCAGGGTCATGCCGATTTTCGCCATGCGCGCCAGGTACTTAGAGCTGATTTCGATGTTCTCTTCCAGAGACTCTTCAGACAGGTCGATCATGTGAGAAGAGAACAGTGGTTTGCCGTGAGCAGCAAAGTATTTTTCACCTGCGTCCAGCAGACCGTCGATCCACGGCAGCAGTTTCTTCGCGCAGTGGTCAGTGTGCAGAATAACCGGAACACCGTAGTGCTCAGCCATCTGGTGTACGTGATGCGCACCAGAGATAGCACCCAGGATTGCAGCGCCCTGAGGAACGTCGGTTTTGACGCCTTTACCGGCGATAAATGCAGCACCACCGTTGGAGAACTGAACGATAACCGGCGCTTTAACTTTGGCAGCGGTTTCCAGAACGGCGTTAATGGAATCGGTACCCACGCAGTTAACTGCTGGCAGCGCAAAGTTGTTTTCTTTAGCTACCTGGAACACTTTCTGAACGTCATCACCAGTGATAACGCCCGGTTTTACGAAATCAAAAATTTTAGACATGTTTTCGAGTCCTGTTTCTGTATCTTCGACCGTTGGAAAAAAAGTTCGCGAGCTTAGCGCGCGCTGAAAATGGGGCAGGTTTCCCTGCCCTTTAATTGCTTACTGCTTAGCGCGCTCTTCGAGCATAGCGACTGCTGGCAGCACTTTGCCTTCCACGAACTCGAGGAACGCACCGCCACCAGTGGAGATGTAGGAAATTTTGTCAGCGATGCCGAACAGGTCGATCGCGGCCAGGGTGTCGCCACCGCCAGCGATGGAGAACGCGTCGCTGTCAGCGATAGCGTTAGCGACGATTTCGGTACCTTTACGGAAGTTAGCGAATTCGAATACGCCAACCGGGCCGTTCCACAGAATGGTTTTTGCATTCTTCAGGATGGCAGCCAGTTTCTCAGCGGAAACGTCACCCAGGTCCAGAATCTGCTCTTCGTCTTTGATATCAGCAACAGATTTCAGGGTAGCGGTCGCAGTTTCAGAGAACTCAGTAGCGACGCGCACATCTGTCGGGACCGGGATATCGCAGGTGGTCAGCAGACGTTTTGCTTCGTCGACCAGGTCCGCTTCGTACAGGGATTTACCGACGTTGTGGCCTTGAGCAGCAACGAAGGTGTTGGCGATACCGCCACCAACGATCAGTTGGTCAGCGATTTTAGACAGAGAGTCCAGAACGGTCAGTTTGGTGGATACTTTAGAACCGCCAACGATAGCAACCATCGGACGAGCCGGTTCTTTCAGCGCTTTGCCCAGTGCTTCCAGTTCATCAGCCAGCAGCGGGCCAGCACAAGCAACGTCAGCAAATTTACCGATACCATGAGTAGACGCCTGCGCACGGTGAGCGGTACCAAATGCATCCATCACGAATACGTCGCACAGCGCAGCGTATTTCTTAGAGAGTGCTTCGTCGTCTTTCTTCTCGCCTTTGTTGAAGCGAACGTTTTCCAGAACAACCAGTTCGCCTGCAGCGACTTCAACGCCGTCCAGGTAGTCTTTAACCAGACGTACCGGGTTAGACAGTTTGTCTTTCAGGTAATTAACAACCGGCAGCAGAGAGAATTCTTCGTTGTACTCGCCTTCGGTCGGACGACCCAGGTGGGAGGTAACCATCACTTTCGCACCCTGTTTCAGTGCCAGTTCAATGGTCGGCAGAGAAGCACGGATACGTGCATCGCTGGTCACTTTGCCATCTTTAACCGGTACGTTCAGATCCGCACGGATGAAAACGCGTTTACCTGCCAGATCCAGATCGGTCATCTTAATTACAGACATGGTGAATCCTCTCAATGATTCATAAAGTTTTGCGGGTGCAACGTACACCCTACCTGAAACCTTTGGCGGCCATCGCTAACGTCGTGTCCAGCATTCGGTTAGCAAAGCCCCATTCGTTATCGCACCACACCAGGGTTTTAATAAGGTGCGCACCACTGACCCGCGTCTGCGTGCCATCGACAATGGCACTATGCGGATCGTGGTTAAAATCAATTGAAACCAACGGTAATTCCGTATAGTCAACTATACCATGAAAAGTTCCACGTGCTGCTTTTTGCAGCAACCCGTTGACTTCACACGCTTTTACCGGAGTTTTGACCGTTACGCTCAGGTCAATTGCCGTCACGTTAATGGTGGGAACACGTACCGCAATCGCTTCAAAACGGTCATGAAATTGCGGAAAAATACGGGTAATCCCCGCTGCCAGTTTCGTATCCACCGGGATAATCGATTGGCTGGCGGCGCGCGTCCGACGTAAATCCGGGTGGTAAGCATCAATCACCTGCTGATCGTGCATCGCGGAGTGAATGGTGGTTACCGTCCCTGATTCGATGCTAAACGCATCATCAAGGAGCTTAATGACCGGAATAATACAGTTGGTCGTACAGGATGCGTTTGACACAATGCGGTCTTCGGCACGGAGCTGTTCTTCGTTAACGCCAAACACGACCGTCGCGTCGAGATCGTTGCTACCAGGGTGGGAGAAAAGCACTTTTTTTGCGCCAGCGGCCAGATGGGCTTCGCCATCGTCGCGGTTGCCGTAAACACCGGTGCAATCAAGCACCACATCGACGCCAAGCTCTCGCCAGGGTAACTGCGCGATGTCGCGCTCATGCAAGATACGGATAGCATCATCGCCAATAAAGAGCTGTTCGCGCTCCTGATGCACATCCCATGCAAACCGCCCGTGGCTGGTGTCATACTTCAATAAATGCGCCATGCCTGCGGCATCGGCCAGTTCATTGATTGCCACCACGGTAACTTCCGCTCGTCGCCCGGATTCATATAAAGCACGAACCACATTGCGCCCGATGCGACCGAAGCCATTAATCGCTATGCGTACGGTCATAGATCTCCTGCCAGGTAACCCATACTGAAGTGGCTAACAGAGTAATGCAGCAACCTTCAGAGGGGAATCCTCGCCTGTCACAAACTGCAACTGATTGATTACTTGTCGAACATTTAAACAACTGAAACGCTTCAGCTAGAATAAGCCAAACGCGGAATAAAAGGAATCAGCGCCCGGCGCAGACCGCCATTTATCTGACATACATCACACTTTCAACGCAAAACGCCGCAAACTTATTCCAGTTCTGGAATTTCACTCAGCCTTCAGACAAAAAAAACGGGCCGCCTGAGCGACCCGTTTTCATCATGTCATCGACATTACAGCAGTGCTTTTGCTTTCGCGACTACGTTGTCGACAGTGAAACCGAACTCTTCGAACAACTGCTCAGCCGGTGCAGACTCACCGAAGGTGGTCATGCCCACGATCGCGCCGTTCAGGCCCACGTATTTGAACCAGTAGTCAGCGATTCCCGCTTCCACCGCCACGCGCGCAGAAACGGCTTTCGGCAGCACGGACTCACGGTAAGCCGCATCCTGCTTGTCGAACGCGTCGGTGGACGGCATGGAGACCACGCGCACCTTCACGCCTTCGGCAGTCAGTTTCTCGTAAGCGGCAACCGCCAGCTCAACTTCTGAGCCGGTGGCGATGAAGATAATCTCCGGCTGACCGTTGCTGTCTTTCAGCACATAGCCGCCACGGGCCACGTTGGCCAGCTGCTCCGCAGTACGCTCCTGCTGCGCCAGGTTCTGACGGGACAGAATCAGCGCGGTCGGGCCGTCGGCACGCTCAACGCCATATTTCCACGCCACGGCCGATTCCACCTGGTCACACGGACGCCATGTGGACATGTTCGGGGTCACGCGCAGAGAAGCCACCTGCTCTACCGGCTGGTGCGTCGGGCCGTCTTCGCCCAGACCGATGGAGTCGTGGGTGTAGACCAGCACCTGACGCTGTTTCATCAGCGCCGCCATACGCACCGCGTTACGGGCATATTCCACGAACATCAGGAAGGTGGAGGTGTATGGCAGGAAGCCGCCGTGCAGGGAGATACCGTTGGCAATCGCGGTCATACCGAACTCGCGCACACCGTAGTGGATGTAGTTACCCGCAGCATCTTCGTTAATCGCTTTCGAGCCGGACCAGATGGTCAGGTTGCTTGGCGCCAGATCAGCGGAGCCGCCGAGGAATTCCGGGAGCCACGGGCCAAAGGCTTCAATCGCGTTCTGCGACGCTTTACGGCTGGCGATTTTGGACGGATTCGCCTGCAGGTTCGCGATGAACTCGCTTGCTTTGGCGTCAAAATCAGACGGCATTTCACCGTTCATGCGACGGGTGAATTCTGCGGCCAGCTCCGGGAAGGCTTTCGCATAGGCGGCGAATTTCTCGTTCCACGCGGACTCTTTCGCCTGACCGGCTTCTTTCGCATCCCACTGGGCATAGATTTCAGACGGGATTTCAAACGCCGGGTGTTTCCAGCCGAGCTGTTCGCGGGTCAGGGCGATTTCCGCATCACCCAGCGGTGCGCCGTGGGAGTCGTGGGTACCCTGTTTGTTCGGGGAGCCGAAGCCGATGATGGTTTTGCACATCAGCAGGGACGGTTTGTCGGTGACGGCTTTTGCCGCTTCGACTGCCGCTTTAATGGCGTCCGCATTGTGACCGTCCACGCCGCGCACCACGTGCCAGCCGTAGGCTTCAAAGCGCTTCGCGGTGTCATCGGTGAACCAGCCTTCAACATGGCCGTCGATGGAGATGCCGTTGTCATCATAGAACGCCACCAGTTTGCCCAGCTTCAGGGTACCGGCCAGGGAGCACACTTCGTGGGAGATACCTTCCATCATGCAGCCGTCGCCCATAAAGGCATAGGTGCTGTGGTCAACGATGTCGTGACCCGGACGGTTGAACTGTGCGGCCAGCGTTTTTTCCGCAATCGCCATACCCACGGCATTCGCAATGCCCTGCCCCAGCGGCCCGGTGGTGGTTTCGACACCTGCGGTATAGCCCACTTCCGGGTGACCCGGGGTTTTCGAGTGCAGCTGACGGAAGTTTTTCAGTTCTTCAATCGGCAGATCGTAACCGGTGAGGTGCAGCAGGCTGTAAATCAGCATCGAGCCGTGGCCGTTGGACAGCACGAAGCGGTCACGATCTGCCCATGCCGGGTTCTGTGGGTTATGGTTCAGGAAATCACGCCACAGGACTTCGGCGATGTCAGCCATACCCATCGGGGCACCCGGGTGACCGGATTTGGCTTTCTGTACCGCGTCCATGCTCAGCGCACGAATGGCATTGGCAAGCTCTTTACGTGAGGACATTTTGACTCCAGATCGGACTGTTAAAGGCCATGCCCGGAACGACTTGACTACAGCGCGTTATGGGCTACGCCGGAAAAAAGTGCCAACAATGTAACCCAAGCGGCAAGTCATGTACATGGAGCATCCTTTTGACGATTAAGAAATCTCTGGAAGCTGCTCGCACGTTGCGCAATGGACTCGCCCGCTTATCGTTCTATTCTTTATACTTATGCATCTGCACCGGTTCGATTGTTACTGGCGCATTATCAGAATTATGAATCAACCTGCGTGGAAGATAAGAGATGAAAATTCGCCCGGCTTTGCTTGCTTTGGCTACCGCCACCCTACTGGCAGGTTGCCAGAACATGGACTCTAACGGTTTCCTGAGTTCAGGTGCCGAAGCTTTTCAGGCATACAACCTGAGTGATGAACAGGTGAAAACCTTGAGTGATGAAGCCTGTAAGCAGACGGACAGTAAAGCCACCATTGCCCCTGCCAGCAGTGAATACAGCCAACGTCTCGCTAAAATCGCCAACGCCCTCGGCGACAACATCAACGGACAGCCGGTGAACTACAAGGTCTATGTGGCCAAAGATGTTAACGCCTTCGCCATGGCTAACGGCTGCATCCGCGTCTATAGCGGACTGATGGATATGATGAATGATAACGAAGTCGAGGCGGTGATTGGTCACGAGATGGGCCACGTCGCGCTCGGTCACGTGAAGAAAGGCATGCAGGTCGCATTAGGCACTAACGCAGTACGTGCAGCCGCCGCATCAGCGGGGGGTGTGGTTGGCAACCTATCCCAATCGCAACTGGGTGCGCTGGGTGAGAAACTGGTGAATTCGCAGTTCTCGCAGCGTCAGGAGTCCGAAGCGGATGATTATTCCTATGATTTGTTGCGCAAACGTGGCATCAGCCCGCTGGGACTGGCAACCAGCTTCGAGAAGTTAGCAAAACTGGAACAGGGTCGTCAGAGCTCTATGTTTGACGATCATCCGGCTTCAGCCGCGCGTGCGCAACACGTTCGCGACAGACTGGCCGCTGACGGGATTAAATAAAGGAAACCGCGCCGGAGGTGTTTGCCGCCTCCGGCGCGGTGGCTTATTTATTCATCTTCAAGATAAGTGTAGCCGTACAACCCGGCTTCAAACTCTTCGAGGAACTGCTGCTGCAGCGCATCATCCAGATCCGTCTGTTTCACCTGATCACGGAATTGCGTCAGCAGGGTTTTCGGATCGAGTTGCACGTACTCCAGCATATCGGCCACGGTATCCCCTTCATCTGACAACTCCACTTCCACGCTACCGTCAGGGAAGACAAACACATCCACCGCTTCAGTATCGCCGAACAGGTTGTGCATGTTGCCGAGGATTTCCTGATAGGCACCGACCATGAAGAAACCAAGCATAGGCGGGTTCTCTGGATCGTACTCTGGCATTGGCATCGTCGTCGCGATACCGTCACCGTCAACATAGTGATCGATAGCCCCATCGGAGTCACAGGTGATATCCAGCAGCACGGCACGGCGTTCCGGGATCTGGTTCAACCCTTCCAACGGCATAACCGGGAACAGCTGATCGATACCCCACGCATCCGGCATCGACTGGAACAGCGAGAAGTTGACGTACATCTTGTCCGCCATGCGCTCTTGTAACTCATCGATAATCGGACGATGTGCACGGTTGCTTGGATCAAGTTGCTTTTGTACCTCGTGGCACATGTTCAGATACAGCTGCTCAGCCCAGGCACGTTCCTGCAGACTAAAGGCGCCAGAAGAGTAGCCGATGTGAATATCATGCAAATCCATCTGGCTGTCGTGCAGCCACTCACGCAGGGAACGACGCGTACCCGGTTCGTGCATCTCCTGCCAGGTTTCCCACATGCTTTGCAGTGCACGCGGCGCGTCTTCTGCTGGCGGCGTCGCTTCGGTGTATTCGTTACGCTCCACACCAATGATGTTGGAGACCAGCACCGTGTGGTGCGCCGTAACGGCACGACCGGATTCGGTGATTACCGTCGGGTGCGGCAGGCCGTGCTCTTCACAGGCGTCGCCGATTGCCCAGATGATGTTGTTCGCGTATTCGTTCAAGCCGTAGTTAACGGAGCAGTCGGACTGAGAACGCGTCCCTTCATAGTCCACGCCCAGGCCCCCACCCACGTCGAAGCACTGAATATTCACACCCAGTTTGTGCAGCTCAACGTAGAAACGCGCCGATTCACGCACGCCGGTGGCGATATCGCGAATGTTGGCCATCTGCGAGCCGAGGTGGAAGTGCAGCAATTGAATGCTGTCCAGGCGCCCGCGTTCACGCAGCATCTCGACCAGTTGCAGAACCTGGCTTGCCGCCAGACCAAACTTGGATTTTTCACCACCGGAGGATTGCCATTTGCCGGAACCCTGCGAGGCAAGGCGCGCACGCACACCCAGACGCGGGATCACGTTCAGGCGCTCAGCTTCATCCAGCACAATCGCGATTTCTGACATCTTCTCGATGACCAGATAGACCTTGTGGCCCATCTTCTCACCAATCAACGCCAGGCGGATGTATTCACGATCTTTATAACCGTTACACACAATCACGGAACGGGTCATGCCCGCATGGGCCAGTACCGCCATCAGTTCCGCCTTCGAACCCGCTTCCAGCCCCAGCGGTTCGCCGGAGTGAATCAAGGATTCAATGACGCGGCGATGCTGATTCACTTTAATCGGGTAAACGAGGAAGTAGTCACCGTTATAGCCGTAGGACTCGCGCGCACGTTTGAACGCGGCGTTAATTGAGCGCAGGCGATGTTGCAGAATCTGTGGGAAGCAGAACAGCGCAGGCAGGCGTTGGCCTTGTGCTTCACGTGCTTTCACCAACTGGGCAAGATCGACACGTGCTTCAGGGACGTCAGGATCGGGGCAAACGCTGATGTGGCCCAGTTCGTTAACGTCATAGTAGTTATTGCCCCACCAGGCAATATTGTAAGTACGTAGCATCTTGCTGGCTTCCTGGGAGCTCATCGCAACCTCCTGCATGGAACGTAGTACACCGTGCTCGCCCGCTGACGAAGGCGAAAGTGAAGACATGTCGTCAGACATAGCGAACCTCAAAAGTTTTAAGTGTAAGACAGTCAACTACTATCGCAGCGTAACAATGCGATAACAACCCATAAGCAGTCTGATTTTCCAGCATAAAATACTGGGACGCAGACTGTGCGACCGGTTTCTTGTTCATATTCATTGTAAAACACGTGACCGAACTTACGTATGACGGTTCGGCGAAACCACGAGAAAACTCCTGATTTAGCAGGAGAGCCCTTGTTCAGTCATCAACGTGCCGTGCCGGCCCGGGAGTCCTGAGAAGCGCCGAAATGGGTATAACATCGGCAGGTTTGCAGATTAGATATGTGGGTTGCGGGGACTGTATGTGCGTCAGAACGACGCGACAGATGCTGCAGAAAACGACGGTTCATTATCTCTTATCACCTCCACGCAGATCATGACGATATGCGACAAGCCAAAGCCGTAAATTGCTTAACCCGGCTGGAAGTGGCAACACGGTCTCCCGTGCGCTTTTAATATAAGCCGCGCGCGGCGTTTTATACCGACAACAGGGTGAAAATGCAAAATAAAAAATTACGTTTGCGGCACTGACAGGAAAAATTTCTGTAACCATTTCAGTCAGTCTGTGCGGAACATCAAAAAAGGCTGGCAATAGGATTAAGAATTAACCTAGAATAGCCGTCCAGATGTTAATCCATCTAAACTGATTAACACTTAGACAGCCCGTGCCTTTACCTGCACGTCCTCGCGGAAATGACCGCAAAGGCAACCCGGCACGCTGTCCAGACCAACCGAATTACTCCAGGTGAAAACAGAACATGGCAAAACACCTTTTTACGTCTGAGTCCGTTTCAGAAGGGCATCCTGACAAAATTGCTGACCAAATCTCCGACGCCGTACTGGACGCGATCCTCGAACAGGATCCGAAAGCGCGCGTTGCCTGTGAAACCTATGTAAAAACCGGCATGGTGCTGGTCGGCGGTGAAATCACCACCAGTGCATGGGTAGACATCGAAGAGATCACACGTAACACCGTCCGTGAAATTGGCTATGTGCATTCTGACATGGGCTTTGACGCCAATTCCTGCGCCGTCTTGAGCGCCATTGGTAAGCAGTCTCCTGACATCAATCAGGGCGTTGACCGCGCCGATCCGCTGGAACAGGGTGCGGGCGACCAGGGTCTGATGTTCGGTTATGCTACCAACGAAACGGATGTCCTGATGCCAGCGCCGGTAACCTACGCGCACCGTCTGGTTGAGCGTCAGGCACAGGTACGTAAAAATGGCACGCTGCCATGGCTGCGGCCGGACGCAAAAAGCCAGGTGACCTTCCAGTATGATGACGGCAAAATCGTCGGCATCGATGCCGTCGTGCTTTCCACCCAACATGCTGAAGATATCGACCAGAAATCGCTGCAAGAAGCGGTCATGGAAGAGATCATTAAGCCCGTTCTGCCGACCGAATGGCTGAACGCATCCACCAAATTCTTTATCAACCCGACTGGCCGTTTTGTTATCGGTGGCCCAATGGGCGACTGCGGACTGACCGGTCGTAAAATCATCGTTGATACCTACGGCGGCATGGCACGTCACGGCGGCGGCGCCTTCTCCGGTAAAGATCCGTCAAAAGTTGACCGCTCTGCTGCCTACGCTGCGCGTTATGTTGCGAAAAACATCGTCGCTGCGGGCCTGGCTGACCGTTGTGAGATTCAGGTTTCCTACGCCATCGGCGTGGCCGAACCGACCTCTATCATGGTTGAAACCTTCGGTACTGAAAAAGTGCCGGCTGAGCAACTGACCCTGCTGGTACGCGAGTTCTTCGACCTGCGTCCATACGGCCTGATTCAGATGCTGGATCTGTTACACCCGATCTACAAAGAAACTGCCGCCTACGGTCACTTTGGTCGCGAACATTTCCCATGGGAAAAAACCGACAAAGCCGCACAACTGCGTGAAGCGTCTGGTCTGAAATAATCCACTGACCTGCATGCTCTGAAGGCCAGCTTCGTGCTGGCCTTTTCGTTTTTTGCCCGTACAACCGCCTTTCATATCTTCAACCACCGACTACACTTATGATGGATAATCAGCAGCTTACTGAAAGCGATTACATCCATCCCGCCGTGCTTTCAGCATCCTTTTTACCCCAACCTTTCCTCTCTGTTACAACGCTGTTCGGTTTAGTCTGAAACTGCCCTGCCGCCTCCATTATATCCCCTGCTTATATCTATAATATTTATCGGTTTTATTCCCAGGCGCGGATGACAAAGCATGTAACCGATTACATCGCTGCGTTACTCAAGACTAACGTGCCCGGCTATGACTGACGTGACTATCAATAAAAACGCATAAAACACATGGAGGGCATTATGCCTGACACGAAAAAACAGGGGCGTTCAAACAAGGCGATGACCTTCTTTGTCTGTTTCCTTGCAGCCCTGGCAGGGTTACTTTTTGGCCTGGATATTGGTGTGATTGCAGGGGCGCTGCCCTTCATCACCGATGATTTCAAAATTGACTCTCACACGCAGGAGTGGGTCGTCAGCTCAATGATGTTTGGTGCCGCTGTCGGTGCCGTAGGCAGTGGTTGGCTCTCCTGGCGTCTCGGACGTAAGAAAAGCCTGATGATTGGTGCCATCCTGTTCGTTATCGGCTCGCTCTGTTCTGCCGCTGCACCTAACGTTGAAGTCCTGATTATTTCCCGTGTGATCCTCGGCCTGGCCGTGGGCGTGGCCTCTTATACCGCCCCACTTTACCTGTCGGAGATTGCACCGGAGAAAATTCGTGGCAGCATGATTTCGATGTACCAGTTGATGATCACCATCGGGATCCTCGGTGCTTATCTTTCTGATACCGCCTTTAGCTACAGCGGCGCATGGCGTTGGATGCTTGGCGTCATTGTCATCCCGGCCATTCTTCTGTTGATTGGTGTCTTCTTCCTGCCGGACAGCCCGCGCTGGTTTGCCGCCAAGCGTCGCTTCCATGACGCAGAGCGCGTTTTACTGCGCCTGCGTGATACCAGTGCGGAAGCGAAGAACGAGCTGGAAGAGATTCGTGAAAGTCTGCAAGTAAAACAGTCCGGCTGGGCGCTGTTTAAGGACAACGCTAACTTCCGCCGTGCGGTCTATCTTGGCATTCTGCTGCAGGTCATGCAGCAGTTTACCGGCATGAACGTCATCATGTATTACGCGCCGAAGATTTTTGAGCTTGCAGGCTACAGCAACACCACGGAGCAGATGTGGGGGACGGTAATTGTCGGTCTGGCGAACGTACTGGCAACCTTTATCGCTATCGGCCTGGTAGATCGCTGGGGGCGTAAACCGACGCTGGTATTGGGCTTCATGGTGATGGCCGCAGGTATGGGGATTCTGGGTACGATGCTGCACCTGGGGATTCACAGCCCGACGGCCCAGTATTTCGCCGTTGCCATGCTATTGATGTTTATCGTCGGCTTTGCAATGAGTGCTGGCCCGCTGATTTGGGTGCTGTGCTCCGAAATCCAGCCGCTTAAAGGGCGTGATTTTGGTATCACCTGCTCGACGGCGACTAACTGGATTGCCAATATGATTGTCGGTGCGACCTTCCTGACCATGCTGGACACCTTCGGTAACGCCAATACCTTCTGGGTGTATGCGGGTCTGAACGCGCTGTTTATCGTACTGACCTTGTGGCTGGTGCCGGAAACCAAACATGTCTCGCTCGAACATATTGAGCGTAATCTGATGAAAGGCCGCCCGCTTCGCGAAATCGGCTCAAGTAAATAATGCTCTGGCGGTCAGCGCGCACATGCCGCTGACCGCTCTCCTCTTTCTCTTAGCCCGCCCAACGCCCTCCCCTGCGCAAGAGTCTTCTTTCCCACCAACCTTCTGGGCGTAATTCGCAATTAATTATTTACCTATACCTTTTTATTATTTTCATTTGAAACATGATAATGATAATTATTGTGTTAACATCCGGTTATTCTTTAGTGAAAATATATGTATGCCCATGTATTTTAAGGAACTAACAGCGATTTAGCTTAGGTCGCGTCACTTTCCGTGCTGGCATACCCCTGTTTAGGAACCCTCATGGATCACATTGTTTATGTGGTGGACGACGACCATTCTGTCAGGCAGGCATTGGTCAACTTACTGAAAGCCGAGGATTATCGGGTTGCCGATTTTGCTTCAGCTGACGATTTTCTGGCACATCCCTTCTCGCCAACGCCCGGCTGCCTGATTCTGGATATGAATATGCCGAAAACGGGTGGCTTCGATGTGACTGAGGCGCTGACCCGCCTGGGCTATGTAATACCGGTGATTTTTCTCACTGGCTTCGGCACCATCCCCTTGTCAGTTAAAGCGATGAAAGCCGGGGCGTATGAATTTATGACCAAGCCTGCCGTTCCCGGTCTGTTGCTCCAGGCCGTTGCCGGGGCGCTCAAACTGGCAGAGCAGACGCTGGATGAATCTCAGGAAATTCAGACGTTAACCGCGCTGTATGACTCCCTGACGCCGCGAGAAAAAGAGGTCTTCCAGTTGGCGATTGGCGGTCTGCTCAACAAGCAAATCGCCACCGCGATGGGGGTGAGCGAGATTACGGCCAAAGTACATAAGAAGCGGGTGATGGAGAAGATGCAGGTACGCGCCCTGACGGATCTCGTCAGGGCCGCCGACCGATTAAACATTCAAAAAACCCTCAGTCGTTGAGGTTTACCCTTCTTCACTATGCGTCGGC
>DFPL01000028.1 GCA_002377245.1 Enterobacteriaceae bacterium UBA3516
GATAACGCCAGGCAAATACCGCCGACCACGACCACCGGCATCATATAAGAGACACCGGTACTGAATGCTTTGACTAAATCATCCTTCACGGTTTTCATCATATCCGACATGTTTATTCTCCCTGACCCTGCTATTTAGATGTGCACCGTCCCACCCAGGGGGTGTAAAAATATACGGCGGCATGCAAAAATAAATCGCAGTGTTCGCAGGTAATAGTTAGATTAAATAACGCACCCTGATTAACAGTAGGAAATTTTACTGAACCAGTTTTTCCGCTCTGTCAATAATGGCTGCCGGGTCACGCACCACTTCAGAAGGGTTAAGGGAAATAACACGCCCTTCATCTTCTTTTTCTTCGAAACGTTCAACGCCTTCAATACCGATTGCAACGGCCATAATAACGACGTCTGCCTCGGCAATTTCATCTTCGCTTAATTCGTTTTCGATCCCCATGCCACCCTGGGTTTCGACTTTCACCTCATAGCCACGCTTTTTGCATTCCTGCTCGATAGCTTCCTGCGCCATATAAGTATGTGCCACGCCTGTAATACAAGCTGCTACGCCGACAATTTTCATGTGTAACTCCTGGCTTTTATTGATTGCTTTCGTTCACTGTCCTGGACACCTTTACGGTTTGATGTCTCAGCGTTTATTTACCAGTTGATGATTCAGATATTCAAACGTCGAGCGTTCTGACCATCAGGTTGTAGAGTACTTCGGTGTGTGCTGCGTTTTTTATTTCATTGCGGAAATCCTCGTTCATTAATTTTCGGGCAAGCGTGGAGAAATATTTCATATGGGCATTCGATTCAGCCGATTTACTGACAGTCAGCATAAAGACCGTGGACACCTCTTCGTCACCCCAGCGAATCGGTTTCGCCAGCGTGGCGACGCTAATGGTGGAGTCATCAATATGTTCAGATTTGGTATGCGGAATGGCAAAGCCATACCCCACCGCGGTGGAGAAGGTGTCCTCTCGCGCCCAGATGTCGTCACATAACCTGTCGCGGTTGCGGGTACGGTGATGCAGCCAAAGATTGTCAGTCATTATCTTGATGACCTCATTTTTGTCCTGAGCATCAAGGCCACAAAAAACAAATGCTTCGCCAAGAATCGGTTTATGGCGGCTGGCGTTCACCTCCGGCGATTGCAAAATCGCTTTAACGTCGTCGGTGCGTTTGACCTTCACCACCGCCTGCGCCAGCTGCTGGCATTTGCGGTAATCCAGTTCACGCAGCGCATGCTTCACCCCCGGAATGGCGGTGGCGCTCATGCTCAACTCGTCAAAGCCCATGCCGGTGAAGAGCGGCAGGAAATCCGGACTGGCACCCAGTTCGCCACAAATGCCAATCCATTTTCCCGACCGGTGCACCTCGTCGACGGCAAACTGCATGGCGCGTAAAAAGGCGGGCGCGTAGTTGTCATAGACGTTACTGACCCGGCTGTTGCCACGATCGGCGGCAAAGAAATACTGGGTCAGATCGTTGCTGCCGACGCTGAAGAAATCCGCATACTCGGCGATTTCCGGTATCGCAAAAAGGACGGAAGGAACCTCCAGCATCACGCCCAGTTCAATAGTGTCCGAGAACGGCAGACCTTGCTCACGCATCGCCTGCTTCACCTCCTCCAGGACCTCACGACACCAGATAACCTCATCGACGCTGGCGATCATCGGAATCATGATTTTCGCGTTGCCCGCGGCCGACGCCGTGAGAATCGCTTTAAGTTGCAGGGTGAAGAGGTCGCGATAGTGGGGATAGGTGCGCACCGCCCGGAAGCCCAGGAACGGGTTTTCCTCGTCGCCGAGACTCAGGTAGTCGACTGGTTTGTCGCCGCCAATATCAAAAGTACGGAAGATGACCGGCTTCTCCCCTGCAAGCACCGCCACGCGGGTATAGAGTTCGGCAAGCTCGGCGTAATCCGGGGGCGTTTCCCGGTCCATAAAAGACATCTCGGTACGGAACAGTCCCACCCCCTCAGCACCCTGCTTAAACGCGGATTCCGCTTCCGCCAGGCTGGCAATGTTGGCGACAATCTCAACGTTGTGTCCGTCGACGGTTGTCGCCGGCTGGTTCACATTTTCCAGCATCTGCTGCTGCATGTTCCGCTGTACCGCCATCTCATTGCGGTAATAGCGCAGCACGCTGTCATCGGCGCCGGTAATCAGCATTCCGGGGTCCCCATCAATAATGATGTCCTGCTGGCCGTCCAGGTTCAGCGCCGTAAAATCAATATCCGTCAAGGTCGGAATACCCAACGAACGCGCCAGAATAGCGGTGTGTGAGGTTTTCCCGGTCGCGGTTAATACCATTCCGGCAAGATGTTTTTTATCGATACTGAGGAATTTGCTGGGCGTGATACTGTCAGCAAAAATAATTGACGCGCTGTTAATGTCGAGGCTATTTTTCGGCAAAGACGCTTCGCCATAAATAGCCACCAGCAGCTGCGTGGTGATATCCAGCACATCCAGCACGCGTTCTTTAATATACTTACTGGATGAACGATTAAGCATTTCACAAAACGCTGCCGCTGCTGTTATGACTGCTGACCATGCATTGTTGTTTTGCTGAATATAATCAGTCATCGCCGCCTGAAATGCAGCATCAGTAATAATTGAAAGATGCGCCTGAATAATCTCGTGCTCTACGCCGGTTTTACTTTCCAGCGCGGCATGCTTTTCACATTTCAACGCTTCCAGTCCTGACAGCAGACGTGCCATTTCCGTGTCGACAGGGCCTTGTGTACCCGGATTACGCGCCAGCATCTCTTCCAGGGTCAGGCTTTGTACCACCAGCGGACGGGCAATGGCGACGCCACCGCTGACACGCGTCCCCTGGATAAAATGGGGCTGTATCTCGCGTAACGAGCGGGGCAGATACCCCGCTTCCGTTGCTGACGGCGCTTCCCGCACCTCTTCATAAGCGGGCAATTTTTTCAGCAATGCGCGTAATTTTTCTGCCTGCGCCGGTGCATCAGCGCCCTCTATAACAATGTCACACACGTCGTTAAATAAGGTATCGGTTGCGACCAGTGAGAGTGCACTTTTTGCACTTCCCGCAAGCCCGTTGCGATTATTCTTCCAGCTCACCTCCGCCGCAAAGGAATTACAGAGCCGCTCAATATGCCCCGCTGGCCTTGCATGAATACCTTCCTTTAGCTCACATTTATAAGTTATGACTTCAGACATAACGACTCCCGAATACTTTATACGACTGCGGATATTTTATTAGCGGGTTTAGCACCCTGCCGGTT
>DFPL01000068.1 GCA_002377245.1 Enterobacteriaceae bacterium UBA3516
CGAATATAGGCGCTGGTCAGTTTGTTCTGGCGAATCACCTCGCGGCAGGCTTCCATCAGCTCATCAACGCTTTGGGAGACCGGGAAACGATAAATTTTGGCTGAGTCATGCAGACGCTGCATGTGTTCGCGATGGCGGAACACCACTGGCCCTTTGTGAGAGTCGTAGCAACGGATCCCTTCAAACACGGAGGTGCCGTAGTGCAGCGCGTGGGACATCACGTGAACTTTCGCGTCTTCCCAGCGAACCATCTCACCATTGAACCAAATGTAATCAGCTTTCTTCGTCATTTTCATTCCTTTGCGCTCAAGCGCGAATCTGTTGTGATGATGTTGTGCATTGCTGGATATCAACCCGGGCGACGTCGATCAGTTTACTTAGCTGGCTAAACAGTAATTCGACGGGGCGAGGACTGGCAACGGTCAATTCAATATTTATATTCTGAGCGTCGGTGGTGGTTTCCATGTTCATCGCACAAACCTGAAAGCCACGATGGCGCACTACACGTAAGACACGTTCTAACGTTTCCGGATTCAAACGAGCCTGCACGGCGACCTGATGTTGCATCATGATAATTTCTCCAGCATTTCTGCATTACTGGCACCGGGCGGTACCAACGGCCAGACATTCTCAAGCTCGTCGATTGAGACATGAAGCAGGTAAGGCCCCTCGCAGGACAACATGGTGTCGAGTGCCGCTTCAACCTGGTCTTTACGGGTGATGTGCTGACCGGGAATGCCGAAGGCGCTGGCCAGAACGAGGAAATCGGGGTTATCGGTCAGGGTGGTTTCGCTGTAACGCTCATTGAAAAATAACTGCTGCCACTGACGAACCATGCCTAAGCGCTGATTGTCCAGTAACACGATTTTCAGCGGTAACTGCTTGCGTTTAACGGTGCCGAGCTCCTGTACATTCATCATGAAGGAGCCGTCACCGGAGATACAGATAACCGTATCATCCGGGCGTGCCACCTGCGCGCCTACAGCAGCTGGCAGGCCGAAGCCCATCGTGCCTAAGCCACTGGATGTGATGAAATTCTCCGGGCGCGTGTAGGTCATGTGCTGCGCTGACCACATCTGGTGCTGGCCCACATCGGTAGTCACCACGCTGTCGGCAGGCTTACGATCTGACAATTGTTTTAACAACAGGGGGGCATAAATTGCGTCACCCGGATGGTCATAACGCCACGCAAACTCGGTACGCATATCGGCATTAAACTGGCGCCATTCATTGATGGCTAACGTCTGCTGCAATGCAGGCAAGAGCGCATTGAGGTCGCCTTGCAAGCTGACATGCGCCTGGCGCAGTTTGTTCATTTCCGCCGGGTCGATATCCATATGGATAACTTTTGCATGCGGGGCAAAGGTGTTCAGCTTGCCGGTCACGCGATCGTCAAAGCGCGCGCCAACGGCAATCAGCAGGTCACATTCCTGTACCGCCAGGTTTGCTGCTTTGGTGCCGTGCATCCCCAGCATGCCCAGATACCAGGGATAGTACTCTTCAACGGCACCGAGACCTTTCAGCGTACAGGTCACTGGCATTTGGGTGACGGCCAGAAATTCACGCAATGCAGGAACCGCCTGCGCCATCCCAACGCCGCCACCGACATACAGCATCGGTTTTTTGGCCTGGGCCAGCATCTCGCTCGCCTGTGCTACGTCTTCATGCGGAAAAGAGAACTCATCTTCAACCGTAGAGAAATAAGGCTCTAAATCACCGGAAGCTAACTGAATATCTTTAGGAATATCAACCAGCACGGGACCAGGGCGGCCTGAGTTTGCCACCTGGAAAGCTTGCGCCATAACACGCGGCAGCTCTTCCAGCGACTGCACCAGAAAACTATGTTTGGTACAGGCCAGCGACAAACCAAGAACGTCCACTTCCTGAAACGCATCGGTACCTATGAACGGGGCAGAAACCTGGCCGGTGATGGCAACAACAGGAACGGAATCCAGCAGCGCATCAGCAAGGCCGGTAATCAAGTTAGTCGCACCTGGCCCAGAAGTCGCAATGCAGACTCCCGTTTTACCGGTTGAACGCGCATAGCCAATGGCTGCCATGGCTGCGCCCTGTTCATGTCGACACAACAGGTGCTCTACGCCTCCGTCATATAACGCATCGTACACAGGCATGATGGCGCCACCCGGATACCCGAAGACGGTATCGACCTGTTGTGCCCGCAACGCATGTACCACCCACTGCGCCCCATTCATAGTTAGTTCCCCGCCGTAAATCGAGAGAAACAGAATTTTGTGCTAGTAATCATTCTCTGCTCCTCGCTTATGTTTTCAGGTCATAAAAAAACCCCCGGACCTTTCGGTGCGGGGGTCTTAGTTCGTTAAGGCTTGATTTTTAAGCCTTTCCTCGTCCAAGTGCAGCCCCGCACGGTGGGATAATAATCACCACCACGCTAATCACGACCAGGCTAATCACTCGTAGAAGGGCTGTCATTTTNNAAGGAATACCTAAAGAGTTATCACAGATATGAGACGTGACACAAGAAAAATTTATGACGCACTTTAACCAAATACAAATTATTTCTATGAAACGCATTGTTTTACATAAAGAAAATTAAAAATGAATTTTCTTCATTCTTTTATGCCCATGACGGCCACCGCGTGGAACGCCATTAAATGCGAAGAGGCTTCAAGAGTATTGAAAATGTTGATGCAACTGTAAATCAACCTGGAAGGCGTTTCGCATACTCACTATTTCATCCCTCTTATCCCTTCACGAGCGGTGCATAATTTTGTTTTACAAGGAGGGGTCATGGCGCTATCGGTTATCTACACGCGAGCAGCATTAGGGGTCTCTGCGCCGCTCATTACTGTTGAAGTTCACATCAGCAACGGCCTTCCGGGTTTGACCATGGTCGGTCTACCGGAAACCACCGTTAAAGAAGCACGCGATCGCGTACGTAGCGCAATCATCAATAGCGGCTACGAATTTCCGGCTAAAAAAATCACTATTAATCTCGCACCGGCAGATTTGCCGAAGGAGGGTGGGCGATACGATTTACCTATCGCTATCGCGCTTCTCGCCGCCTCTGAGCAACTCAATGCGCATCATCTGGCCCAGTTTGAGTTTGTGGGTGAACTGGCCCTTACAGGCGCGTTACGGGGCGTTCCCGGTGCGATATCAAGCACTGTCGAAGCAATTAAAGCGGGCAGACGTATCATCGTGGCGCAAGAAAACGAGGCGGAAGTGAGCCTTGCAGAAACAGAGGATTGCCTCGTTGCCCGCCATTTACAGGAAGTGTGTGCTTTTCTTGAGGGCAAACATACATTGCAGCCACCTTCGTTTGCCCTGCAGCCAGTGCT
>DFPL01000356.1 GCA_002377245.1 Enterobacteriaceae bacterium UBA3516
TTGTTCGAACATAGTTCTGTCAGCTCTTTACTTCATTACGCAAGAATTGCGAGGTATGCCTCCAACGCCTCCAGCTGTTCGCTGGCATCCTCAATGGCGTTGAATGTGCGCCGAAACTGGTCATTTGGAGCATGCTCCTGGAGATACCAGGAGACGTGTTTGCGCGCAATTCGGTAACCTTTTGCCTGACCGTAAAAGTCATGCAACTCCCGAACGTGCGTACAAAGCAAGCGCTTAACTTCTGCCAAAGGCAGCGGAGCAAGCAGCTCTCCAGTGTCCAGATAATGCTGGATTTCCCGAAAGATCCAGGGTCTTCCCTGAGCTGCACGGCCTATCATCAGGGCATCAGCCCCCGTATAGTCGAGTACAGCTCTGGCTTTAAGCGGGTCAGTAATGTCACCATTCGCGATAATCGGAATGGAAACTTTCTGCTTAACTGCCCGAATGCTGTCGTACTCAGCGTCTCCATTGAACAAACAGGCGCGGGTGCGTCCATGAATGGTCAGAGCCTGAATCCCACAGTCTTCAGCCAGTTGGGCAATCTCTACGCAGTTACGGTGTTCCGGAGCCCAGCCAGTGCGAATCTTAAGCGTGACGGGAACGTCCACCGCATTTACCACACCGGTCAGGATAGACTTCACCAGATCCGGGTGTTGCAGCAGGGCAGAGCCCGCAAGCTTGCGATTCACTTTCTTAGCCGGACAGCCCATATTGATATCAATAATCTGGGCGCCACTTTCCACATTAATGCGGGCGGCATCCGCCATTTCATCCGGATCGCTCCCTGCAATTTGCACGGTGCGAATACCTGGCTCATCAACATGCACCATCCGCAGTCGGGATTTGTCGCTTTCCCACACTTGTGGGTTAGAAGACATCATCTCGGATACGGTTAAACCTGCTCCCATCTCGTAGCACAACGTCCGGAATGGTCTGTCAGTAATGCCAGCCATGGGCGCTGCGATCAGGCGATTTCTAAGCTGGTGTTGTCCGATGCGCATGAGTTAAGAAATGACCATACTGTGACTGCAAGGCGGCGTATCTTACGCATTTTTCGCACGAGATGAAAGGCCAAACTTTGAGCAATCCACTGTCGCAGATCAATGAATCCCTGCTGACGTGGATGCCAATAAAAATTATTTGTTAAAAATCATATAATTATTATTTTGTGGCGAAATTGTGAGCAAATATAATTTCCTTAAACTTCGCATTTTTTCTTCGTTCAGGCAGTAAATAACGGGATAATTTGCTGTTTTAATAGACAAAAAAGAAGGCGAAAATGAGATCATACTCTCAATTTCGCCTTTCGAACTATTATCACAGCGAATAAATCGCGCGCGTCAGTGGCCGAAAAAAGTTAGCGTTTCCGGCCAGTAATCCGGCACCATTCTTCTTTCTCTACAACAGCGTCAAGTTCAAAGTTTTCACGGTACGCTTCGCAAACCCCTTCCGCCTGGCTTGCCAGAATCCCGGACAGGCCTAACAGACCGCCGGAAACGGGCAGCACGCCGATCAACGGTGCCAGTTCACGCAATGGCCCTGCCAGGATGTTTGCTACCACGACATCGGCTTGCATCGCCTCTGGTTGATCTTGTGGCAGATAAAGCGCCAGACGGTCAGAAACGCCGTTACGCTCGGCATTGTCCCGGCTTGCCTGGATCGCCTGCGGATCGATATCGATGCCGATGGCTTTCGCCGCCCCCAGTTTCAGCGCCGCAATCGCCAGAATGCCGGAGCCGCAGCCAAAATCGATAACGGTTTTACCGGTTAAATCGAGGCCATCCAGCCACTGCAGGCAAAGGGATGTCGTTGGGTGTGTACCGGTGCCGAAGGCGAGACCTGGATCGAGCATCACATTCACCGCGTTTTCATCCGGCACATCCCGCCAGCTTGGACAGATCCACAGGCGCTTACCGAACTGCATCGGATGGAAGTTTTCCATCCACTCACGTTCCCAGTCCTTATCTTCGATCTGCTCTATCTTGTGGACGAAACCTGTACCCAGTAAGGGATGTTGTTCCAGAATAGCCACGACTTCTTTCATGTCGGTTTCGGCATCAAACAGGCCGATAACATCGGTATCGCCCCACAGACGCGTTTCACCGGGCAGCGGCTCAAATACCGGCGTATCGTGCGTGTCCTGGAAGGTAATCGAAACAGAACCTGCTTCCATTAATGCATCGCTAAGCTCTTCGGCATTCGTGCCAGTCGTATTTAACTTCAGTTGGATCCACGGCATAAGAAACTCTTTATTGGTTCACAGAAATAACGTTGGCTTGTGCGACGGGGCGACCAAAGCGGTTTCCGACGAAAAAGGCCAACAAACTTAAAATAAGTGACGGCACGATAGGGTGCAGTCCAAGATAATGGACATTCCAGGTTGCCAGGACAGCATACAAAATACCACCCGTGAACATGCTACTCAGGGCACCCATAGCATTGGCGCGCTCCCAGTACAAACCCAGCACTAAAGGCCACAGAAAGACGGCTTCAAGCCCGCCGAACGCCAGAAGATTCAGCCAGATGATCATCTCAGGCGGGTGCCAGGCGGCCAGCATCATAAAGACTCCAAGGATCAGCGTGATCGTCATGGAAATCCGTTTCAGCCGTTGCTCATTATGAATCTGCTCTGGACGGGCGTTGAGCCAGAGATCCTTTATGATCGTAGCGGATGCCTGCAAAAGATGCGCATTGACGTTAGACATAATGGCGGCCATCGGGGCGGCGAGGAAGATCCCGGCGGCAAGCGGCGGTAGCACTTTCACCATTAATGTCGGGATGACCAGATCCGGGACTTTCAAATCCGGTATCACGGCCCGGCCCAGCGCGCCCGCGAGGTGCATACCCAGCATCAGGATGGTCACCACAATGGTGCCGATAATGATGCCACGGTGAACGGCCTTGCTGTCTTTATAGGAGATGCAGCGCACGGCGGTGTGGGGAAGGCCGATGACCCCAAAGCACACCAGTACCCAGAATGATGTCATAAAGGCGGGGGTGAGAATGCCCTCTCCACCCTGAGGGGAGACCAGCTGCGGGTCAATTTGCTGTAATTTATCCACGGCGCTATGCAGGCCACCCGCGGCATAGACAACGCCGACGAGTAGCACAATAGTGCCAATCAGCATCACCATACCCTGCATGGTGTCATTTAAGACGCTGGCGCGAAAACCGCCAAAGGCGGTATAGAGCGCAATGCTGATACCGAAAATGAGCAGGCCAGATTCGTACTTGATGCCCGCTGCCGTTTCCAGCAGACGTGCGCCGCCGATAAATTGCACGGCAATAGCGCCCACAAAGGCCACCAATAAACTGATGCTCGCAACCCATACCAATAAGCGGCTTTGATAACGCGCCAGCAGCATGTCGTTGAGGGTAATTGCATTGTAACGACGGGCGAGGATGGCAAACTTTTTACCCAATACCCCAAGCGACAGCCAGATGGTCGGTACCTGGATCATCGCCAGGAGTACCCAGCCCAGACCGTATTTATAGGCCGCGCCTGGTCCACCAATAAACGAGCTGGCGCTAATGTACGAGGTTGTCAGGGTCATGGCGAGCACCATGCCGCCCATTGAACGACTACCGAGAAAATATTCGGTCAGGAACGTGCCTGCCTTACGCTGGCGCATGGCATACACCGACAGGCCAAAGACAATCAGCATGTAGGCGATAAGTGGAATAATCACTTCAGGATGCATCCGTATCCTCCAGGGAGATATCGCGGAAGACAAAGCGCACCATTGCCCAACATAGCAGAATAAACACTAACGGCATGAGCAGGCAGGCCATCTCAAACCAGTGCGGTAGTCCGGTAATTCCTTGCGCTGAATTTGGTAAGTAAGCAGTTACTAACCAAGCGGCGAGATAAAGAAGGGTCAGCCACAGCGCCCAGCGCGCCTCTTTATGGGCCTGAACAAAACGCGTGTCCATATTTGTCCCTTGTGGATGAAGAAAGCGGGGATTGTACCTTATGGGGCTTTCCAATCCCCAGAAATAAAAAAAGGCCGGAATATCCGGCCTTTTAGCGCTAACAACGGGCTTACTTCTCATTCAGACCGAGTTTTTTCTCCAGATAGTGGATGTTGGTGCCACCCTGCTGGAATTTCTCGTCGTTCATGATGCGCGCCTGCAGATCCACGTTGGTTTTGATGCCGTCGATGATCAGCTCCTGCAGGGCGTTCTTCATGCGGGCAATCGCCACGTCACGGGTTTCGCCAAAGCA
>DFPL01000096.1 GCA_002377245.1 Enterobacteriaceae bacterium UBA3516
CCCACGTTGACTTTCTGGCCCACTTCGCAGAACGCTTTCGCGTCCGGGCTCGGGGTGCGATAGAAAGTCCCGACCATCGGGGAACGTACGATGTGACCACTGATTTGAGCAGGCGCGGCTTCTACTACAGGTGCTGCAGGCGCAACGGCGCCAGCAAGTGCAGGAGCGGGCTGCTGCATAACCGGTGCCGCATAAGCCTGTTGCATCATCGGATAAGCAGGTGCTACCGGTGCGCGGCTGATACGTACAGACTCTTCGCCTTCAGAAATTTCAAGTTCAGCGATGCCTGATTCTTCAACCAGTTCGATCAGTTTTTTAATCTTACGAATATCCATGAGTGGGTTCCGTACTCTTGTTTAGTTTGATTGTGACAAGCGTTTTACCGCCGTCTGTAACGCGTTTGAACAACCGCCGGCACCTCTAGTGCAGAGGGAGCCAGCAGCAATATCGGGGAAACAGGCATGATGGCGTAACGGGTCACGTATCGTGACATGGGTAGGCATAAACACGGCCGGATTGATCAGGGTAGAGTCCACAGTGTCTTTAGCCTGATGAATTCGGTCGATGAATTCCTGTCCCAGTCAGCTTGCCGATGCTTCTCGCTTCCCCACGTTATAAAGGGAAGTGATTAAGTAAACAACTGGCAACTTAACCATCATCGTGCTGCTATCTCCTGCAATCTTCCGGTAAAATACAAAATATACCTTCGTTGCATGGTTGTCACCCATTCAGAGCCTAAAAAACCCTGTCGGCAAAACCAAAGTCGCACATTATAACGATTTCGTAGCATTTGGCAGCTAAATACTGGTCTTATCAGGGAAGATTATCAACCGCTGCTGTGAATATGCCTGCGGATGATAACGAAAATGCGGTTTAACCCACAACAAAGCACATTATCGCCACCATTGACGGAACTTCTTGTATCGCCACGCTAAAAGTACGATAGCAGCAGCGGCGTAAAGCAGAGGTTGCGGCGAGATAATCTTTACTGACCACAGGTAATGGATGGGGGCAAGAATCGCCACAAGATAGACGAAGTTATGCAAATGTTGCCAACGTTTGCCTAGTTTTCGCTGCGCCCATTGCGTGGAGGTCGCGGCCAGAGCGAACAAAATCAGCCAACTGACAATGCCGAGCATCAAGTACGGTCGAGAGATCAGTTCCTGGGCGAATAACCCCAGGTTGTTAATACCCAGTTCCAGCAAGGCATAGCTTGTGAGGTGAAGCGTCGCCCAGGCAAAGCACCACAATCCGAGCAGGCGACGGGTACGGATCAGAAGCGGCTGTCGTGCATAACGTGCCAGCGGCGTCACCAGCAGCCCCGCCAGCAGGAACTTCAGGGCCATACGGCCCGTAAAATGCTGAATATCTTTCGCCGGATCGGCACTAAAATAGCCTTGCGAAGCGGCCCAGAATAGCCACACCGCGGGCAGAAAGCCTGCCAGATGCAGGGCCACTTTAAGCCATGTAATGTGTTTTGCCGTTAATCGCACTCAGAAATTCTCCCGCAGATCGAGACCCTTATAGAGCGAAGCCACTTCATCTGCATAGCCGTTGAACAGCAACGTCGGTTGACGCTTAACGTCCAGTACGCCACCGGAGCCAATAAAACGCTCGGTCGCCTGTGACCAGCGAGGATGATCAACATGCGGATTAACGTTGGCAAAGAAGCCATACTCGTCCGGCGCGGCAAGATTCCACGTTGTCGGTGGGCGCTTGCTGGTGAGTTTGATGCTGACGATAGACTTGATGCCCTTAAAACCATATTTCCAGGGCACCGTCAGGCGAATGGGCGCGCCATTTTGCGGTGGCAGTGCTTTACCATAGACGCCAACCGAAAGGAGCGTCAGCGGATGCATCGCTTCATCTATACGTAAGCCCTCAACGTAGGGGTACTCCAGACCACCGCCGATGAAACGATCTTTTTGCCCCGGCATATCATCGGGGGCATAGAGTGTCTGAAACGCCACATATTTCGCATTGCTGGTCGGTTCAACCAGCGCCAGCAATTTATGCAAAGGAAACCCTGTCCAGGGAACCACCATCGACCAGGCTTCTACGCAGCGCATACGATAGATACGCTCTTCCAGGGGAAAGCGTTTGGTTAAATCGTCGTAATCAAGGGTGAGGGGTTTAGCCACTTCCCCTTCAATTTTGAGCGTCCAGGGAGAGGTCTTCAGGCTTCCGGCATTGGCTGCGGGGTCCGCTTTATCCAGGCCGAACTCATAAAAGTTGTTGTACCCCGTCACTTTGTCTTCAGGGGTTAAGGTCAACGAATTTTGCCATTCAGGCGGTTTGGTGAAATTCAGAGGCTGGCCAGGCGGGGCTTTCGGCCTGTCATTACCTTTAAACCAGCCCAGCAAATCGGCATGGGCACGAGGAGAGAGGCTGAGCGCGGCTGCGCTTATTCCGAGTGTTTTCAGAATCTGACGGCGTCGCAGCATAAAAACGGATTCAGCAGTGACGTCGGCTTCAGTGAGTATTTTCTTGTGCATAGTGTCTCCCCCTTTTTATTACTTGTAGCACGGGGTGAGTGCTCGCGGAGGAATATCACGAAAAATTGAAGTCCTGAAAGTAGAATGCCCCTCTGTATGCCATTGCTCACGGGGATGATTGGCAAAAAATTTCTGCGGACTATACTCCGATAGGCCATTGCAATACTGATTGCCAGAAACGTCAGGCCTGCTAGTATGCCGGGCTCGTTTCGCTAGTTAGCACTTACTCATTCAAAGCCAGAGTAGGTCGCGTCTCGTTCTTTCACACTACGGAGTTAACACAAGGATGCGATTAACGACGAAATTTTCAGCTTTTATGACACTGCTCACAGGCCTGGCGATGTTCGTTACCCTGCTGGGGAGCGCATTAAGCTTTTATAATGCTATCCAGTCCAAGGTGGCTAATCGTGTTGAATCGGTGGCGGTGGTTGTCGACTCGCGCCTGATCTTTACTTCCCCCCCTGAGCTTTTATCTCAGCTGGATGAAATGATGGTGCCTGTGGATATCGTTGGCATCGAGATTCGACAGGGAAAGCAGACGCTACTAGAGCACACACGTAAAAGCAGTTATCGCCCGGCAGGCAGCAATTTTCAGTTCCGCAAACTGGACATCGCGTCGATTAAAAACCCCGGCATGACCATCACCATGATGTACCAGGACCCGATGGCAAATTACCTTAGCTCTCTGGTCACCACGGTCCCGTTGACGCTGGCGATGGGCTTTATGATTCTGATTATCTTCCTGTCAGTGCGCTGGATACGTCGTCAGCTCTCAGGCCAGGAGCTGCTTGAGATGCGGTCTACCCGCATCCTGAACGGGGAGCGTGGGATTGGCGCCCGCGGCTCGATCTATGAATGGCCGTCGCGGGCCAGCAGCGCGCTGGATGTTCTGTTGGCAGAAATACAGTTTGCCAGCGATCAGCGTAGCCATATTGATACCATGATTCGCTCTTACGCCGCGCAGGACACTAAGACCGGCCTCAATAATCGTCTCTTCTTTGATAATCAGCTGGCAACCTTATTAGAAGATCAGGAAAAAGTCGGTGTCCACGGCGTCGTGATGATGATTCGTCTGCCGGATTTTGACCTGCTGCGGGATAACTGGGGCAGAGCCGTTGTTGAGGAGCATCTGTTTATGCTCATCAACCTGCTCTCTACCTTTATTATGCGTTACCCCGGTTCGCTGCTCGCGCGTTATCACCGCAGTGATTTTGCTGTCCTGCTACCTCATCGCACACTCAAAGAAGCGGAAAGCATTGCCGGGCAAATTTTGAAAGCATTAGATGGACTGCCGCCAAGCAAAATGCTCGACCAGGAAGATATGATGCACATCGGCGTTTGTGCCTGGCGCAGTGGGCAGTCAACGGAACAGGTGATGGAGCATGCCGAGGCGGCAACCCGTAATGCGGTATTGCAGGGCGGGAACAGCTGGTCAGTTTATGATGACGCATTGCCGGAACAGGGAAGAGGCAATGTTCGCTGGCGAACCCTTATCGAAAATATGCTGAGCCGTGGTGGGCCGAGGGTGTATCAGAAACCGGCGATTAATCGCGATGGGCAAGTGCACCATCGTGAACTTATGTGCCGTATTTACGATGGCGATCAGGAAGTCATTGCAGCTGAATACATGCCGATGGTATTGCAGTTTGGGTTATCGGAGGAGTATGACCGCCTGCAAATAGGTCGACTGATTCCGTATTTAGGTTTTTGGCCGGAAGAAAACCTCGCTATCCAGATCACCGTCGAGTCGCTCATTCGCCCCCGTTTCCAGCGCTGGCTGCGCGATACCCTTATGCAGTGCGAAAAATCACAACGGAAACGGATTATTTTTGAACTTGCAGAGGCAGATGTTTGTCAACACATCAGTCGCTTACAGCCCGTGGTGCGATTAGTGAATGCTCTCGGGGCGCGTATCGCCGTTACCCAGGCCGGTCTGACACTTGTCAGTACCAGTTGGATTAAGGCGCTGGATGTAGAGTTACTCAAGCTGCATCCGGGGCTGATTAGAAATATCGAAAAACGCACTGAAAATCAGTTGCTGGTACAAAGCCTGGTGGAAGCCTGCAAAGGAACGCGTACGCGCGTATTTGCCACCGGGGTTCGCTCACGAAGTGAGTGGCAGACACTGATTGAACGTGGCGTTTCTGGTGGTCAGGGCGATTTTATTGCCGCTTCACAACCTCTCGATACCAGCGTGAAAAAATATTCGCAAAGTTACTCGGTTTGAACTGCTGTTTAAGTCGTTTTCACGTAGAATAATGCGCGCTGTGTCCAATGGGGGTGTGCTTGTCTGCCTGCCGGAATGTTACAGCGTAAACGCGAGTTTTGACCTTTGACAGGTTGCAAACACCGGGCACGGACTGCTCCCGCTACTTTCCAACCCTGAATGAGTCAGGTTGTTTGTAACAAAGGAAACAAACTGCACTAATTTTCACCGTCGCAGACGATTTTTGCGCCTTGTCGCTGCTACGTGTGGTTGGTAAAGTAAGCGGATTTTATTTTTCCGCCCCAGCTTTCAGGATTATCCCTTAGTATGTTGAAAAAATTTCGTGGCATGTTTTCCAATGACCTGTCCATTGACCTGGGTACTGCGAATACCCTGATTTATGTAAAAGGACAAGGCATCGTATTGAATGAGCCTTCCGTTGTGGCCATTCGTCAGGATCGTGCCGGCTCACCGAAGAGTGTCGCCGCTGTCGGTCATGACGCGAAGCAAATGCTTGGGCGTACTCCGGGCAATATCGCTGCCATTCGCCCGATGAAAGATGGTGTTATCGCCGACTTCTTCGTGACTGAAAAAATGCTTCAGCACTTTATTAAACAAGTGCATAGCAACAGCTTTATGCGTCCAAGCCCGCGTGTACTGGTGTGTGTGCCGGTTGGCGCTACCCAGGTTGAACGTCGTGCGATTCGTGAGTCCGCTCAAGGCGCAGGTGCCCGTGAAGTCTTCCTGATTGAAGAGCCGATGGCGGCTGCAATCGGTGCTGGCCTGCCGGTTTCTGAAGCGACCGGTTCTATGGTGGTGGATATTGGTGGCGGTACGACAGAAGTTGCCGTTATCTCCCTGAACGGCGTCGTGTATTCCTCCTCTGTACGTATCGGCGGTGACCGTTTTGATGAAGCGATCATTAATTATGTCCGTCGTAACTACGGTTCACTGATTGGTGAAGCGACAGCTGAACGTATCAAGCATGAAATCGGTTCTGCATACCCTGGCGACGAAGTACGCGAAATCGAAGTGCGTGGTCGTAACCTGGCAGAAGGTGTACCCCGCGGTTTCACCCTGAACTCCAACGAAATTCTCGAAGCGCTGCAAGAGCCGCTGACCGGCATCGTCAGTGCGGTTATGGTAGCTCTGGAGCAGTGCCCGCCAGAACTGGCTTCCGATATCTCCGAGCGCGGTATGGTTCTGACTGGTGGTGGTGCGCTGCTGCGTAACCTCGACCGCCTGTTAATGGAAGAGACAGGTATTCCTGTCGTAGTTGCAGAAGATCCACTGACTTGCGTAGCGCGTGGCGGCGGCAAGGCACTGGAAATGATCGATATGCACGGCGGCGATTTGTTCAGCGAAGAATAGTCTGCGTCAAACCCGGGTCAGTGTTTGTCCCGGGTTTGCCTGGCCTGAGAATACGCATAGCCTATGAAGCCAATTTTTAGCCGTGGCCCGTCGCTACAGATTCGCCTTTTTCTGGCGGTTGTTGTGGCGCTGGGTGTAATCATTGCGGACAGCCGCCTGGGTACGTTCAGTCAAATCAGAACGTACATGGATACTGCCGTCAGCCCTTTCTATTTTATATCCAATGGTCCTCGCGAATTACTCGACAGCATGTCGCAGACGCTGTCCTCGCGCGATCAACTCGAACTGGAAAATCGGGCATTACGTCAGGAGTTACTGCTGAAAAACAGCGAGCTGCTGATGTTAGGTCAATACAAACAGGAGAACGCGCGGTTGCGCGAGCTGCTGGGTTCGCCCCTGCGCCAGGACGAACAGAAGATGGTGACCCAGGTTATCTCTACGGTTAACGATCCTTACAGCGATCAGGTGGTTATCGACAAGGGCAGCGTCAACGGTGTGTATGAAGGTCAGCCAGTTATCAGCGATAAGGGTGTTGTGGGTCAGGTTGTCGCTGTGGCTAAGCTCACCAGTC
>DFPL01000099.1 GCA_002377245.1 Enterobacteriaceae bacterium UBA3516
ATTTTGCCCCTGGCTACGGCACACCTAACGATGAAGGCAGTGAAGCGGTAAAATTGCTGGCGCGCCTGGAAGGGATTTTACTTGACCCGGTCTACACCGGAAAAGCGATGGCAGGGCTGATCGATGGCATTAACCAGAAACGGTTTAAAGATGAAGGGCCCGTTCTGTTTATTCATACGGGTGGTGCACCGGCGCTCTTCGCCTACCATCCTCACGTTTAATCGCAAGGCGTAGCAATCATAATGCAAGAGAGCTTACAACTGATTCTGGACTCCGCGCCCTTCCTGCTCAAAGGTGCTGTTTTTACGCTCCAACTGAGTATTGGTGGCATGATTTTTGGCCTGCTGCTGGGTTTTGTGCTGGCCCTGATGCGCATGTCCCCTGTCTGGCCCGTGCGCTGGCTGGCGCGCATCTACATTTCGATATTTCGCGGCACGCCGCTTATCGCGCAGCTTTTTATGATCTACTACGGTTTGCCCCAGTTTGGAATCGAGCTGGATCCCATTCCCGCGGCGATGATCGGTTTGTCGCTCAATACGGCAGCCTACACGTCTGAAACCTTACGCGCGGCGATTTCCTCCATCGATAAAGGTCAGTGGGAGGCCGCAGCCAGTATTGGGATGACGCCCTGGCAGACGCTCAGGCGCGCCATTCTGCCGCAGGCTGCTCGCGTCGCCTTGCCGCCGCTCAGCAACAGTTTTATTAGCCTGGTCAAAGATACCTCATTGGCCGCGACGATTCAGGTGCCGGAATTGTTCCGCCAGGCGCAGTTAATCACCTCCCGTACGCTGGAGGTTTTCACCATGTATCTTGCCGCCTCTCTGATCTACTGGGTGATGGCGACCGTTCTCTCCGCCTTACAAAACTACTTCGAAAATCAGCTTAATCGTCAGGAGCGTGAGCCGAAATGAGTGCCATTGAAGTGAAGAACCTGGTGAAGAAATTTCACGGTCAGACGGTGCTGCACGGTATCGATCTGGAAGTAGAAGAGGGGGAAGTGGTCGCCATTATCGGGCCGAGTGGCTCGGGTAAAACCACGCTTTTGCGTAGCATTAACCTGCTGGAACAGCCGGAAGATGGCTCCATTCGGGTCGGCCAGATTACCATTGATACCGGGCGGGCGCTGAGCCAACAAAAGGCGCAAATTCGTGAGCTTCGCCAGCGCGTGGGTTTTGTTTTCCAGAGCTTCAACTTATTTCCTCACCGTACCGTGCTTGAAAATATCATCGAAGGGCCGGTGATTGTGAAAGGGGAAGGGAAGGAAGAGGCGTCAACGCGGGCGCGTGAACTGCTGGCAAAAGTGGGCCTGAGCGGTAAAGAGACCAGCTATCCCCGGCGCTTATCAGGCGGGCAGCAGCAGCGGGTGGCCATTGCCCGTGCGCTGGCAATGCGCCCGGATGTGATTCTGTTTGATGAACCGACCTCGGCGCTGGACCCAGAGCTGGTGGGCGAGGTCCTGAATACCATACGTCAGCTAGCGCAGGAAAAACGAACCATGGTCATCGTCACGCATGAGATGAGTTTTGCGCGTGATGTTGCCGACCGGGCCATTTTTATGGATCAGGGGCGGATTGTCGAGCAGGGCCCTGCGAAGTCGCTTTTTGCCGATCCGCAACAGCCGCGTACCCGGCAGTTTCTGGAGAAATTTCTGATGCAGTAACCCACTCAGGGTCTGGAAAGGTTAATTCCCGATCCTGAGAATAAGTAAAACTTAAGTTAAATTTATTTCTGCTAATTTATTACAGCCACATCTGTCGGGGATATATCCCCCGCTGTCTCAAAACCTTCAGGCAACCCGAGGAAACCTAACCTGTTTTGCCTGAATATTGAACCCAGGTTTCAAATTATTTCCCCCATAGAAAGATATTTTATACTTATAAAAAAGTTTTATGTGTTAATTTATTGGATTCATAATAATAATGATTAGTGGCAGGGGTGATATCCGTCAGATGTGGGAGAATGACTTTTTTAAGTGGCGCAAAGAGACGCTACTGCGTTTTCAGGAGATGAGCTGCACGGATGAAGTATATTCTGAGTTGAAGCGTCAAACGCAGGAACTGGAATATGACTATTTTTCGCTGTGTGTTCGCCACCCGGTGCCCTTTACTCGTCCTAAAATCAATATCGAATCGTCATATCCCGAGGTGTGGATGACGCATTACCTGGCGGAGAATTATTCCGCTATCGATCCGGTACTGAAGGCGGAGAATTTTATGCACGGCCATCTGCCGTGGAATGATACCTTATTCCACGAAGCGCCGATGCTGTGGGACGCTGCACGGGATCACGGACTACGTAAAGGGGTCACTCAATGCATGATGCTGCCTAATCACGCACTCGGTTTTCTCTCGGTGTCGCGGGCCAGTACGCTCGGCAAAGTAAGGGAAGGTGATGACCTGGAGTTGCGTTTACAACTGCTGGTGCAACTCAGTCTGCTTGCGTTGGTCCGATTGGGCGACGATATGGTTACAGCCCCGGAGATGAAATTCAGCAAGCGTGAAAAAGAGATTCTGAGATGGACAGCGGAAGGGAAAACCTCGGCAGAAATCGCAATAATTTTATCGATTTCAGAGAATACGGTGAACTTCCATCAAAAGAATATGCAGAAGAAGTTTAACGCGCCGAATAAGACCCAAATTGCCTGCTACGCTGCCGCAATAGGGATGATTTGAGCGTCACAACGGTTCTGCGTGCCAGACGAAAACCGGCTGCCAGCCAATCATTAGCCACCAGCCGGATTCGCTTACTGACGGTAAGCCTGCTTAATCTGCTTAACGGTGTTTGAGAACACTGCCGCCTGAGCGTCATCTTCCAGACCCGCGATTTGCTTCTCCATTTTCAGGATTACGCGACCCGCATCAGCCTGTCCCATCGCCTGCAACATCAGCGTGACCATTGCCTTCAGGCAGGAGACTTCCTGAGCCAGTTCCTGGCTATTATCAGCAGTGGTGAAATCAGGGGTGCTCATGTAATTACCTCGTTACGTTACAGTATCTTCGCGCGACATAGAATGTCAAAGCGGCGGAGTATACCACAACATTTTAGTAAATCAGCAGTGGTTGTTTTTTGAACTCCCGTCGGCGGTTTATTAAATTAAACTGTTGCCGCTTATTCGTTTTCCAATATTGCTCTGCAAATATATGTTTAACCGAGGTATTGCGCCGGTTAATTATTGTTACAACTTTCATTTTTATATTCAGCGCGCCCACTGACTTTTGGGTAACTTTTTGAAAGCTGATTTTTGAATTGCACTGTTGTCCCTCCCGCGTGTTGCGGAAGTTTCCACACCATGTACAGGTTAATTTCCAAAAACGTGCGTCAAATGCAGGGCGCTGCATTATTTACCTTTCATTACCATGATAAAAACCGTTAGTATGAGAGGAATTAGTTTGCAGCAGCGTCACCCCCTCTTCTGGAGATATTCCTTTGATCAACGTACTTCTTGTTGATGACCACGAACTTGTGCGCGCAGGGATACGACGCATTCTCGAAGATATTAAGGGCATAAAAGTTTCTGGCGAAGTTTGTTGCGGTGAAGATGCCGTTAAATGGTGCCGGAGTAATTCCGTCGACGTGGTATTGATGGACATGAACATGCCCGGTATCGGCGGCCTTGAAGCAACGCGTAAAATAGTGCGTCTTAATGTCGATACCAAAGTCATCATGTTAACGATTCACACTGAAAATCCTCTGCCGACCAAAGTGATGCAGGCCGGTGCTGCAGGTTACCTGAGTAAAGGCGCGGCGCCACAGGAGATGGTGAACGCCATTCGCTCGGTCCATGCCGGGCAGCGTTACATCGCCTCTGATATTGCTCAACAGATGGCATTGAGTCAGATCGAGCCCGAAGCCGATTCACCGTTCGAGAGTTTGTCTGAACGCGAATTGCAGATTATGCTGATGATCACCAAAGGTCAGAAGGTCAATGAGATCTCTGAACAACTGAACCTCAGTCCTAAAACGGTGAACAGTTATCGTTATCGTATGTTCAGTAAATTGAACATCCACGGTGACGTTGAACTGACGCACCTGGCAATACGCCATGGTCTGTGTAATGCGGAGACGTTAGCAAGTCAGTGAATGAAGTTTTCGATTCAAAAGCCTTCCTTAAGACCGTGACCAGCAACCCCGGCGTTTACCGTATGTATGACGCCGGCGGCACGGTCATCTACGTAGGCAAAGCCAAAGATCTCAAGAAGCGTCTTTCCAGCTACTTTCGTAGCCACCTTGCGTCGCGTAAAACCGAAGCGCTGGTGGCACAAATAGCGCAAATTGACGTCACGGTGACCCATACCGAGACAGAAGCGCTACTGCTTGAACACAATTACATCAAACTCTATCAACCGCGCTACAACGTCTTGCTGCGCGATGATAAATCATATCCTTTTATTTTCCTGAGTGCAGATACGCACCCTCGGCTGGCAATGCACCGTGGGGCAAAGCATGCGAAAGGGGAGTATTTTGGCCCGTTTCCTAACGGCTATGCCGTTCGTGAAACCCTGGCGCTGTTGCAAAAAATTTTCCCGGTACGCCAGTGCGAAAACAGCGTCTACCGCAACCGCTCGCGTCCCTGCCTGCAATATCAGATAGGCCGTTGCCTTGGGCCTTGTGTTGCCGGTCTGGTGAGCGAAGAAGAGTATGCGCAGCAGGTCGAGTATGTGCGTCTGTTCCTCTCGGGAAAAGACGACCAGGTATTAACCCAGCTAATCGCGCGAATGGAAAAGGCCAGTCAGTCGCTGGCGTTTGAAGAGGCTGCGCGCATTCGCGATCAAATCCAGGCCGTACGACGCGTAACCGAAAAACAGTTTGTCTCTAATTCGGGTGACGATCTGGATGTTATCGGTGTGTCGTTTGATGCCGGTATGGCATGCGTCCACGTGCTCTTTATTCGTCAGGGTAAGGTTCTGGGGAGCCGCAGCTATTTCCCGAAGGTTCCTGGCGGTACGGAACTGGAGGAGGTGGTCGAAACCTTTGTTGGGCAGTTCTATCTGCAGGGGAGCCAGATGCGCACGCTACCGGGCGAAATCCTGCTCGATTTTACCCTCAGTGATAAAACGCTGCTGGCGGACTCACTCTCCGAACTGGCGGGGCGTAAAATCAATGTGCAGACAAAACCTCGTGGGGATCGCGCGCGTTATTTAAAACTGGCGCGTACCAATGCGGCCATAGCATTGAGCACCAAACTGGCTCAGCAATCCACCGTCAGTCAGCGACTTATTGCACTGGCAACGCTCCTGAAGATGCCGGAAGTCAGGCGCATGGAGTGTTTTGATATCAGCCATACTATGGGCGAACAGACGGTGGCGTCTTGTGTCGTGTTTGATGCGAACGGCCCGCTGCGCGCCGAATACCGTCGTTACAACATCACCGGCATTACCCCCGGCGATGATTACGCTGCAATGAATCAGGTGCTGCGTCGACGTTATGGAAAAGCAATAGAAGAGAGCAAGATCCCGCATGTGATCATCATCGATGGCGGCAAAGGCCAACTGGGGCAGGCGAAAGCCGTGTTCGCGGAACTTGATGTGCCCTGGGATAAAACCCACCCGCTGTTACTGGGCGTAGCAAAAGGGGTCGACCGTAAGGCCGGTCTGGAAACGCTGTTCTTCGAACCGGAAGGGGAGGGATTCAGCTTACCGCCGGATTCACCCGCGCTGCACGTTATTCAGCACATTCGTGATGAATCGCACGATCATGCGATCAGCGGTCACCGTAAAAAACGGGCTAAAGTTAAAAATACCAGCAGCCTTGAGACGATTGAAGGTGTTGGACCGAAGCGCCGCCAGATGCTGCTAAAATACATGGGCGGTCTGCAAGGGCTGGTGAATGCCAGCGTCGAAGAAATTGCAAAAGTGCCGGGCATCTCGCAAGGCCTGGCAGAAAAGATCTACTACTCGTTGAAACATTAGGGGCTCTGTAGCAACATAGGGTCAAAATTTACTGACAACAGACAGTTACCGTCATTATGCAATTTAATATCCCTACGTTGCTCACCCTGTTCCGCGTCATCCTGATTCCATTCTTTGTGCTGGCGTTTTATCTCCCTGTTCCGTGGGCGCCTTTTGCTTCCGCACTGATTTTTCTTGTTGCCGCGGTAACAGACTGGTTTGACGGGTATCTGGCGCGTCGCTGGAACCAGAGTACGCGTTTTGGCGCGTTTCTTGATCCGGTTGCCGATAAAGTGCTGGTTGCGATCGCCATGGTCATGGTGGCAGAGCATTACCATAGCTGGTGGGTGACGCTGCCTGCGGCCACCATGATTGCGCGTGAAATTATCATCTCTGCCCTTAGGGAGTGGATGGCCGAGCTGGGTAAGCGTAACAGTGTGGCCGTGTCCTGGGTTGGGAAAGTCAAAACCACGGCGCAGATGGCTGCTTTGACCTGGATGTTATGGCGTCCAAATGAGTGGGTCGAGTGGGCAGGGATTGCGCTGTTCCTCGTTGCTGCGGTTCTGACATTGTGGTCAATGCTGCAGTATTTGAACGCTGCACGCGGCGATTTGCTCGATCAGTGATCGTATCGCGTTAATTTTCATCAAACGATCCCGGTTTTGAAAAATAACGTTGACTCAGTGCGCCAGGTAAGTAGAATGCATCGCATCAGACGGCAGCGCAGGCTTCCAGAAGATAACAAAATCAAGTGATTGCAACATAACTTGATATGCGGGAATAGCTCAGTTGGTAGAGCACGACCTTGCCAAGGTCGGGGTCGCGAGTTCGAGTCTCGTTTCCCGCTCCAGTTTAAAAGCATCGGCGTTTTGCGGGTGCTGGCTGAAAAGCCTGAAGAATTTGGCGCGTTAGCAAAGCGGTTATGTAGCGGATTGCAAATCCGTCTAGTCCGGTTCGACTCCGGAACGCGCCTCCAATTTCTTCCCGAGCCCGGATGGTGGAATCGGTAGACACAAGGGATTTAAAATCCCTCGGCGTTCGCGCTGTGCGAGTTCAAGTCTCGCTCCGGGTACCATGGGAAAAACAAGAATAATCAAAGCAATAAGCAGTGTCGTGAAACCACCTCCGGGTGGTTTTTTTGTTTTTGTAATGTGGCTTCCCGTCGGGCAAAACAAATCCTCTTCCACGGCTGCCTGAAATTCTCCCCGCACCTTTTACTCATACCGACTGCCGTCATCCGCCAGAGTAATGATTAGGCCATTGCAGAATGGAGCCTGATAACTGTGGGAAGCCTGGACATCATGTTAAAAATGCAAAGTGAATAGGGTACAACACCGGAAAGAATATATTCTTGCACCTCTCTAAAGTCACTCTAATTGAAGGCAGTGACCTCTAAAAAAAGCGGGTACATTATTAGAGTTCTTCTTTGTTCAAAAACACAGTTACTGAGTTGGATGATCGCGCTTTTGCAAGATATATGATCTGGCATACCTTAAGTCAAATTTATGTCACCTTGTTAGAAAAAAGCATACAGAGGCACGTTTATCCGATTAATTTCTTGCATATCGTTAAACGTCATATATATTTACATTTATTGACATTTTACCCATGATTGTATGTGACCGCATAAATGCAAAAAGATCACTACCTGTATCTTGACCTGGCAAAAGTACTGGCCATATTTTTGGTGATTGTAAACCACACTAACAGCCAGATTTTTTTATCGCTTTCTCCCTCCATCACGTGGTTTTCATCACTAACTTATTTTTATTTATGCCGGGTCGCCGTGCCTGTTTTTATAATGGCTACGGGCGCGGTTTTATTATCACGTGTGGAGCCTTATTCTGTACATGCAAAAAGAATAGGCAGAATGATGGTGGTTCTGGTCGTTTTTTCAATGTTTTATCTTTATGTAAACAATGCGTTCCCCACAACGTTTAGTGATGGGCTGCAGACGATAAAAACGCTGACAGGCAAACCGGCCTCGAATGCGTTATGGTATCTTTACCTTTATATTGGCATCCTCTTTGCGCTGCCTTTTCTTCAGCGGCTGATTAAGGCGCTGGATAAAAGAGACATCGAGATGTTGCTGATCATCTCTTTACTGCTTTTCGGTTTTTTGTATAGCTTAACGCATGGTCTGGGTGTTCAGGCCTATGCAAAGATAGAATTAACATTCTTTGCCTATCCGGTAGGCTATTTATGCGCCGGGTACTATGTACAAAAATACGTCCCTTCATCGTCAGCACTTCTGGCTATTGCGATTGCGGCTTTTATAATTTCAGTGACATTTGCCGTCTTGATTTCGTGGAGTCAATTTGATCTCGGCTACGGAAGGTACTTGAGCTGGAGCGATCTTCAGTCACTCAATACCATCGTTGAAAGTTTATCTTTCTTTTATATAATAAAGCGTGTCGCTAACAATAAAATCTTGGTGAAAAGTAAGGGCCTGATACATACAATGGCTTTATGTGTGTTTGGCACCTATTTGATCTCAGATTTTGTGTTGGTAAGAACCTTTCCCTACTATCTAAACTTTTTAACCAGTATGCATCCGCTTATTGCCTGTGTTTTATGGCAACTGATGATATTTACTGTTTGCATGGTTGTGGTTTATCTGGCCAGGATTATCCCGGTGATAAGGCGTTATATCTGAAGCTGTTTCAGCCAGCCATTTTCACTAACCAGGCGTAGTACATATTTTATTCATCATTTTATAAAGTATGATTACCACTTGATATTTTTTGTCCGGCATGGGTATCATTGCCGGCAGTGTCGTGAAACCACCTCCGGGTGGTTTTTCTGTTTTAACTATTTTGTTTTACCCTTCAGGCAGTTCCCATTAATCCCCTCGCCCTCAGGAGTTCATCATATGACCGAAGGCCCATTAAACGAAAACGAATTGCAGTGGCTGGAAGAGACATTGATGTCTTATGCGCATGACGATGAATCTATTATGGACGTCGCTGAGCTGGACGGTCTGCTGACGGCGGTGTTGTCTGGTCCGGTTGTGGTTGAACCTGACCGCTGGTTAGTGGCTATTTGGGGGGGCGAAAAGAATATCCCTCGCTGGAAGAACGATCGTGAAATGGATCGTTTTATCAATCTCTGTTTCAAGCACATGAATGACATTGCCGAGCGGCTGAGCCACTATCCGGATCAGTTTGAGCCCGTATTTGGTGAGAATGAAGTGGACGGCAGACTCTTTACCATAGTGGAAGAGTGGTGCTTTGGCTATATGCGCGGTGTTGGTCTAAGCGACTGGTCGGCACTGCCGGACGCATTGAAAGCCGACCTCAATGCCATCGCGCTGCACGGTACTGAAGAGAACTTCGCTCGCCTGGATGAGATGGACGAAGTGCAGTTTAACCATAGCCTGGACGCTATTCGTCCTGCCGCGCTGCGCCTTTACGATTACTGGTCAGCTAACCCACAGCAGCCGGTCATGCAGCAGCCGATTGTGAACGGTGTCAAAGTGGGGCGTAACGATCCTTGCCCGTGTGGCAGTGGCAGGAAGTTCAAAAGCTGTTGTTTGCATTAAAAGAGAAGGGGCTCAGACATGAGCCCCTTTTTTAGCCGACTTCCGGTAAAAACCCGATGACGATAGCAAACTGCACCAGAATAATGCCGATGCCGCAGGCCATTATGGTAACAAGCGCAAGTTTGCCACCCGCGACCCGGTAAGGGGCATCCGGGTGCGCATGACGGCTCTTCCAGACCAGCAATGCAGGCAGCAACAGTGCAAGCACGGCGAGGGCGACACCGGCATAGCCCAGCGCCATGACGAAACCGCGTGGGTAGAAAAGCGCGAAGGCCAGGGGTGGCAGAAAGGTAATAAGCCCTGATTGCACCCGTCCCATCGCGTTATTTCTGCGCTGGAACAGATCGGCCAGATAATCGAAGAGTCCTAGCGATACGCCGAGGAATGAGGTTGCCAGCGCCAGATCAGCAAAAAGATGTACGGCAAGTTCTACGTGTGGCGAAGCCACAACTTCCCGAAGCGCCTGCAACAGACCGTTCAGCCCCGCATGGTTTGCCAGCAGCCCGGCAAAGGTTGATGACTCAATACTTCCCAGGGTTGCCAGTTGCCAGAAAATATAGGCGACGAGAGGGATCGCACTGCCTGTAATAAATACCCAACGTAGCTTACGAATGTTGCCATTCATATAGCTGACGATACTGGGCACGCTGCCATGGAACCCAAAAGAGGTGAAGATGACCGGAATGGCCGACAGTGCGAGACCTTTCTCCAGCGGCAACGACAGTAAGTTTGCGTGGTGAATGTGTGGCACGAGTAGTGCCAGCATCACGAGCAGGAAAATAATCTTCGCGCTAAACAGAAAACGGTTAAAAAGATCCACAAGCGAGGTGCCAATGCAGACCACTCCACCCGCCACCAGGGTAAAGAGCAGCACGCCGTAAACCGGAGAGAGAGAAACGCCCGTCCAGTCGCTCAAACTGGAGGCCAGCAACTCGCCAGCACCGCTCATGTAGGCAGCAGTCAACGCGTACATTAAAAACATCATGCTAAAACCGGTGACCCATTGACCATACCGGCCCAGGTAACGGCGTGCTATTGAACCCAGCCCGGTATCGGCCGGAACGTGCTGATAGACTTCAAGTAGCAACAGAGCGGTGTAGCACATGACCGCCCAAAGCAGCACCAGTAACACCAACGTTACACCAAAACCGACCCCGGCTGCGGCCAGTGGCATGGCCAACATCCCGGCACCAATGGTGGTGCCAGCAACGATAAAAACACTACCAAGTGTTCGATTTTTCACGCTTTCCTCTGTAACAGATAGGGCTGGATATACAAATATGCGGCGCAGAGTAAGTGAAAACAGCATATTCGTCAAACCACCCTTACAGAGGATGTAAAGAAAAGTTTGCGAAGAAGTGATGGCCCTGACCTCGCTTTTTCAAGCTGGGTCGAGTGGGTGAAACCTTTGCGTCCGATGCGTGTAAACCTGTCGCAGCGCAACACACCTTTTCAGGGTGCCGTTTACTATGCCATTTTTAACCGGAGGGGTTATGGCGACAATACACGGTCATGAAGTGCTTAACATGATGCTGGAATCGGCAGAGAGGTATTCAGAAAAGAGTCTGGTGGAAGCCATTACAAGGCGATTCGGGGAGCAGGCGCGTTTTCATACCTGTTCTGCATCTGAGATGACGGCTGCGGAACTGGTGGCATTTCTGGCGTCACGCGGAAAGTTTATTCCGGTAGAAGAGGGGTTTTCAACACACGAAAGTAAAATCTGTCGCCATTAAAATAATGCGGTAATGAATCTCCATTACCGCACGGATTATTAATTGGCCGTATCGAGGGTGGACAGTTCTTTATCGATGAAATAAAGACCTTCACCACTTTTACCTGCAAGGGTCAGTTTATCAATAACCGATTTAAAGAGTTTCTCTTCTTCGTGCTGTTCGGCAACGTACCACTGCAGGAAATTGAACGTAGGATAATCCTGAGACGTCATGGCAACATGGGCAAGTTCATTAATTTTTTGCGTAATTAACTGTTCGTGTTCGTAAGTGGCACGGAATAACTCATCCAGGGAAGCGTATTCCGCAACCGGCATCTGAATGGTGCTGATGCGGGGCAGGCTGCCGGTGTCGGTGAGATAGTCGAACAGGCGCTGCATGTGCGTCATCTCTTCCTGCGCATGGCGACGCAAAAAGGCGGCAGCACCTTCAAAACTGTTAAAGCTGCACCAGGCACTCATCTGTTGATAAAGCAGAGAAGAAAAGAGTTCCAGATTCATCTGCTCATTGAGTTTTTCAATCATTTCAGCTTTTAACATGGTGCAGCTCCAGAAAATAATAAAGGGGAGTAAAGTGTCGCCACTATAATTTGTTATTTAATTATTTGCAAAAGGTAAAATAAAAAATTCATTTATTAACAATGAGAATGGGAATAAAACGCATTGCATTATTATTACCACTGCAAATGATAATTATTCTTTAATTAATTAAATGGCATTATGGCCAGCGAATTAACGCTGGCAGGGGGATTACCAGGCTTGTGTCCCGGCGGAAGCAGTTTGATTAAAAGCAATACCGCGACACTGATACTGAATGGTCACCGTGGTATTCATGCACACTGAACCGCTAATAACGCTACAGGTGGAAATAGGCTGGCCGTAAGCCACAGCGGTGGCATAGCCCATCTGCTGGCACTGTTTATTGGCCGTACCCTGAGTGGTATAGCTGTCATAGCGTGCCGATTGCATCATCGCTTCACTAAAACTAAGCCGCACGATGCCGCTGGTGGTATCAACGCTGCTCACTTTAGGTTCTTTGGTGATGGTGCACCCGGTGAGCAGCAACAATGCGGCGGCAACACTGATTTTGTTCATGAATTCGCTCTGTTTTTTATGGGCATTGTTGCATCTTACACGGGCAGGGCGTGGGCAATCGCTGGAATAGCCTGCGGAACAGGCCTTTTTATGCACAACAACTCAAACTCAGTCGGCAAGGCTGTCGTAGATCAGCGCAAATTGTGCGTGATGTTGACGAAACAGTGCCACCAGCAGCGGATCAAAATGGCGACCTGCGCCATCGGCGATGATCTGCGATGCCTGCGTATGGCTGAAGCTGGGTTTGTATATTCGTTTCTGACGCAGGGCATCGTAAACATCGGCGAGTGCGAGAATGCGAGCTTCCAGCGGTATTTGTTCACCGCGAAGCCCTTCCGGGTAACCGCTGCCATCCCATTTCTCATGATGGAAATGAATCATGTTCTCCGCAATCGGGCCCAGCGACAGCCCCTGAATGATCCGCCAGCCCTTAAGAGTGTGCAGCTTCATTTCATCAAACTCTTCCGGTGTGAGGGGGCCCTGTTTGCGTAAGATTCGCTCTGGCACAGCGATTTTGCCCACGTCATGCAGGGAGGCAAAATTTTCGATATCCCTGACGACGCGACGAGACAGATGTAATTCCCTGGCGAGAAAACCACAATACCTGGCCACCCGCTGAATGTGGCTGCCCGTCTCATCATCATGTGCGCGGTTTACTTTTTCCATCGCCTGTACAATGTTGCGATTCACCACACGATTCTGCTTCATGTGTCGCCACATAATGACCAGCAGAAAGAGGCTGAAGATAACGGTAATAAGGAGCAGAACGCTGATGATTTTCAGCGTGTTGCGGGTTAATTCCGGGAAAGCGGAAGGGGGCTCACTACGCTCAAGCTGGGTACGGTAGTTTGACAACCGATGCAGCCTGGTCATCAGACTGTGCAGCGGATGGTCGTTATCGACCCGTGAGCCAATCCGGTATTCTGAGCGAGTGATGCCTGCGACCTTCAGGACACCCCGGAACAACTCATTGCCGCGCAGCGAGCTCTCCATGGTGCTTAAATCGCCGAGCACAAAGTCAATTTTATCGTTTTCGAGACCCGAGATCAGTCCATCGACACTGGCATAAGTTACGAGCGTAATGTCGCTGGCATAGCGTTGCTGCAAATAAAATTGTGAGAAGCTACCTTTAATCACTCCGACACGCTGGTGGCGAATCTGCTCTTCATCCCACAGAAACGGCTGGCCGATGCGGTTGTAGTAAACGTTATGCCAGGAAATCGTCGGCCCAATCATCCCCTCTGGTGGCGACGGATCGCGAACGTCAATCAACTCAACCAGTTTAATGGGCCAGTTCTGACGACGGAGTTCTGAGAAATAATCATCAACATAATGCACGTCGACATTAATATGCATTAAGTCGCGCATGTCATTAATCATATCAATGGCTGAGCCATGATAGCCGGAGCGATCGCGCCAGATAAGCGGGGCGAAGTTTTCATTTTTTGGCAACCAGAGCTCAAGGCGGTTTGCCTGTAACCACGCCTGCTCATCGTCGCTCACCGTAATACGACTCAACAGATACTGCCGTTTATTTTCCGTTAACAGCTGCTGCATTTTGCCGCTTCGCCAGGCGTCATCAATGAAGGTGTTGAAGGTGCTGCGCAGGCTGACGAGCTCAGGACTAAAAGCAAACACGCTGGCAATGCGTAAGGCGGGAAAAGGGCGCGACAGTTGATAATAGCGCGTGGTGTTTTCCATCTCACTGGCATCATTGATGTAAAAGTCGGCCCGATCATCACTTAATAACTGAAACGCTTCTTCGCTGCTGCTCACCATGCGTAAATCACGGAAGGTGAGGGCGGGGTAGCTCTGTTTGACCCGTTCCAGCGTGGCATCATTGGCACGAAACAGCACGCGCGCTTTGGTCAACTCTTCCGTTTTAAAAACGCGCTGATTAAGGCTGGCTGCCACCACTTCGTTATCGAAAATCCGGGAGGAGAGCAGGCGGGTGCGCGCACGATCTTCCGTGCGTATCACCCCGGCATAAACGCCGTATTGATTGTTCTTAAACTGCCGGGCAATCGCTTCGCCATCAATGGGGATAATTTGCAGGTGATAACCGTAGGTTTCGTTAATCAAACGGATAAGCGTGGGGTAAAGTCCCTGATACTGGCCTTTATCATCTCGCCAGAACTCAAAGCTCTGGGCATCATAAAGCCAGACGGGAACAGATTGTTCCGCGGTCTGACTTTTGCCAGGGGCTGCGGTTGCAGGTGCACTTCCACACCAATAACCGACCAGGGTGATGAGAAAAAAGGTGACGCCGGCCATGCTGGAAAAAAATTTCACCACCGCCTTCCTTTTTGTTTTCCGCATGTATCGTCCATCCCGTTTTCTCCCTCGCGCTCATTTCACGCCAGCAAAACTGTGAAGGCAATTTACTTTTTTAAAACCTTTTTTCATTAAATTTGAAAGTATGTTTACCAGGTAGTAAGGTTGACTAACATTTGCTATCGAGCACGTTAATCTGGAGATGAAGATGAAAATTGCACTGATGATGGAAAACAGCCAGGCGGGTAAAAACGCCACCATTCTTAACGAGCTTAAGGCCGTTGCCGGTGAAAAAGACTTTCCGGTTTTTAACGTCGGGATGAGTGATGAAAATGACCATCATCTGACGTATATCCACCTTGGTATTATGGCTAGCATTCTGCTGAATGCCAAAGCGGTTGATTTCGTCGTCACAGGCTGCGGTACCGGGCAAGGGGCACTGATGTCACTGAACATCCACCCTGGTGTCATCTGCGGCTATTGTATCGATCCCGCCGACGCCTTCCTGTTCGCACAAATCAACAACGGCAACGCACTTTCCTTGCCTTTCGCTAAAGGCTTCGGCTGGGGCGCAGAGCTGAACGTTCGTTTTATTTTTGAGAAAGCCTTTACCGGGCGCAAGGGCGAAGGTTACCCGCCGGAGCGTAAAGAGCCGCAGGTGCGTAATGCCGGTATTCTGAATCAGGTCAAAGCCGCGGTAGTGAAGGAAAATTACCTCGACACCCTGCGTGCTATCGATCCTGAGCTGGTGAAAACGGCCGTTTCGGGTCCACGTTTCCAGCAGTGCTTCTTTGAGAACTGCCAGGATAAAGAGATTGAAGCTTTCGTGCGCGAAATCCTTGCCTGATGCGCTGCGGGCCGGCCGATGCCGGCCCTTTTCCTCGCCATTTGTTAAATCCTTGTCGTACGCCTCTTGATCCCCTCAAAAAATATTTAATAACATCAAAATATTTTTAGTTTGCTAACCAGCAGATTTAACACGCATTTTTAACAAAAAACGCATTTCCACGATTTTTAAAACGTGATTTCTATCACGAAAGACTTGTGTTTTGTGATGAAGGTCATATTATATGCACATCAACTGATAACACCTGCATAACAAATCGTCGGAGCAAACCATGAAATTGCGCAAAATCCTGAAAAGCATTTTTGAAACCTACTGCAAAACCTTCAAAGACGTACCGCCTGGCGCTATGTTCTGATAATAAAAAAACCTGCGATGGCAGGTTTTTTTATGTCCGGCGTTTGGCGCATCGCGCCAAATAAAGCGGGCTTTAAAAGAAGACAGACACCAGCATATAGCTTGCCGCACAGGCGCAACTCACGCCAATCAGTCCTGGCAAAATAAAGCTGTGGTTGATAATGAATTTACCAATACGGGTAGTCCCGGAGCGGTCAAAGCCGATACAGGCCAGATCGCTCGGGTAGGTCGGCAGGACGAAGTAGCCGTAAGAGGCGGGGAAGAAGGCCAGCAGCATTTTTGGCTCAACGCCAAGCATCAGTCCCATCGGAGCGACTGCCGTTAATGCCGCCGCCTGGCTGTTCACCAGTTTAGATACCAGAAACAGCACGATGGCATAGGTCCAGGGGTGGCTCTTAACGACCCCTTCCAGTGCCATTTTTAGTTCGTTCAGGTGTGCCTGAAAGAAGGTATCGCTCATCCAGGCGACGCCAAACACCGAGAAGATCGCCACCATCCCCGCTTTAAACACCGCACCACTGGAAATGGCAGAAGGATTAACCTTGCAGACCACCAGCATAATGGCGCCGGCAATTAACATCATCATCTGGATAACCAGGTTCATGGACAACGGCGAGAGCTTGCCTTTCACTTCGAAGGCCGGACGAAGGTCAGGGAGTGCGCCGAGCAGAACCACCACCAGAATTCCGGTAAAGAAGATCCAGGTTGACCAGTAGGCTTCCTTCGGAAACCGCTGGTTCATCAGGGTCTCGCTGGCACCATAGATAAACTCACGTTGTTTTGGATCTTTAAGCTTTTCCTGAAATTCTGCATCGTCGGCGAGATCTTTTCCACGGCGTAAGCTCCACAATGCAGCGATAGCCACGCCAAATAACGATGCCGGTACGGAAACGGCCAGAATTTCAAGGATGCTCCATGCATGACCTATCCCATGCTGGGCCGCCAGAATGGAGACTAACGACACCACGGCCACCGACACCGGTGACGCTGTGATCGCCATTTGTGAGGCAATAGAAGCCACCGCCATCGGGCGTTCCGGGCGGATGTTTTTCTTCAATGCGATATCAGCAATGATGGGGAACATGGTGTAAACCACATGCCCGGTGCCGCAGAGAAAGGTCAGCATCCACGTGGTAAACGGGGCCAGTAGGGTGATGTGTTGTGGATGACGGCGCAACAGACGTTCAGCAAACTGCATCATCACGTTCAGGCCGCCTGCGGTTTGCAACGTGGCGGCGCAGCCTATGACGGCAAGAATGGTCAACATCACGTCGACCGGCGGTTTGCCTGGCTCAAGGCCAAAGACAAAACTCAGTATAAAGAGGCCAATGCCGCTGATTAACCCCAGCCCCATCCCGCCGAAACGCGTCCCCAGTAGCAAGCAGAGAATAATAATAATAAATTCAATGGTAATCATGACTCACTTGTCCTTGATATTGATAAACCAGACAAATCATTACATTTTGTAATGCTACTCAATGAGAGCCAGATCGGATTTGAGAAAATTTAATAAAAGCAATAACTTATATACTTTTTATTAACATTAATTTGATGTTTTTGTAAACAAAAGGGTTAAAACCGTTCGCAGAATCCATTGATTCATGAGAAGGGTAGCCAGGGAAGGGGGCTCAGCGCTGAGGGATCCGCAGTGATATGACGTTTTGCAGCGATAACACTGCGCAATGAGAACACAACAGCCACCGCGATGAGAGGGTCCGGCTGAAAATCGACGAAGC